>VSNO01000011.1 GCA_009774375.1 Lachnospiraceae bacterium
GCTACAGGCTTACATCCCCATAATCATCAACCGATATCAACGGAAAATACGTCGGATTGCTTGCGATCCAATCTGCTGCGATAAGAAGCCCTGACAACAGCACCTGGGCTTCAAGCGTGACATCCGGAAGCTCGCTTACAGACTGGATACCTGCCAGCCCAAGTGCCCTGCTGACAATCTCATGCCATGAATCTTTCCATATCTTTTTCACGGCATCATCACATTCCGAACCAAAGAAATTAACCGGATAAACCTTTATCAGATCCGGCTCACCCATGACGACAATACTGCCATCCGGTTTTCCATGATGCGCCCCGACGACCATTGCTATTTTCTCGTCTATCCCAAAATCATTGGTGTCACTTTGAAGGATCCACTGCCCCGCATAGGCATGCGGCGTCCTGCCAGGCTCCCGATACTCTTTATTGACTGCAAATCCACTTGCTGTTATTTCCTCATATTTTTCCGGGTACGATTTTGTAATGATACTCTGGAAGTAGGAGGATGCCTTGCCGATATCATGCACTGCGGCAAGAAAAACCGATATCGCCATAAACTGGTCATAATCCATTCCGGATGCATTGACAATGGATTCCGGAATCCATGCTGTCACAAGCTTCCTCATAATTCCAGCAGTGTCTTCCAGATGCATCCATAACGGAAGCCATATCTGCCCCGTATCCGGGCTTGATTTTGCCATCAGGAAACGATACTTTCCTTCCATTTTCATTTTCTCCTCCGTTCACGGATCCCTGGGTGCCCATATGCAATCGAGCAGGGGAAGAGTCCTCTTCCCCTGCTCGCGCGCCTTACATTATTTTTTTAGCGGACTCTTCCTGTATATGACATCGTCCCTCGCCGGCCCGTTGCTGACGAGCGTGATCGGATAACCGATCTGTTCCTCGATGAACTCGACATACTTACGGCAGTTTTCAGGAAGCTCATCGTAGTTGCGGATGCCCCTGATGTCTGTCTTCCAGCCGGGCATCGTCGTGAACACCGGTTTTGCCTTCGCAAGCTTTGCCGTGACAGGGAACTGTGTAGTGACTTCCCCGTCAATCTCATACCCTGTGCATACAGGGATCTCATCGAGATATCCGAGCACATCGAGCACTGTAAAGCAGACATCCGTCGTTCCCTGCAGGCGGCAGCCATACTTGGATGCCACGCAGTCAAACCAGCCCATGCGTCTCGGACGTCCTGTAGTAGCGCCATACTCACCGCCGTCTCCGCCCCGGCGTCTGAGCTCGTCAGCCTCATCGCCGAAGATCTCCGATACAAAAGCGCCTGCGCCGACTGACGACGAATATGCCTTGCACACTGTGTAGATCTCCTTGATCTCATAGGGCGGTATTCCCGCGCCGATCGCTCCGTAAGCCGCGAGCGTCGATGAGGATGTCACCATCGGATAGATTCCGTGATCCGGATCTTTTAACGTTCCAAGCTGTCCCTCCAGAAGAATGTTCTTCCCGTCCTTCAGCGCCTCGTCGAGATATGCGGAGACATCACATACATAAGGTCTGATCATATCCCTGTATTCATGCAGCGTCTCGAGCAGTTCCGCAGGAACGATCGCAGGCTTGTGATACAAGTGCTCCAGGATCACATTTTTCTGCTCTGCCACACGCTCGATCTTCTCTTTTAAGAGCTCCTCGTCAAAAAGCTCGCTTACCTGGAAACCGATCTTTGCATATTTATCTGAATAGAAAGGGGCGATGCCCGACTTGGTGGAACCAAAGGATTTCCCGCCCAGGCGCTCCTCCTCGTACTGGTCAAACAGCACATGATACGGCATCACGATCTGCGCCCTGTCTGATACCAGGATCTTTGGCATCGGCACGTTCCTGTCCGTAATCGACTTGATCTCGTCCATCAGGATCGGAATATTCAGCGCGACACCATTGCCGATGATGCTCGTCGTATGATTATAAAATACGCCTGAAGGCAGCGTGTGAAGTGCAAACTTGCCGTAATTGTTCACGATCGTGTGGCCTGCATTTGCGCCCCCCTGAAAACGGATAACAATATCTGCCTCGCGCGCGAGCATATCGGTGATCTTACCTTTTCCCTCGTCGCCCCAATTAGCTCCTACTACTGCTTTTACCATTGACATACCTCCGGTTCTTTTAGGAACAGCAGTTCCTTTCTTCACTGTAAACTCTGACTGCGGACAGGCCTGTGCGTGCCCGCTGCACCGCTATTTATCATACAACTTTTTGAAGGATAAGTAAAGAATATTTATCCACTAAATTCAGACATTTATTTCCGCCTTGATGCCAAGCTCGGACTGGTTCGCCTCGAGCACCGGCTTTACCACGTCAGCGAGGAAATGCTCGACCTGTACCGGGGACCGGCCCACATATCTGGACGGATCCATCGCCGCCTGCAGCTGTTCCAGTGTCAGGTTGAACTCCGGATCGGCTGCAATCAGTTCGAGCAGATTGTTGTCCTTTCCCTCCGCCTTGACATTCCTGCCCGCTTCCATGGAGAGTGTCCGGATCTTCTCGTGAAGCTCCTGTCGGTTGCCGCCGTTCTTCACCGCATCCATCATGATATTCTCAGTCGCCATGAACGGCAGCTCCGCCATCAGGTGCTTCGTGATCACTTTGTCGTAGACCACAAGTCCGTCAACCACGTTGAGACACAGGTCAAGGATACCGTCGATCGCAAGAAATCCTTCGGGGATAGAGAGCCTCTTATTCGCAGAGTCGTCGAGCGTCCGCTCGAACCACTGTGTCGCGGAGGTGATCGCAGGATTTAATGCATCGACCATCACATAGCGTGCAAGCGATGTGATACGCTCCGAGCGCATCGGATTTCTCTTGTACGCCATCGCGGACGAGCCGATCTGATTCTTCTCAAACGGCTCCTCCACCTCTTTCAAATGCTGCAATAGCCTGATGTCGTTTGACATCTTGTGTGCGCTTGCCGCGATCCCGGCAAGGATATTCGCCACTCTGGTATCCACCTTTCTGGAATACGTCTGCCCTGACACGGCGTAGCACTCCCTGAATCCCATCTTTGCCGCGATCATCGGATCGATCTTATCGATCGTCTCCTGGTCGCCGTCAAACAATTCCAGGAAGCTTGCCTGTGTGCCTGTCGTTCCCTTCGAACCCAGCAGTTTCAGGCTTCCCATCACATACTCCAGATCCTCCAGATCCATCAGGAACTCCTGCATCCAGAGCGTGGCACGCTTGCCGACAGTCGTGGGCTGTGCCGGCTGGAAATGCGTGAAAGCGAGCGTCGGCAGCTCCTTGTATCTCTCTGCAAACTTCGCAAGCTCATCGATCACATTCACCAGTTTCCTGTGCACAAGCTTCAGCGCCTCATTCATCACGATGATGTCCGTATTGTCGCCCACATAGCAGGAGGTCGCCCCCAGATGGATGATCCCCGCCGCCTTCGGACACTGCTGCCCGTATGCATATACGTGGCTCATCACATCGTGGCGGACAAGCTTCTCACGCTCCCTTGCCACTTCATAGTTGATATCCTCCGCGTGCGCTTTCAGCTCGTCGATCTGCTCCTGTGAGATGACCGGCCTGCCGTTCTCAGAGAGTCCCAGCTCCATCTCCGTCTCCGCAAGGGCGATCCAGAGCCGCCTCCAGGTTCGGAACTTCATATCCTGTGAAAAAATGTACTGCATTTCCTTGCTGGCATACCGCTCAGAAAGGGGGCTTGTGTATCTGTCTGTACTCATACTCTTCTCCTTATCTTACCTATTTCTCAAAATCACCCCGGATATCCTGCGTCGGCGGCTCCATCGGGTAGTTCCCGTCAAAGCACCCTGTGCAGATTCCCAGTCCGTCCACCATCCCCCGCAGCCGTTCTATATTCAGATAGCCAAGTGAATCGGCGCCGATGATATCCCTGATCTCCTCGATCGTCCGGTCATGTGCGATCAGCTGGTCTTTCTCCGGAACATCTGTCCCAAAATAACATGGCCAGAGAAACGGGGGCGAACTGATGCGGACATGAACTTCCTCCGCCCCGGCTTCCCGGAGCATTCTCACGATCCTGTCCGAAGTCGTCCCGCGCACGATAGAGTCGTCGATCATGATGATCCGCTTGCCGTTCACAGCTTCCCTGAGAACATTGAGCTTTACTTTCACGCTCGACTCGCGGCTGCTCTGCTTCGGCTTGATAAACGTCCTGCCCACATAGCCGTTTTTTACAAAGGCTGTTCCATACGGTATCCCGGACTGCAGCGAATAGCCAAGCGCCGCCGCATTTCCCGACTCGGGCACGCCCACGACAAGATCCGCCTCCACCGGAGAATCCATGGCCAGAAAGCGCCCCGCCCGAATACGCGACGCGTACACGCTCACGCCGTCTATGTGGCTGTCCGGCCTTGCAAAATAAATGTACTCAAAGATACATCTCGCCTCCTGCTCCTGTGGAAGCGCGCGCGACAGATCCGACAAGATCCCGCCGTCAGGGGTGATCGTAACCGTCTCACCCGGGAGCACGTCCCGCACGAACTCCGCGCCGATCGTGTCCAGCGCACAGGTCTCCGAAGTGATGATATAGCTGTTTTCCCGTCTTCCGATACAGAGCGGCTTGAAGCCGTAGGGATCTCTTGCCCCGATCAGCTTTCTCGGACTCATCACGACAAGGGAATACGCGCCCCTGATCTTCTGACACGCCCGGTTGACAGCCTCCTCGACAGTCCCTGTGTTCAGCCGCTCCCTCGCGATATGGTATGCGATCACCTCCGAGTCGATCGTGGTCTGGAAGATCGCACCTGTGTATTCCAGGTCATGGCGGAGCTCCGCCGCATTGATCAGGTTTCCATTGTGCGCCAGCGCAAGCGTGCCCTTCACATAGTTCAGCACCAGCGGCTGGGCATTCTCCCTCGTGGAAGCCCCCGCCGTCGAGTAGCGCACATGTCCCACGCCAATATCCCCACGCATCGCTTCCAGGCTGTCCTGCGTGAACACCTCGTTCACCAGTCCCATCCCTTTATAGGATACTACTTTTCCTTTCGGACCACCCGTCTCACTGACGGCGATCCCGCAGCTCTCCTGTCCCCTGTGCTGCAGTGCGAACAGCCCGTAATAGATCGTGGAGGCGACATCCCGTCCATCAAAATCATAGATGCCAAAGACGCCGCACGCTTCCTTCAGACCGGTCCCGTCAAGATTTCTGTCGATATCTTCATTATACATATATTTTTCTTATCCCCTCGATCCTCTGTATCTATGCGAACTCTTTTCCGGTGAGCAGCGCAAACGCTTCCTTGTACTTATTGACGGTCTTCGTGACAACCTCCTCCGGCAGCAGGTTGTCATTGTCAGGATTCGCCCTGAGCCAGTCGCGCACGAACTGCTTGTCAAAGGAGGGCTGTCCTTTTCCTGCCTCATACCCTTCCAGCGGCCAGAAGCGCGAGCTGTCCGGTGTGAGCATCTCATCACCCAGCACCACATTGCCATCCTCGTCAAGGCCAAACTCAAACTTCGTGTCCGCGATGATGATCCCCCTGCTCAGCGCATACGCTGCACACTTGTTGTAAAGGGCGATCGTAGCGTCTTTGATCTTCGCGGCATACGCCTCACCCTTTCCGGGGAACTTCGCCTCGAGCACCTCGATGCTCCGCTCAAAAGAAATGTTCTCATCATGCAGTCCGATCTCTGCCTTTGTGCTCGGAGTGTAGATTGGCTCGGGGAGCTTCTCGGACTCCTTCAATCCTTCCGGAAGCCGGATCCCGCACACTGTACCGTTTTCTTTATAGCCTGCCCAGCCGCTTCCTGTGATATAACCGCGCACGATGCACTCGATCGGGAGCATTTCCAGTTTGCGGCACATCATGCTGTTACCGTCAAATCTGTCATTGTGGAAAAATTCGGGCATGTCCCTGACATCGACAGAGATCATGTGGTTTGGCACGACATCCTTTGTGAAGTCAAACCAGAACTTTGACATCTGTGTGAGTATCGCACCTTTTTTCGTGATCTGGTTCTTCAGGATCACATCGAATGCGGAGATCCTGTCTGTCGCCACGATGATCAGACTGTCCCCGATGTCATAGACCTCACGTACCTTACCCTCTTTGATTGGTGTAAATTCCTGCATTTTTCTTCCTCCTCATTGATTGTATATATGGTTGCGGGCTGCATAGCAGCGTTTTCCTGTATATCATGCGAGCACTTTCTCGTAATCGGACACCAGATCCAGTATCCGCTCCGCATATTCCGGATATTTCGCCACGATATCCTTCACCTCATCCTGCGCCTCCTGTGCTGCCCTGGCATTGTACTCCATCTGTTTTCTGAGCTTCTGGCGCCTGATGATAAGCCCATGCCTGATCTCCACCATCTCCTTGCTGTCGATCAGCGCTGCCGCCTGGCGGAGCCAGATGTTTGGATCCGCGATATTGCAGCTGCGCAGGAGCTTGATCAGGGCTGCCTCATTGAGATCCATATCCTGCTCCATCTGTTTCTCCTGCTCGCGGTGGATATTTTCCTCGATATATCTGTCCCAGAGCTTCTTGAGCTCATTGGAACTGTTGACGTTGTATTTCACATACAGATATTCCAGCAGATTGGTATTGTTCACATAGCGGATCTTCACTGTATTGTGCAGGAGGACCAGCTTATTGATGCTCTTCTCGACCTTCACCAGCTCCCGCTGCGCCTCATGGAACCTCACATACACAAAGGCGAGCGTCGATGCCGCGACCAGCACTGCGACCGCGTATCCCAGCGACACATCGAGGTGCCATGACGCACCTATGATCGTGAGCATCAGCACCAGGAACAGCATGGAGCCAACACACATAAAGGTGAGCCCCTTCATGTTCTGCATCGAATTCTGAAGCTCGTTCTTTCTGAAATAGTAAGCATGCCGCTCACCGTCAAGCTTCCCCATATCCCTCTTCACGAGCACCTGGTAGTCTTCCGCATCCTTCAGCCTCGTATATCCCTCGGGCATGTACTGCTCGATCCGCTCCATGCGCAGATAGTCCTCCGGCTTCATGATACGGCGCTTTCTGTCAAGCCTCTGCCTGTTGTTCTCCAGCTCCAGGATCTTGGAAGCATATGTCTTCAGCTGCTCCTTGATCTCGTCGGGCTGCGCCTCGATCTCCTCCATATCCGTCAGATAAGAAGTCACAAGGTTGTACTCCCCGCCGAGTGTGTCCAGTTCCTTCGATGCCTCCGACATCTGCTCCATACATGCCTTGACATAGTGTTCGCGCTGCGTCTGGTCATGCATGTCGATATCGTCGCGTTTGAGACTCTCCTCCTCCCAGTCAGCGCTGTATTCATTTTCCTCCCCATTTGCCTGCCGGTTGAAAAGACCCTTGATCTTTCCCAGTAATCCCATTTAGAAACCCCTTTCTCAATTCTTTGTCTGACGCTTGTAGTCCTTCTTGATCTGCCTGATGACTGCCTGAGACTGGCGGCGGTACGCCTCCGTCTGTCCGCTTTCCCTGAGCTGTGCCAGGTCTGTCACCAGCTTCCGCTCCCTCGAACCGATCCACTTCTCGTCCACCTGTGCACACATCTGCTCAACCTGCAGAAAATCCTCCTCCCAGTTTGGATTCTCCCTCTTGAAAGCCCCGTAGGCATAATCTGTCAGCGCCTTCCTGTTCGCCAGGATATAGGCACACCTTGTCTGTCTGTCGGGATGCAGCAGATACGCCTCGTAATACAGGTCTGCTGCCTGCTTGTAGGCAAAATCCATCGCATAGATCGACGCCATGTTGTAATACAGGAGCGCCTTCCCCGCGCTGTCCCTCGACGGTATATACTCCACAAGCTCCCTGTATATGGCGAGCGCCTGCCGGAATCTCCCCTGCTGATACAGATACTCCGCGCGCTTCTTGTACTTCTCCGTGAGTGTCAGGCTGGACTGTTCTTTTAAGATGCGGTCCACCTGCCTGGCCGTACTGCTGTCATACATGCCGGTCCGCTCAAAGATCGTCGAGACAAACGCCGCAGCAGACATGTGCTTCCTGACATACACATCCAGCTCGTCCGCCAGCTCCGCCAGCCCGCATTCATAGCGGATCCAGTTGACAAGCTCCGCGGAGACGATGGAGTCGTCCAGGAGGTGCACCTTTTCCATAAAATAATAACATAACTCCTCCATGGAATACAATGAAATGTCAGAAAATTTTAAATAAAAAGGGTTTTTAGCGTAGTTCCCTACACATAAGCAAACATTGTTCATTTACATAACCTCTGATCCTTTATGTGATCGCCTCGAGCGGCAGGCACTCCTTCCAGACCTGCCCTGTGGACGGGAAAAATTCCCCAAAACCTTTATCCGTTATCTCGATCTGGACTGCATTTGCATCCTCCATATAAAACCGAAGCCCCACACGGTTGGTCTTGTTGCCCCGCACCTTCAGTCCCTCGAGGGAAATTCTTGCCACACGCGTCTTTCTCCCATCCACTGGAGCGATGTTGAGCGTGATCGCATTGTTCTTCACAAGCATCACATCAAAGGTGCTCTGCGCCTCATACCAGTTCGTGCCTGCATCGAGGATCGGATAGTAGACCTCCGTCTGTCCCTTGTCGCAGGTCATGCCGATATTCGCGCGGAGCTTGTCCTCCGACAGATAGACATAGGACCCGGACAGTGTCGAGGGATACACGCGCTCCCGCGCGCCATAGCAGGCGCCTTTGCTGAACAGGTTATTTCCCTGGAACACACGCCTTCCCCTGCACATATATTTCAGGGACTCCCTGCACCAGTCCCTGGAGAACGAATCCCCCAACAGGAATACGGATGTGACTACTCTCTGGTCACAGTTTTTGCGGACGATCTCGAGCAGCGCCGAGTCAAGCTGCTTCAAAAAAGCTCCCTTGGCAGTCTCGCTCCTGTCTGCCAGATCTGGTATCTTCATCTGCGGATGCTGCGTGGTCTCTATGAAACATGCTACCGGATTTGTCTTTCTGTTCATGGACAGCAGATAACTGTGGATGCCGTCATCCCTGTAATCGTACAGGAGTACATCATGTATCCACATTTCCTGCGGCTGGTGGATGATATACTGGAAGAAGCAGTCCGCATGGCTCAGAAAATAGACCTCCGCATTCCGCTTTGCGATATGCTTTGATATATTTCTGAGTATTTTCATGATGTCTGTATCCATCTCTTTCATGGTAAATGCCACCGCGGCAATATCTTCTGACACAATATACGCCGACAGGACAGCAAGCGCTTTCCGGACAAACATCCTGAGCAGATGCTCCGCGGACACTTCCTCCTCGTACAGGGAATCCGTCCCGACCCTGACACTGGCATTATTTTTTGCCAGGACCAGCAGATCCCTGATCACCACTCCCTGTCCTTCCTTCGCCGCATTGAGCGCCTCGTTGCCGATCAGCCACGCTGCGTCCCCCTCGACATCATTCTTCCTGCACAGGAGTGTCGGGATATTGTACTGCTCCTCCCCCATCACCAGGCTGACTGTATCAGGCATGCTCTGGTTCTGTCTGCAGTAACTGATCTGTGAAAAATCATTTCCCAGGTCAAAGCCGACTACCACTCTGTTCTTTTTTGTCATTTCGTCCAATGCCCTGTCGATCAACATCTTCCTTACCTCCTGGCATCACAATACCTTGAACAGCTCCCTGACACAGAAATCCTGATACAGGTAATCCTCCGTCAGCTGCTGGGCTGTCGCCTCATCATGAAGACTGATGCTCAGCAGGATATCATTCAGTATATTAAACCGGTCGTCCATGTTGTAACGCTGCCTTCCCGGCGCCAGACTGCCGGGATCCGCCTCCGACCTGCCATCCAGTGTGCCGCTCTGTGTCACGCGCTCCTGAACTTCGCCGTTTTCCAAAAAACATTCCGTAATATAGTACTGTATCGTCTCCCCGTGGAAAAGCTGAAACATGCTCACGTGGATCCCCTCGTACATTTCCTTCATTTCCCTGATCTCATAACATTCGTAATCTATACCTTCCTCCAGCTGACCATCCCCGCCATCCGTACTGTCGTCCCCGAAGGAAGCATCGTCAAAGGCATAGTGTATATATACCTGGCTCTTTGGCTGCGTCCGGTATTCGACAAACATGCTGTTCCTGATATAGTGAAGCTCCGGCACCATATCCACGAACTTCGTATAAAAAGGAAAATACACTTCCTCGTTCAGGAGCTCCTGCACGAACTCCCTGACGGCATCCTCCGGCACTTCCATACCGCTCTGCATGTTCTCCGACCAGAACCTTAAGAGTGCGAGCCTGCACACCCTGTCCGTCAGTCCGCCCTGCACATATTTCTGATACAGCATATCAAAGAATCCCGGACAGAGGATCGCCTCGCAGACAAAATATTCATAGGACATGTCCGCGAGCATTCTGTCCACAAGCTCCTGGTCGGGCTCCTCGCACTGCGCATATGAGATCAGGAGGCTGTCCATATCAGAGATCGTGACACCTGTGTACTCTGTCTGCCTTAATATCCGTTCCATGATCTGCTTCGCATCGAGCTCCAGATCTACTGCGGATCTCCACAGTTTTCTGAGTTCCGATACCTTGCCGTCATAATTGATCATCAGATAGCGCAGGATATTTTCATCGTATTTCATATTCTTGTAAATGTAGTGTGCCACATCCACGAGAAATTCATCATATTCATATTCCTTATTGACGATCCGCTTGCTGACAAGCCTTGCCACTGATTTTGGCTCAACGTCCGCGACTCCATAAGAGCGCAGCCAGTAATACGCCTTGTCAAACATTCCCCTGGAGATCAGGTATCTGATAAATTCCGCCCGCTCCGATGCCTCCATCTCGTCCGCCTCCGTATCTTCCAGAAAAGCATCGAGCTCACCGATCATATCATTGTCATAGTAGAACTGGAGAAGCTTTGTGCGGATCTCCTTCTTGAAGCTCTCCACCACCTGCGGCGACTCTACCAGATTTTTAAACCGTCTGACATTCTCATGGGAGATGGTGATATAGTTCTTATCCACCTCGCACAGGTAGATGTCAAACCGCAGCCGTCCCTGCATGTAGCCGCTGACATACCCCAGCTGCTTCTCCGGCTCCATGAGCTGCTTATTCTCATAGTGGATACTCTTCGTGAACCGGTTGCCGTTCTCATCCTGCAGGAAGAGCTTGTACTCGCTCCCGTAGATCGGTATCATGCAGACGCAGTTTGTCACCGGATAGGAACTCTCCCCGTTCACTTTTTCATGGATGATGATGACATTCTTCACCTTCGGATTGTCGGCATAGATGCGGTGCATGAAGAGCAGCGGCGTAAAAGCATAGGCAGTCTCATCCGTGACCATCTGCGGAGCCAGCATATGTTTGTACAGATATGCAAGGTTTTCATTAATATGCCCCAGTTTGATCTGATCCACCACAAACCGCTCGATCGCGATGCGGTAACTCTGTTCCAGATCCGGATACCTGTCCCTGTTCTTGATGATATACGTATACAGGAAAGCATTCAGCTCATACTCCAGACTGCTCTGATACGCAAAATACATCAGCACCATCTTGGGGATCTCTATGCCCTCCTTGATATCGCCATATTTGTCAAGCTCGAGCGACATCATATAATATTCATAGAGCCCCGTCACCCTCACGGAATGCTCCACCCCGAGCGCATACCACGGATAGTACTCCACACCCTTCTTATCCCCCATGATCAGAATGTGGCAGATGGATGCCACTGTCTGCGGGGATCTGTAGGAGCGGTACACCTCCCCCAGTATCCTGAGCAGCAGCACCGAATATTCTTTCTTGCGTGCGGCAAGGTACTGCAGCTGCTCGATCAGCTCCGGCCGGAGCATCTGCCGCCTGGCTCCATGCCACATGACATTCTCCTCAAAGCTCTCCAGCTTCAGCAGGAAAGTCGGATGCTCCTGCAGCAGCAGGAACGCTTCGCAGAACAGCAGCGGGCTCGTGCAGCCATTCTCGAACAGCTCCTGCATATACTGCCAGCAGAGCTCCCTGCTGCGCTGCAGGTCCTCGTTGAGCTGAAGGACAAACCAGCCAAGCCGCCATTCTGCCGGATTGTTGGCATAGACCGTCTCGATCTCATCGCAGACGTCCCTCACATAATCCTCCGCACAGTTGATCAGCGTTGTCAGATACAGATAATAGCAGTTTTGAAAAATATTTCCCGGCTCCTTGGCCAGTCTCTGTTCCAGCATATCCAGGTACCACTTCGCCTCGTTGAACCGCTCCTTTGTGATCAGCAACTGTACCCTGTACAGATTAAAGAGGAGACTGTCCTCGTCAATCTCCAGAAAAACTTTCAGTTCCTTCTCAAAGCGGCTGATCCACTGCGCCTCTGTCAGTCTGTCCAGCCGCATGTCCACATACCCGCTCACCAGATTGCACAGCGCCTGTCTCTGTTTCCTGTTGTCCGTCCTCCGCTCCGGTTCCTCCTCTATCAGTATGTCAAACGGGACCGTGTACTCATTGCACGCATCAGAAAAAATGACCGCACCGCTGTTCACGCCGTCATGTAATTTGGAAGCATCGATATAAATCTGAAACGCACACTGGTTGTTGACAAAATCCCCGCTCGTGAGAAGCTGTCTGTCCGTGCTGATAAAATCACCGTTCACCCAGACCTGTACATAACTATAACCCCAGCCGCTCTTTGTGATGACGATGCTCTTCACGATACTGTCCCGTATATCTTCGAGCAGAAACCCTTCAATATCAAAGCTGTATATAATAGGTGTTTTCTTGCTGACCTCTATCAGGAACTCCTCGACATTCTGCTCATTTCCATCATAGCGCGACTGACCGACATAGGACAGGTATGCATTTCTGTCGCCCTTCTTCAGGATACTGGCAAAATTGCGCGAATAAAACAATGCAACTGCCTCTTCCCAGCTCGTCTGCGCCAGATTCGTAAAATGAAACAGGTTCCTGATATTTCCGAGAGAACTCTGCAGCTGCGGTTTCTGTACATTGATGTTGTACGGTATCGCATATTCCCCGCGGTTGCTGATGATCACAAGCTCTCCGCGGATGCTGCTGCCCGCTTCTGCTGCCGTCCCGTCAAAACAGTATCCGATCTGTGTCTCCACATCGGAAAACGTGGTCTCATACAACCGGATCCTGGTATCCGGCGAATAGATCTTTCCCTCCGCATACTTGTCAGCGGCCCGTATGGTAAAGCTGTCCTCGACGATTTCCCCCGGCTCCGTGCAGAATTCTATATTTTGACAAGAAAATTCGAGATATTCCGGCTTCTCCATGTTGTCACCCATTGTTTCACATCCTTAAAAACTCATTAAATCCCATCACAATACCGGCGAATTTCCCCTATTACTTCCCCGTATGGCCGCCCTTTCCCGAAAAGGAGCGTGGTTCCGAGCACAAAACCATCCATTCCCATCGGCGCAAATTTCAGGATCTTGTCCGCACTGCAGGCGCCGTCCCAGTACAGCCGGAACTGCATCTCTTCCTTCAATGCCAGCAGCCTCTTGATCTTTTTTCCGACATAAGGCATATACATCTGGCCTGCATTGCCCGGATTGACTGTCATGACCAGCACTTTCCTGACGATGCGCAGCATCTCATAGACTGTCTCCACGCTCGTCCCCGGATTGATGGCGATACCCGGAACCATCCCCGCGTCGATGATCTTCTGAAGCGTGGTGGAGGGGTGGTATTCCGCTTCCGGATGAATGTACACTGTGTCCCCGTGCCTCAGATTATTCAAAAAGAGCTGAACGTTATTGTTGGGATGTTCGATCATCAGATGCACGTCAAGCGGTTTTCTGGTCGCGCTGGCTATATATTTCATATCATTTAAGGACATGGCAAAATTCGGCACATAGCGGCCGTCCATGATATCAATATGAAAAGAGTCGATCCCCCCTTCATCCAACTCTCTGATCTCTTTCTCCAGGTGGCCATAATTGGCACACATGAGTGATGCCGTAAGCTCAAAATACATAAGCTTTCATCTCCGTTTTCTCTGTTCTTTCTGTTCTTTCTTGTTCTCTCTGTTCTCTTTATGCTGTATCCTCCGCCCGTCAGACCACTGATGTGCCGTGCAGTTCCCCTGCCGCTCCTGACCAATACGATGTCTATCATACCATATTTCGACGAGATTCGCAACGGTTAAGTTATGCAGCGCATGCCTTGACATAGACGGCATATTTATCTTACAATAAATGTGAAAAACATTCTCTGTCCCGCGCAGGTTTCTGCAGGACTTCTTCTCCAGAAAGGCCGCCATATGAAAAAAAATCACGCTGTAATACTCTTATTGCTGATCCTTATTGTCGTTGTGACAGGCGTCGTGCGATACCGCTCCCCCGCCGCAGGCGGTGAACCGCAGCAATCCTTCCGTGTCGAATATCACGCTGTGGATCCCGCTTCCGGGACTTCCGAATCCCCAGAGTCTCCCTCCCAGCCAGATCCCATGACAGAATCCATCCAAATCCAAATAATGGAATCCTCATCCGCGGACGAAACGTTTGCCGCTGACGACTGGGCAGCGCAGATCAACGACTATCTGGACAGGCTCGACGCAGCCATTTTGACAGAGGAGGAAGAAAGACAAAAAGAACAGGAACGCGAAGAGGAACTGGCACAAAACGACAGTGACACCACGGATGATCCTCTGCGCCGCTTTTCAGAAAAAGATGTCCTGCCTGTCATCATCGATACGGATTTTGCCTCGGACGCGGACGATGTCGTCGCCGTCAGGCTTGCGATGTGTTTCCAGGACGCAGGCATGCTCGACATCCGGGGCATAGCTCTGTCCACCACTTATTCCCGCTCCCCGCTCGCAGTCCACGCACTGTGCACCCAGGACGGATACGGCAGCATTCCCGTCGCCATGGATACTTCCGGAAACGGTGTCCAGGTCCACACGGATTATGTGGATGTCATGTACGACCAGCCCAAAAGCAGGTCCGACTACGAGCAGCCTGTCGCCATGTACCGCCGCATCCTGTCGGAGTCCGACGGCAGGGTCCATATCATCACTCTGGGTTTCCTGCAGAATATCCAGGGATTGATGAACAGCGCCCCCGACCAGTATTCGCCGCTTTCCGGCATGGAGCTGATCGCACAGAAAGTGGACACCCTCTATATCTGCGGCGGAAACAGCACGGGAAAACCTTCCTTTAATTTTTACTGGACCGGCGAGAAAGTGATCAGCGCGGCTAAGGATGTCGCGCGCAGCTTCCCTGCCAGGACCATCTTCCTGCAGAGCGATCTGAGCGACGATACCTTCTGCGGACAGTTCTACAACACAAAAGACTACCATCAGCGCGACATCGTGACCAGGGCGCTCAAGGCCAACGACCAGGCTGGCGGCGTTGTCGCGTGGGATGTCTTCGCGGTCTGGTGCGCTGTCCAGGACATGAACGGAAATCTGGAATCCGCTTTCCTGGAGCTGGAACAGGGCAGCCAGTATGTCAGCGGCACCGGGGCGACCGAGTGGACTGCGTCCGCCGGCGGCAGGCATCTCAAAATGTATAAGAACGTGGAAGGCGCCTACTACAGCGAGATCATGAACAACATGCTCCTGCAGAAATATAACAGCACACACAGCAGCGCCTGAACAGTTCCTGAACAGTTCCTACAGAGCCGGAATGCAGGCAGAAAATGAAACATCCGCAAAGCCTGCCTCCGCCCCGCCGCGCCAGAACAGGATCTCCCCGTCTGTCCGCCTCCGGAATGCCGTATAAAAATTTCCGCTGTCGTCCATATGAAGACGCAGGGCTTTGTACACCTTTGCCCTGCCCCTGTGAAATACATGCCGTATCTGCTCCCTGGTATCATACATATATGTGCCATCCTGTGTCTGTCCGGAGAGCGTGACAAGCTCTTTCTGATCACTGCCCTCACAGAGCAGGAGTGTCCGTCCATCCGGGACTCCGTCCGCACCCCACAGAGAGATGCATACGGCTCCCGCCACCGTCGTCTCTGCCAGTTTATACCGGTCACCCTCCGCCGGCCACAGCACATACAGCACTTCTGCGGGATCATGCACACCCTGGATGACTGTGATATCCTTTTGAGATGAATAAAGTTGAAACGGATATTGTCTGGAAGGCTGGAGCCATACTGGGTACACAGCCGGTGCCGCATCCGCTGTCCGATCGATGTGCAGCCGCACCTCCTGATAATATTTTCCCGATATCAGGAGATCAATGCGCCGCCCCCGGTCAGGATCATCAGCAGTACTACCGATATAACTCCGAACAGTCGGTCTGCCCTGTTCCAGTATCACCGCACAGTCCGTATCTTTCCAGATCACCTTGTGCTGCTGCACTGTCTGCAGCTGTACCCCGCCATGCTGCACTGCACGCTCCGTAACGGCATCGATCAGCCTGATCACGGCTGCCGCCCTGGTGTGGACATGTCCCATGAAAAACGCTCCCTTCTTCAATTTAAGGCTCCTAATCGCGCTGCACTTCTCTGGGCGAGACGTGCACATCCACCTCCGCAACCCGCGCAAACGCGCGGCTGACCGCAGAGTCGACTGCGACCGGAGAGATCCTGTAAAACAGGGACAATCTGTTTCCCACATTAGGAAAACTCCAGATCTTCGACTTCTCGTCCATGTCCAGGTCCAGCATCTGGACATGGAGTTCTATGCCGTCCGCCGCCTGCGCGTCGACCTTCTCGACCGGAATGACCGGATTATCGTGAAAAAACTGTATGACACGCCCCAGGATCAGCGCATCCTGCGTCAGTCTGTACGCCGCGTCGCCCCTCGCGTATGCAGTGATCATATAATACAGGCTCAGATAGAGCGGCGGTCTCGAGATCCTCTCGTTGTGCACCACACGCATCGGCTGAAAGACCTCCTCGCTCTGGCGCACGTCATACAGAAACAATCCCAGCGCGACGTCCCCCCTGTCCTCGGGGCTTCTAAGCCCGATCTCACTGTCGCTCGATATCAGCTCCGGAACCAGCGCATCCTGCAGCATTGTCACAAGACGCATGCCTGTGTCCGCAATGATCGTATAATTTCCCATAAATCCCATACCCTCATCATTTCAAAACAGCCGTCCCATTCATGCGGACACCGCCGTCCATGCTCCCCGCCTCCTTTACAGAGAGGGCTGCGTTGTAATCCAGAAAACAATAGGTGTCCAGACGGATACCGGACGGACAGAATACCAGACGGATGCGGCTTCTGGCCGGCTTGAACTGATTCAGCAGATATATCATCTGTGCCCGCAGCTTCTCATCCCCCTCCCTGCGCAGCAGGATCGTGACGTCCTGCGCGGAAGCGCCGTACAGCTTTCGGTATGTGTCCCTGTCCTCCTCCGGGACAGCACCCCCCATCCTGTTCTGCTCCACGATCACCGGATCTTCGCCAAACACCGCCCGGATCAGTCTGCCGATGACTTCCTTTGTCCCCTTTATGCGGTTGAGCGCATAGATCTCCCGGATCAGTCTGCGCAGCACGCCCTCCTCAAGAAAATCTCCCTCCGCCGCAAAGCCGAGCCAGCCAGCCATTTCTATCAGAAACGGCATCGGCGCAGATTCCACGTCAAGGTACCTGTCCATACCTGCGATCCCGTCCGCCATATCCTGATAGGCGGAGGAAAATATGGACATATACCGATGGAAGAAACCGCCCTCCTCCTGATAGATCTCGGGAAACGTCCACATAAAGTTGTCGCCCTGGCTGTCCAGAAACATCTCGTGGACAGAGTCCGCCTGACCGGCGGCGTGCTCGATCTCCAGCGCAAGCCACAGATATTCCCCTTCCAGCGCATACAGCAGGATATCCCCGTGGTCTTCATACAGAACGCCCCCCTGTTCAAACTGCGCACGCTTCTGCATCCATGGCACGCCGCTGTCATGAAAATACCGGTTCAACCCGTCCGCCTGCTCTTTCGCCGCATCCAGGGCAAGCGCATATATTCTGAGAGCGCTGCCCGGCGAAAGCACACACCGGCAGTAAAAGCGCCCCCATTTTGTGCCGCTCTCATAGCTGCAGAAACGGTTGAAAATGACAAAGGATCTGCCGTCCTTTCCCCCATTATCAACAGAATACAGTGCGTCACCATTCTGTACAAATCCCTCATAATACGCCATCGCAAGCTTTGACCCGTTTAATGTATATCTCCTCTTCTCCTGCATCCCGCACCTCCTGTCATCGATGCCATTCAGAATTCCTGTCTGCTTACACTTTCAATGGTGATCTCCCCGGGATAGTACAATGCGCTCGGTCCGAGCTGGATATCCATGCCATCCCTGCGCGCCCACTGATCATTGCCGGGGAACACGGAAAGGTCGATCACTTCCTCCACGCAGTCCATCTCCTGCAGGCTGCTGTACACCTCGTGAAAGATGATCCGGCTTCCGAACGGCGCGTCTGAGCGGATCCCGTCGAGCAGGACGCTGAGCATCTCCTCTATCTTCTCCCTGCTGTGCACCAGATGCTTCCTGACAGAGACCACCCCTCTTACACAGATCGGCACATAGACAGGCTGCCGGAGCAGGATCTTCGTCGTGAGCATCCGGCAGCGCTCCACACAGCGCCGGATCTCCTTCTGATAAATATCGGACAGAGCCGGGAAAGTCTCTGTACTGTTGGGTTTTACCGTGATACAGATCTCATTTCGCTCCGGCATCGGACAGACGCCGATCTTGTGGATCGACAATCCCGGCGTATTTTTTACGATGTACGCACAGTCCTCCTGTGTTATCATTGTCGCAGGTCTTGCCAGATCCCTCACAAACCGTTTTCTGACCTGCTCAAAACCCTCCGCATAACTTCCTGCCGTACAGCTGAACGTGTCTGTGTCCGCACAGTTCACAAAGGTCATCCGCAGATCCGTACCCGTGCTCTCCAGACGCGTCCCGGCACGGATATTTCCCCCGTCCCCCCTGTAAAATGCGGCATCGCCAAGACGCAGCTCTGCCCCCTCGTACCGCCCGCAGTCACACACTGTCAGCACACCGTCCGTCTCGCTCACACTGTAATACACTTCGCCTGCCGTGCGGTCTCCAGGTCTGACCACATGACAGATCTCGCTGCCGTCCGCACCCTGCTCGACCACTAGCACCGAAAACTCCTGTGAACAGATCTTCTCTGATCCCAGGTCTGGCAGCTGCATGATCTGACTGTCGTAACCGTAAAGCCTGCCGAGACTGCCATATGCCGCGAACCTGCACACAACGAGCGCCTCACGCGGCAGCTCAGACTCCGGGATATCATATCCCGCAAGCGTCAGCACCGCGGTGAACGCGCCCTCGCGCACTGCCCGGTAAACCCGCTTCTGCGCCTGTTCTGTCACGCCTGCAGCGACACGGTCCAGGTCGTGATACCTGCGGTACACGCCGTCCGCTTCCTTTCCGTAGACCTCAAAATATCCGGCGTCACCCCAGTCATTTCTGACAAGACAGTCCGTGACGCAGATCTTTCCATCCAGCACGGGCAGCAGCTGTACCGACGACCGCGTATCCCGCTGAACTGCCGAGAGCAGCAGACCGCAGATCCGCTGTACACGCGGAGCGATATCATAATCCGAACGCACCAGTGTGACACGCATCCTGTACAGATCATCCTCACTGTCCCGCATCAAACTGCCGCGAAGCCCCTCATCCATGGAAAATATAACATAACCGCTCTGAAGAAAACAGTGCGTGCCATCCTCGACCTCAAGCCTCGCATAGCCATTTTCCGTCCAGACCTCCCACAACAGCTCCGCAAAAGGATCCGGCGCATCCTGATCGTCAGAAAAGGGATTGCGTTCAAACTGCTGTTTGATCTCTATATAAAGCGCCGCCCTCCGTCCGGCCTCCGGAAACTCTTCCACAGAAAAGTACACTGCTTCCCCGCCCGCCGGATGTTCACCGAACAGAGCCGCCCCGCCTTTTTTCCCGCACTCGTCTGTCAGACACATACTGCGGACAGCCCCGCACTGTTCCAGCTCAAAACAGATATCCTGCGCGTACAGCTTCATCCGCGGCGGCAGACAGGCGCATTCCAGGTTTTCCGGCATTTCCGGGATCAGAAATGCCCTGGCGCACCTGCCCTCTGCCGCCGTAAATCCGGCAAGCGACAGCAGGCGCATCCTGATCCTGTCAGGTATCTCGTTCATCTCACTCTGCTGCAATGCCATGAACGCGGAGAAATTTTCCAGGATCGTGATGCCAGGGTCTGAGATATTATAGTTTGTCCACTCCCTGCTGTAAACCGGGATCCTGGCGATCGCCTCCTCCCGGATCCGGTCATATCCTTTGTCATCCAGATCAATATTCCTGAGCATATGTATCCCCCACTACAAAAATCCTGTGCGTGCCGTTGCTGCAGACCATGAACGGGCTGATCCTGACTGCATCCAGCTCCCGCTCCACAGTGTGCTGTCCGTCAAAATACTGCGCCAGCACATCCATATGAGCGATCCTTGCAGTCCGCTCCAATCCTCCCAGCATCAGCCTGATCTGCCTTGTTCCCGGCAGCCTGCCGATCTGCCAGCGGATCCCGCCCTGTTCATCGACCGGTTCCAGAAAAGCAGTCATCCTGTCCAGCCAGCGCTGTCTGATCTCGATGCTCTTTGACAGTTCCGGCACATTCAGCCAGACTTTTATCGATATCTTCACAAAAACGGGCAGACAGACCCGCACCAGAGTCTTTCCGCAGATCGTCTCACAACAGTCGATCATATGTTCTGTTAGTGATTTCTGTATCCTTCGGAAAGAATGATCCCCCTTTTGATGATCCCGCATCAGCAGGACAAGCCGGACCACGCCATCCTCCTCCACGACGCACGCTGCCTGCGCGACCACATCGGAGAACGCGAGTGCCTCCCTGACAAAATCCTGCTCCGTCACCACACGCCCCCGGGCGGAGAGTATACTGCTCCCCCTTCCGAGGGTATGCTGTAACCGTTCCAGATCGGTTCCGCCATAGGCATCGATCGGATTCATGACCTGCTCCACAGCGATCACTGTGCTGCGAAAACGTTCAATGCTGCCCGCCCTGATATTTGCCTTCTCCCCGTCACAGCACAGCACTCTGGTCTTGAACGCGATGCTTGTGGTATTCTGCGGAATCCTGACGTGCGCGCCGTCGCCAAAAACCAGTTCATTCCTGCCCCTGTCCACACAGTAACAGCGCTCCCCAGACACTGCCTGGTCAAAACTGTCGATCTCGTGCCACAGCACATAAAAATCCTCGATCTCCCCGAGGAAATTGTACTCTGCCCTGACCTTCACAGCCGATTCCTGCCTTGCGTCCCTCATCAGCCGGTCTCTCTCCTCCTCCGTCAGCTGTTCCTTCTCATTCACCCACACCTGAACTGACAGGATATTCTCCGCATACAGCGGGAAATGCATATCCGGCACAGCGGCATCAATATAATGATCCTGCTCGTCCTCTGCGATGATATTCTCTGCCGTTACGGCGTTCATATGGATCCTCCTGACGACAGGCATATGCTCCTGCCCCGTATTCCCCCGATCCGGAGCCGCAGGTTTACGAAGCTGCAGCCGGAGCCAGCAGCGCCGCACTCCATCCACCTCGCTCTCCGCCATATCGACCGGCGGCGCAAACTGCAGGATCCCCGGGTTCTGAAAGGCATTCGTGTGATCGATCATCTTCAAGGGCTTAAAGTCCCTGCCGTCCGAATAGGCAAAGGACATCTCCATTCCCGGCTCTGCCGTCCTTTCCAGCTCCACCAGCATGGATACCGGTCCCTGTCGAAAGACACGGTCAAATCCCAAGTACACATACTCTCCCCGATACTGCTCCTGCTCAAAAGCGCAGAAGCCGCCTGCCTGTCTGTCCGGCACCCTCTCGGCTTCCGTCCCCCGCACGACTGCCGCAAAATCCGGCATGATCCCTTTTTCCTGCCCCTCCGCGCAGAGCGTGATGTCCGAGAGCACCGGAAGGACATACTCCACTTCCTGCAGATAACAGTTGTCAGCACGGATGATCTGGATACGGATACATCTTCCTTCGTATCCGCCCTGCGCCACACGCTCCCAGTCACCGGGAACCTCGAAGCAGATCTGATATTCCCCTGCATTCTCCTCACCGGAAAAAAGCAGCGTCCCATCCAGGTCCAGCGCCAGACGCCGCCAGCCCTTCCCGTTAAAATAGGTAAAGGAGACCTCATCGACACGACACTCATCGCAGATCAGGCGCCTGCCGTCCGCTCTTGGTTTTCTCCTGACAATGCGCAGATCAGGCGGCGTCTCCACACCCCTGTGCGGGCGGTACCGCTCAAATTCCAACCGAAAACGAAGGCTGACCAGCGTCCCCTTCTGCCCGAACAGTGCATCCTGCCCGATCAGACACTCATCGTAGAGCGCAGGCTGTCTGCCAAACGGAAAAAAACGCCCAGTCGTCTCCTCCTCCCTGCCGTTCCATATGAAGTCCGGCTTGCCAGACTGGAGCACAGTGAAGACCTCGATGCTGTTGATCAGGATGTTCTGGTAGTTGATCCTCTCCGCAGGCAGTCTCTTCATCTCCAGGATCAAAACCGTCATCTCCTCGCCGTTGACAGATACCGTTGGAAGCGGCTCTTCACAGGATATCGCTAACTGGCCGTCAGGATCCAGAGCCGTCTGCAGTTCCTTTTTGTGCATGGAAAAAAACCTGTGCAGATCGACTTCCTCCAGTGCCGCCGAGAGTGCAAAATACGTTCCGTCTGCAAACAGCTCAGTCATTTGGAGGATATTTCCCCGGAAGCAAAGCGATACTTTCTGCTCCCGCAGGTCTGGAAAAGATCGAAAACACATCACGACCGCCTGCCTGCGGAGCCCCCTGCCCTGCCGCGGAAACAGGGAATATCGTTCGGAAGTCTCAATGATATCTTTCAATTCCGCGCGCACGGCACAGACATCCTCCGTGAAGGCAAACACGATCTCCTCACCGCCATCCGTCATGCCGATCACCTGTGTCCCCGCCGGAAGCCCGACACCATCCTGTATGGCATCGCTGATCCTGAGCGAACAGATCGTCCTTGCCGGTATCGCAGGTCTGCGCGACAGCCCGTACATATTGGCAAACTCGATGCGGTATCTCTCCATCATCTGATTTCTCTTATGGACATTCTCCATCATCTGATGTGAGAATATCAGCCCGATCGCTGCTGCCGCGTCCGGCTGTGCAGTATCAAATTTCCACTCCGGCGTGTAGGACCGCGCCCGTTCACGCAGCTCCTCCAGAATATCCTGACGGTCCCTGTCATCTACTTTTATCATTTTTCTTCCTCAATAACTGCCTAAGGAATTGTTCAAAAATAAGCTGTATATGTTATTTCTGAACAGTTCCCAAATAAAACGGAAAGACAATACTATCCGCTGTATGGCTTCCCGCGATCACATAGTGAATATCCACGATCAGACATCCCCTGTCCAGCTCAGGCTTTATCCTGACCTCCACCTCGGAGATCCTGGGCTCCTGCGCGAGCAGCGTCTGCTCAAGCTCACCCGCCATCATGTTCATCCGTGTGACAGATGTATCCATGAATGTGTATGACAGCAGTCTGCTCCCAAAGCGCTCCCGCGTGAAGCGTTCGCCCTTCTGCGTCATCAGTATGATGTACACGGATTCGCGCACGCTCTGCACACCATCCGCCATCACGATGCGCCCCGTCGCAGGATTTACCCGGACCGGAAAACTGAGTCCGCTGCCTAGATACGTATTGTCCTCCATCCTGTCTCCTTTCTGCTCTACCCCAGCTTCACGGGCTTGCCGCTCAGCGTCAGCATTCCGCTGCTCTCATTCTTTAAGAGCGATGTCGCCTCTGTACTCACCTGCCTGCCGGAGATCTTTACATTGCCGGACGCCTCGAACTTCATGTTTGCGGACGTCTCCACAGAAAGCTTTTTCGTCTCGACACTCATCTTGCCGCTCTCACCGTTCATGATGATCTTGATGGTGTCCCCGACTGTGATCTCGAGCTTCTGCTGGGCGTGAACCTTCATAATGCCCCGCTCCGTGTTCATCTCCACGAGACAGTGTTTCTCCTTGTCATACACAGCGATCTTATCAGACTCGTTGTCAATATCGATATGGTGTTCATCCTGTGCAGTCGCGATCGTTATTCTGTCCTTTGCACCATCTTCATTCTCATCGTCCCAGAACGAGATCCGGCTGCCGTTGCGCGTCTGCAGCTGCTTTGTCTGATTATGCTCATTCGCCGAACTTTTCAGAAATCTGTCTTTATCCTTCGGAATACAGCCAATGACGTAAGGCTTCTCGATATTTCCATCCTCGAACACCAGGAGCACCTGATCCCCCTTTTCCGGGAGAAAATAAACTCCCCATCCAGGTCCCATGTAGGGCATCGCCATCTTTGCCCACTTGAGCTGGTTGGCGTCTGTATCCCGCACCGGGATCGTGACGCAGAGCCGCCCCGGCATTTCCTGTGCATAGTTTTCCGCCACGATCCCGACCACGGTTCCATAGATCCGCTCGTCACCGTACTCCGTCTTCGTGACCTGTCTCTCTGTCACCGCATCGAACACATCAAAAAGTGCCATTTTAGTACTCCTTCTATATATCAATGATCCAGAACAGCCGCTGCCGCTGTGATGTATGTGCGATAACCGCCCTCGGACGACATACTGTGACGCACCCGCGTGATGTAAAACCGATTGTCACAGGGGCCTCCCAGATCCGTCACCCTGATAAAATGCCCCGGTTTGAACTCCGGTATCCCGACACACTCACATTCAAGCATCCCAAAACGGTACGAGATATCCTCCATCAGTGCGTCCGCGCGATACTGTGCCTGCTCCTTCGACACGGCACCGGCATCGATCACGATCCGGTGCGCCTGCCCGATCAGCGCCTTTGCCCTGTTCCCCGTGGAGATCTTGTTGGAGGCCTTTTTCACCGCCGACACCATTGCCGCCCTGGCTGTGTCCATCCCCCGAACCTCCACGCTCTTCACCAGACCGGTTATATCGTAGGTCAGGTCATAGCTGATCATCCCCCGCTCCATTCCGATCTCCAGCAGGCACTCCTCCTGCGCCTGCTTCGCTTTCCGAAACAGAATGACGCCTGTATCCACAAAAAATTCATAATTAAAGCGTCTTGCTGCCCGCGTGACAAACTCATAATCGCTCTCTGACACCATCTCAACAGTGTACGATGACACTTTCTTATCAGAACCGCCAGTACCTGCGTTCTTGTCGGGCGTATCCTCTATCTGAACCGACTTACAGATCCCCTCCGCATTCATCTTCTGATACAGGGGTTTGTCAAAGATTTCCCGGACCGCCTCGCCGAAGCTGCCGGCTGTCATCTGCCTTGCATAGCTGCCCGACATCATAAGCCCCTTGGCGTCCATCGCCGTGACCACCACATGGTGCATATCCCCCTCCTCACAGACAAAACGGGTCTGCGCGATAAATCCAGTAAACAGCTCCTCCTCAGCGCCATTATATCCCATAGAGACACTCACGGCGCTGCCCAGCTGTACATACTCTTTGAACCATGCAAATTCATAACATCCCTTTTCCAGATCATAAACATTGTAGATCGAATATGTGACAGTGGATGCCTCCAGACCGCAGCTCAGCTCCGCCTCTATATCGCTCAGCACCAGCTGATGTTTGTTCTCCGAGAACAGTCTGCCGCCAACCTGCAGCGTGACTGCAGGATAGACAAAGGAACCGTATTTTTTTCGGAGGTCACTGTACTTTTTTGCAGTCATATCCCCTGCCCTCTCCTACACATTCCTGTTTTCTGATTCCTCTAATCTGGCGATCGTCCGGCTCGTTCTCTCCAGTTTCGCCGAGGTCTCGATCGTCAGATCCATGTGTCCGCTGACCGGCACGCCTGACGCGTCAAACATGTCATACTCTCCCGAGAAGGATACCAGCCTTCCCACCATCTGTATGCCTTCCCACCGGAATCCCACCTGCCTGGTGGGACTCTGCCGTATCATTTTTAATATGCGCTCCATCTGCTGCCGCACGGACAGATCTCCCGGGAAACGGCTGTGAAACACAAGGGAAAAAGACATGTCCACAGAACTCTCGCCTGTTACCGACGTGATCTGATCGTGTACGTTCCCCTGATTTTCGTACTTGATACTGCTGTTTTCCGACACACTGGCATGATACCGAATACTTGCCGGGTTGTACTGCACCGTGAGCTCCTCTGTGCCGCTGTCAAAAGGATCCGTCTGCGCGTTCTGGACAGCGGCGCTGACTGCACCTTGTTCTAAGACTCTCCTCGCCGCCTGATTCTGCGATCCCTGTTTCTGCCCGCCCGCCGTATCCTCTTTGCCCCCGCTGCATTCAATCGTCAAGACTGCCTTAGATGGTGCCCTGTCCTGTTTTCTTTGCTCCACGCTGCATCAGACTCCTTCCAGTGTCAGATTGACTGTCGCCCTGACAGGCCTCCCGGATGCGTCAAACAGGACGTACTCTGCCTCCACATTTTTCAGCATACCTTTGTATGACAGATCTCCCCAGCAAAACGCTGCCCGCCGCACATAGGGATCCCTGACCAGAGAGAGAAAATTTTCCACGTCCGGCTGCACATCCGCATTTTGATCCGTCGACCTGTCAAATATAAGCCTGAAGCTCACATTGACAGACGCGTCCGACGTGTCCGCAAAAGCGGTCGCCACCTCATCCTGACCGCTCTGGATCAGCGAAGTTTTCTTTCTCTTCTTCTCTTTCTTTTCCCAAGACCTGTCACGTGTGGAGAAGGACAGGGTAGAAGGATTGAACTGCACCTTGATGATCGTACTTTCTTGTCCCTGACCGATATGACTCTGCTTGTCAGTCCTGCCTGACAGCCGGTCTCTGACGACGGCGCTGCGAGGAGTGTCCGCCCCTGCATCCGTGCCGTGAAATACCTGTATGTATGCTGTTTCAACCTGTTCCATGCCCAATATCCCTTCTTACACAGTTTCTCATTTTTGCAAACACACATTCTATCTGTGTGCCAGACTCAATATCCCCTCCTGCGCTGCTCGTTCTTGAGCCTGCGCTCAAGCTCCCGGTAGACGATGTCCGAAATTGCATGCACCTGCGATTTCAGACTGCGGTCCATCATCCGTGTGAGCTGTTCTTCGCTCTCACTGTACAGTTTACGCTCTATCTCCTGCAGCTGTCTTTGCAGGATCTTTTTTTGTTCAGCCTGCTCCTGCCGGATCTGTGCCTGCAGCTCCATCTGCAACTCTTTGCCGCCTGGACTCTGTTCCACGTTGACCGCTTTGCCCTCCAGGACTTCGATAAACTCCGACGGCATCTGCTGTTCCGGCTTGTGGACGAAATCAATGGCCTCAAATCCGGCGCTCTCATTCTCCCCGACCCGCTTCACTGCAAGATCAACGTGATCTGGATCAATATAATATTGAAACTGTTCCTGTTTTGCATTGTCAGTTCTGTGGTCTGTATCCCGGGACGAAATCCCCGGCCGCTCCACACTGACTGCCGCAGTCCCGGCTTTTACATGAATGTCTGCCTCTGTTCCTGTCTCCATACCATCCGGATCTTGCGGACTTTCCGGATATCCCAGAAGCCCTTTATATAAGTGCTGCGTATTTTCATCCATGATCCGCAGGATCCTCTCTGTTTCGTCAGACGGTTTTTCCTCCACCGCATGCGCATTGTCATAGATCTCACGCAGCACTGTCTGCGGATCCTCCAGCGCGCGAAGCGCACTCTGTCTCGCTCTTGTCTGGTCTACAACGATCTGCTTTGGCAGCGTCTCCTGCACATTTTTGAGATTCTCCTGCTCCAGCAATCGCTTCATGTGGAGGTTATGAAGGTTCACCTGATCCAGCAGCGCTTTGTTCTCCGCGAGCGGGGGATCTGACTCTGACATCCATTCGCTGTAACGATCCAGAAACACGCTTATGTAGTCATGCCCTGAATCCTGCAGTGATTGCACTGAAGGATGTATTAGCAGATCATGCTGCAGTGATTGTATCTGTTCACGCTCTTGTCCGCCAAATATGTCCACACTGCTTTGAAAGATCGTTTGATCTTCTGATATATTATTATGTCCCTGCCCCGTATCTACGTGACTGTAGTCTGCTTCCAGCATCTGTAATATCTGCCTGTATTCAGGTTCACTGCCCTTCCCGTCTGAATCCCGCTGGTCACTCGCCGGATTCTTCGCTGGCAGTATGCTCTCTTCTGATTTACTGCCCTGCCCGTCTGAAATCTGATGGTCACTTACCGGGTTCCACTGCAATGGAACGCGCTCTTCTGTTTCACTTTCTTGTTCGTATAACCTTGGCTCCTCTGTTCCCGTTTGCCATGTCAATGATGTGGGCTCCTGTTCCTGTCCGCTCTGAATATCTATAATGCCCTGTAACACATTCACTGTTTCCTGAATCTGCCGTACATGCTGTCTGTGTTCACTCTCTGTCATATTTGCTGCATTGACGCCATGCTGCCCATTGTCTGCCGGCAGTCTATGCAAACCATCCTCCTGAATTTGTCCACCTGCATCATTCCAGTCATGATCTATAGGATACATCTGTCGTATTTCTCTCTGTTCCCGCTCACCTGTACCATCTGAAACATCATCCGTCACATGCATCCGCGATACATCCTGTCCGCTCAGCTCTTCCAGTTCATACCGCTGCTTCGCTCCCTGTCTGATCAAACTCCAATGACCTTTTACCATCTCACGGAATGACCGATATGCATCCCGGAATGCGCGCAGCGTTTCCCTGTATTCCCGCTCTTCCTCCACGACTGCATCCGTCAAAAACATCTGTCCTGCCAGCCGCCTCTCAAGCTGTATTTTCCCGGAAAGCTGCCTCTGGATATTCTGGTTCTCCCACAGGGACAGCATCATGCTGCCTCCTGCCGCCTCCCCTTCAGAATCTTCTTTTGAGTACGGCAGCTGCCCCAACAGCTGTGTCAGCTTCAATTCGTCCTGTACCAGTTCATACATTCCCTGTACGTAAGCCTGATATTTTATTCTTTCGACATTTTCCTGATATGGCTCGTGCCGGAGCCGCTCCAGAACATCCGACGCGCTCTGGCAGAAAATACGTGTATAGTCCCTCCACCAGATCTCAGCGGAAGCTGATCCCTCACGGCACTGCTGCCATCCACAGTGTATCTTCTGGATCATATTTTCCAGAATCGCCGCCGCGACATGCTGCACCGCCTTTTCCCCGCTCAGCTCTCCCTGACCAAACGGCCAGATCTCATAATACATATGCTCCTGCCACACAGCCGGATTGGTCTGGTCAAGCACAAGCTTCCTGAACCTGGAGAGCCAAATGGCATCCGCCTGTTCCATCCATGCCGCCTCCCGGATCCCACGCACGGCACTCCTTCCCCTGTCCGCCTGACAATTGTATGCATACATGATACGATCACACTCCGCAGTCATCAGCCGCTCGAAAATCTTATCGTGCAGGTAAAGGCTGAACCTGCATTCCTTATCCCATGTATTCTGCAATGCAGTCTCACTGCTCTCATGAAGATGCTGCTGAAACCAGCCAACCGCCCCCGCAATTTTCATTCCATGCTCAATATAGTGGTGCAGCAGCCTGTTCAGCAAAGTGTTCCGCTCCATATGGCGATGCATCTGCCGCATAAATTCACGGACATCAGAAATACCGATCTTCTGCAGTACGGACACCACAAACACTTCATCCTGATAGGTAAACTGCGGTGTAAAGCAGAGCAGCAGCCGGTTGATCAGCTGGTTGACCAGCTCCAGCTTGAGCTGGTTGTCAGCATGCACGTGATTCTCAACTGTCAGGATCCCATGATTTTCCATTTGCAGGAACAGTTCCGGCTCACGCGCTGCCATATGAAGGAGATCGGCACTTGTGATCTCTGTGCCGATCAGCTGATAGTTTGCTGCGATCTTCTCTCCCAGCAGATCCAGGCCGATCCGGATCGGTGAAATGCTCTGCAGACGCATCGGTGCTTTGATCGTCAGCATGTTCAGCCCTCCCTTCTATCCCCTATTCGATGAGAATTAAAGTGTCTTTTGAACATTTGTTTTATCTTCAATGGAAACCTGCTGATACGCGATCTCTGTCGTCACAGACAGGAGACCACCCTTCTCCGCATCCAGCTCCCCGTACTTTTTGCTGACAACCGTCACACCAGAGAATTTGAATACCATCATCGCACGGTTAAACTCACGTACATAACGGCTCACATAGAGCTCCAGCGGCATCGTGCTCTGGTATCCCACCGGGAGCGGATCGAAATGGTTTTCCCCGATGTAACGCTCGACCTGCAGGATATTGGGCTTGGAAACCGGCTTTTCCCTCAGCTGCACATATCCATTCACGCCGCCCTCCATAATGTTCTCGTACTCTTTCTCCTGCACGATACCGCTCACTCTGGTGCACGGCAGATCGTACAGGGCGTCCACCCTAAGCAGAAAGATGTAATTCGGCATTGGATTTTTAACAATTTCTTCTGTTGGCTGTGCGATCAGTCCCACCTCCTTCCCGACCGGCGGGTCTATATATCATAGCGCGCCGCGCTCGTCGGCTTCATGTCCAATATACTGATCTCCCGCGGCTTCCCTTTCTTATTTTCCGAGGGAGTTAAGCTTCTGTTGATATCCGAGATCTCGCTGCACCACTTCCGTCTCATCGTGTGTTCCATACCAAGGACCGATTCTTCGCTCCAGTGGAAATAATACGAGATAAACGACATCTCGCGGTACAGCTCCTCCGTCGGATACAGCTTTATCCCTCCCGCGTAAAATTTAAGGGCACCTCGTGCGTCTGCCCGCATGAGGGGCAGACGACCTTGAGCATGACTGGCTCCACATTGTTGATCTTCTGGTACATATCCTGCAGAAAAGCCATGTCCGCGGTAAAGAGCTTTTCGATCAGCGTCGTCGTGACCATCTCCACGCCCTCCAGCTCTGTGATGACCTTGGATAATACCACCACACTCAGATAGGACGGATTGCTCAGCACACGCGGATCCCTTGTCGCGCTGATCTCGTCCCCCGCGGTCGCCAGGCGCATCCTTCCGTGGCGGTGTACTTCACCCGTACCGTCCACATAGCCTTTGGGCAGATCAAATTCATATACTGTCTGCATTTTTCTTTCCCCTCAATATATTAATTGGGTATCACGAGCTCCTCATAGGCAAGCTCCACCGACTCGATCGCCACTTCGTTCGCCGTGGCGTTCAGATCCGGTGCACTGTACTTTGCCACCCACGCGTTGGTCAGTACCCACACTCTTTTTCCCTGTATGCTGGTCACTGCCGTGGAGGGCGCACCCGCATTGATGTCGATCAGCTCGATCGACACCTTGGAGCGGGGCATTTCCTTTCTCGTCTCGCTGACGCACTCCTGGATCCAGGTCTTAAAAGCATTGTCCAGCGTGTAACCCATCTTCAATGTGACGTTCCCATGCTTTACAAGTCCCGGAATCTTGACCGGCGCCAGGCTGTGGGCATTTCCCTGCCGGAATTCGATCACATCCACAGATGCCTCCACCCCGCTCACTTCACTAAAAGCCGCCGTACCTTTCACCTTATCGACGGTAACAAGAAAATTCATCTTGGTCAACGGGTACGCCAGACCCGAACCGTTATCATATGCTGCCATATTCTTTCACTCCTTTATATTTGATCCTTACTCCGCATCCGCCGTAAACTGTGTCACGCGGAAGATCACGAACTCCGCCGGACGCGAAGGCGCGATCCCGACATTGCAGATCAGGCATCCGTTTTTGATATCGTCCGTCGTCATAGTAGACGCGCCGATCTCGACAAAATAACTCTCCTCCGGGCTTGCGCCTGCCAGCATACCGCCGCGCCACAATGTCTCTAAAAAGGACGATATCGTGATACGGACCCTCGTCCACAGCGTCGCGTCATTCGGCTCAAATACCACCCAGTTTGTGTTTGCCCGGATACTCTCCTCCACATAGATGAACAGCCGCCGGACATTGACATACTTGAAAGCGCTGTTGCTGCCCGCCGTCCGCGCTCCCCACACGCGGATCCCCTGTCCCGGAAGCTTGCGGATGAGATTAATGCCCGCCGGATTTAAGATATCCTGCTCCCCTGTAGTGTAGTTCACACTGAGGTCAGAACACATCACAGTCTCGTTTGCGGGTGCCTTATGCACGCCGCGCGCAATATCTGTCCGCGCATAGATCCCCATCACCGCACCCGAAGGCGGAAAGAAACCTGATCTCTGTGTAGAGCGGTCAAAACACTGTATCCATGGATGGTACATCGCAGCGTAGGTACTGTCGATCATCTCCCGATACTCAAGCAGTTCCTTTGTCTTCGTGTACTCCTGCGGCATGTCCAGCACAGCGAAGCGGCTTCCCAGATTCTCGCAGTGCGCCACGAGTGAAACCACCACATCCGGCATCGTGATCCCCGGAGCTGCGAGCATACTCACATGGTCATTCTCCAAAAATGCCTGAATACCGCTGCGTTTTCCCGGACCAGAATCCTCACCGATAAAAGTGCCTGCCGTCACTGCATTCATACTGCCGTCACTTCCGCCTGCCAGTATGATATCCCCAGATACCCTGCCTGTGCCAAATATCTGTTCTACCGGATTCTCAAGCCTGTCAACGACATCCACGCGGACGCATACCAGCCCGCTCTTTTTCATCCTGTTCACGATATGATCCGGCGATGCCGCGTTAAAGCTTAGTCCTGTGTACATCTCCGTCTCCGCTTCAAAGCGAACCTGCAGATCCGTCTCTACAAGATACAGCAGTTTCCTGGGCACAAGTCCCGCATCCACAGGTTCCTCCGCAAATTCCGTCTCAAAAGTGATGACATTGTCAAATATGGACACAATGCGGTTGTACGCTGTCCCAAAAAGCACCAGATCACCCTCCAGCAGCCCGTCCACACTTTTTGCCCTGTAGGCATTTTCGCCTGTTTTCTCCAAAAGCTGGATCTTCTTTTTTGTCACCGATTCCAGATGAATCTGTATGCGGTTCCCCCAGATCCCTTCGTTCGCCGCGCACGCATGAAATATCCCTTCATCCGCGGCTGCCGCACAGGCATCGGGCGCAGCCACGCGCGCGACATAGCAGCGTGTGCCGCCATTTGCAAAAAACTGCTCCACACTGCCTGCCAGATACCTGTAGCTCCCATGTGTGAACTCACTCAGATATCCCCCAAATTCCCGCAGGAATCCGGCAAAACTCGTAACAAGCGACGGAGCGCCTTTCGTTGCCCCCTTTACAGCCATTCCCACAAATCCGGCAGTGCTTGTGCCGACGCCCTCGATCGAGCGCGGGGAATCATCATACTCCTCCACGTATACTCCTGGTGATAAATATTCCGCCATCCTAGTCTCCTTTCCTTTTTGAGATAGTTAAAACAATATCTGAGCGATCAGATGATCACCGTTTTCTGCCCTGCATCGACGATACTTAACGTCCCTCCATAACTGCATATCGCTGCCGCGTCACTGGTCAGGCAAGGTTTTCCGTCCGCCAGACAGACCGTCTGTGCCGGAAGCCATGTACCTGCAACTGCCGGGACACAAGGCTGCAGTGTCAGCACACCCAGCGCGGCAGCCGTCGCAGACGCCACCTGCGGATTGGCGAGGGAAGAACACATGCCAAACCCCGGGATATTGACATTCGGTGCAGAATCCTGTATCGTCGCCACCGCTTTTCCCTCTGCCAGCACCACACTCTGCGATGTGACAGAGAGATTTGCGGGAGCAGTGCCAAACGGACACAGCATCATTGCCCCAGTAACAACGATCACTCCCATCCGTATCCCCCTCCCGCAGCCAGTCCTTCCTGCAGCTCCGATAATAAGCTCTGTGCCTCCGCAGCCACTTCACTGCTTACAAGAACCGCATAATCCGTGCCGTCAATATCCCGTACAGTGCACGCAAACTGCTCCTCGGCAAAAGAACACGGGATCCACAGTCCATCAGAAAACCCCGCCGGATTTTTCATAGAAAGAAGTGTGCCCGTCTCATCTTCTACATCGCTGTCATACCAGCGAAAACGGTAAAACTGCCTGCCCTTTGACAATACCGCTGTATGATCCGCATCGCTCCACACATAGCGGTATCCGCCGTACTCCGCGAGCAGCCTCGCCGGCACATAGGATTCTCCTCCCGATCTTTTGGATCGAAACACGCCGGATGTCTCCGTCTGGTACAGCGCCGCCGACAGCCCCTGTATGAGTGCCTGTATGGATCCTGCACCCGTCTCAGTGCCGAACGCCCCGAGCGCGATCAGTGCGGCAGCCAGATCCTCCTGCTGCACTTTTGACAGACCGCCCGGTGACGCCAGCGCCGCCGTGAGATTCCCGCTCTCGTCAAACAGCGCGTCACCCCCCAGCACATCGGCAATGAGCGCCTCCGCCTCCTTCTCGGACAGTTCCCCGTCAAGTCCTGTGCGCACATCGCTCCCGACGATCGCATTTTCCATCTGCTCCTGCAGATCCCGGTATGCTGTCACACCCTCAAGCTCTGACTTTGCGGTCAGCTTTTGATAGACCTCCTTCGATGCCTCCAGCGCCAATGCAGAACCGTCTTCGAGCATCGACATCAGCACACCCAGATCACTGTCCAACAGATCCATGGCAGCATCGCTGGTATCTCCTCCCGCGAGCAGGCTCAGGATCTCACTTTTGCACGCCATGATATTTGCCGCCTGACTGTCCTGCGGCAACCCCGTCCGGCAATCCGCGATCTCTACTTCCAGCCTGCTCAGCTGTGCCTGGAGAACTGCATTCTCCAAATCCTCCGCAAGCTGTGCCTCCAAATCTGTCTTTTTCTGCAAAAGCTCTTCCAGCCGTTCGGAGGAATCCCCCTCCGAAGCACCGATCTTTGCATCGATATCAGCGATCTTTGCATCGATCCTTTTCGCAGTGTCCAGATCCAGCACATCGAGTGCCTGCAGTTTCTGTTCCTGCAGTGCCGCTTTCTGATCATAGAGGGTCTCCTCGCGGCTCTGACTGGCGCTGTCCTTCCTAATATTGGAAAGCAGACGGTTCAGCCACTCAACATAGGCTGCCACGCTGTCCTGATACCCCTGTCTGTACTCGTCCGACTTGATCGCGGCCCTGAACTTTGCCGCGTCCTGTATCCGCATGAGCACAAAGTCTGCCGCCTCTGCGCCCTCCAGCCGGTCCGCCTTTGCCTGCACCAGAAACTGCAGCTCTCCCTGTGCCGCGCCCGTGTCTGCCATATCCGCCTGCATTCTGTCCGCAAGCGCTGCGCGCGATGCATCCTGTTCCGCCAAAACCGTATACTGTATCGTCACCCCGCCCGACAGTCTGACGCCATACGCCACATCCGCTGCGTCGATCAGCTCGTCCAGCAGTCCCAGCTCATCCTGCCTGCTGACGATCCGCCCGCTGCTGATATTGTCGAGCCACTGCAGCTTTTGATCCGATATGTCGCATCCGGCACGATCGGCGCCTTCAGCGTTCGCGATCAATTCCGTTTCCAGTTCATAGCGCTTCCCTGACAGAACGGTGCTGCCTTTTTCCAGCATATTGCCCTGTGCGGCGGTCAGACTCTCCGCAAGCGCATACTGGCTGTCCCCGATCGCCGTGAGAAGCGCGTCGTCAATCTCCAGCGCTCCATTTTTGCCCCGCACATCGGCGACACTGTCCTGCAGGGCGGAAAGCCTTCTGTCCAGCACAGTAAACACTTCAGCCCTTCTGGCATTGTCAAGTTTCTCCATCACCGCAAGCACCGGATCCAGCGCTCTGCTGTCCGCCCCTTCCGCCGCCAGCGCATTGTAGTACCACTGCAGCGCCCTGAGCTGCGCATCAATCTGATCCGTCTTATCCGATCGCACCTGTGCACTGAAAAAATCTGCCACCAGCGCCCTGTTGCGCACGGCTGTCGCTGTCGTGCTGTTTGACTCCCGCATCAGTTCATACTGCATCTGCAGCGCTTCGAGCTCCTTCATTTTCTCCTGCTCATACACTGCCTGGATTTCAAAGATGCACACCGGCTGATTCGTCTGCAGACTGTAGGTGATCCCGTCCGATTTGGTGTGATGTGTGAAAAACAGTTCACGGATCTCGCGATCCTCCACTGTTTTTCCAGCCGCAGTAACGTCTTTTATCGAACCTGCATCCGTGATGTCGATCCACATTCCCCCTGCAAGTTCCGACTTGTAATACCACTTGTCCTGACCGGATTCGGACGCCGATTCCAGTGCGATCGCATAGATTTCATCATTCATCGAATGCAGGTAGATCAGATGCGTGCCTATGGCAAGCGTCCCATTCTCGACCGATGCCGGCTCAATGTGGATCGCCTCCTCCTCACGAAAGCGCGCCGCTGCAGCCGTCCCCAGACGCAGCGCCACAGCAAACGCCGCCAGTACGCCGGATACCACGATCAGCTGACACATGCGGCTATAACGCGATTTTAACAGCCTTCTCACCATACTGCTTTCCTTTCATTCTTCTTCAACCGATATGGAGGCCGTAGCCGCCACAAAATTTCCCCGGTACAAGAGCTGTCCGGACTGGTCGTAGAACACCGCCTGCAGCTGGGACAGATCGCCAGCCAGCAGCGGCAGATACCGAAATTCCTCACTGACCGGAATCAGCTCCTCTCCGAAAATGCCGGCTCCGTCCCTGTTTTCCAGCCGATAATACGCGATCGGCTCCCCGCTCTTTGGCGACACCGAGAGCGCGACCATGTTCGTGCCCTCCTCCCGACGAAACGCATATGATGCCACTGTGCGCACCGACTTTTCCTGCACCAGCGTGTAACCGCCTCTGATATCGAGCACGTCCTGATACACCGCCGCGTCGATCTCACACACCTCCACCAGTTCCTGTTCATCATACAGATAGATCTGCACACACTCCGTCTTGTCCAGATCCAGTGCCAGATGCTCCAGCACACCCGCTGTCCCTGTCCTGTTCCCGACCTGTTCCCCGTCGACATACAGTGAGAAATGCGTGATCTGTGTCGTACCGTCAGTAAAATAGTTCTCCGGAATGCTGACACCCAGCCGGAAGAGATGGTCCTCCACCGCGTATTCTATATAATAATATGCCTTTCCTCTGACTTCGTCCGCAAGAAAGCTGTTCCCCCCCTGCGCGACAGTCATATTGATGTCCGTGCCTTCCAGAAAAGCCGTGATCCCCCCGCAGGTCAGCCGGTCATAGGCATACAATAGCTTCGTGTACTCTCCCAGAAGCTCCAGCTGGGATAATTCCTGCTCCTCATACTCCTGCTGGATATCCGCCAGTTCCTCATAGGTAAGGCTTCCCAGCCGGTTCAGCTCCAGCCCCTTTCGCAGATCCTCCGCAAGCGCTTCCCGCGCCCGCACAGCATCCGCATACGCGATCTGCATCGTCCTGACCGTCTCAAAGTCATTTCGGACAGCCTGTGTCAGTTCTTCTTTCGCAGACTGCTGCTCCCGCACTGCATCCGCATACTCCAGCGCCCCGGCGTACAGGGCATAGGGATCATCCTCCACATATCTGGAACCGTCAACCGCACCCTTGAACCATTCCTTGTTGATCCTGATGAACAGTATTCGTATACTACCGTTCCACGGCGCATCGATGTTCTCCAGCATCTGACCGTAAACCTTCCTGAATGCAGAACTGTCGATCATCTCCCCGTTCAGCGCCTGCTGTATGTAAGGTTCAATACAGTCCATCTTGTTTCCATACTGGCTGCGCATCATACTTTTCATCATGTTCAGACTCTCGAGCGAGAGCGCCGTCTCGAGCTTTGTCTCATAGTACTTCTGATCATTGTCCAGCGTATATGTCACCAGTGCATCCAGCACACTGCGGGGAATATCCGCCTCCACAAAAGGATCAGAAAATACATAACCTGAAGTGACATCGAGATTGATCAGTTTTGACAGCTGGCTCTTCCTGTTCTCAAAAGTTCTCTGCTGCAGTGAAAGATCCATCGTAAGTCTGCTGATCTTTTTCTGCATTTTGTCGATGTCTGCCTGCGTCGCGCCCCCTAGGATCAGTCTTGCCTGATTCCTCTGCAGGGTATCCTCTGCCGCTTCCAGACTCTCCTCATAAAAGCGGATCTTCTCCTGACAGATATAAGTCTCTGTAAATAAGACCGAGACCTTCTCCTTTCCGGCGAGCAGCTCATCCTTCATCTGATGCTTCAGTTCATTGATGACACAGGTGATCTGCAGGGGCTTGTACTGCCATTCGTACTCGTCCGCCAACGTCGGTTTCTGAGGAAACTTAAACGAGAGAAGCGGTGTCCACCGGAAAGTCGCCATGTTTTTTTTCTTCATTTTGATGGACTTGACTGCCGTGGCATACTTGATCTCCTGAATCTCGATCTTGTTCTGTATCTTTCTCAGCTCAGCGGAGTTTGCCACCGCCAGATCCTGCGCTTTTTTCAGCGACAATTCCCGCAGTCCCCCGCTCACTGCCGCCCCGGCGCGCATCGGACAGGCACACAGGACAAGCTGCACGACCAGTACCGGAAACAGCAGCCACAGCACTCTTTTTCTGAAGTTATTGCCCTGCCAGAATATCATATCCCCTCACTCCTCTATCCGGTAAAAGTCAAAGCCAGAATCCCTGTCCTTGCAGAAGAACGTATACAGGATCCCATCCTTGTCAAACACATAGATGTACGCCTGATACGCTTTCTCAAGACGGCTGACTTCCGCCACGTCGTCAAAAATACTGCGCATTGCGATCTTTGCCCTTCCGTACAGTACCTCTTTATCTGACGCCTCACAGCACAGGTTCAACGCAACTGCATCCTCCAGCGTCAGAAACGTGTTTCCCTGATAAACCGCCTCGCCCAGTGCTTCTGTGAGCTGCGGGATCTGATCGCACCTTCCTCCTGCCAGGCAGATCTCCGGCTGCAGCACATACAGCCCTGATACCTGAAAGGTCTCATCCAGCGCACTGCTCCCGTCCCCGCCAAAAGATACAGCGCCGATCTCCTTCATATGCACACCGCGGACTGCTCCTGTGTAAACCTCCCGCTGACCCAGATAGATCTCCGCTGTCTCTGCCGCACTCCTGCCCAGAAAGATCGGATAGAAGATCTGGTCATCACGAAACGCACCTGTGTACACTTTATCCTGCACCACACTGTACAGGGTTCCGTCCCCTTCCCTTTGTCCCCGGTCAAAATTTCCGTCATACCACAGCGTACCATCCTCGCGATACTGCCTGCCCTCACCGTTGTAAAGATTGTCCTGGAATTCCCCTTCATACAAAAGCAGCGCATTCTCACTGTAATATCTCCCTGTCCCATTATAGGCGTTGGCGTCAAACTCCCCCTCGTACACCACCTGCTCCTGCGGATCATATAAAGTGCCCCTGCCCTTTACCATTCCATGATCCACATCCCCGACATATGCCGTGTAACCGGATTTCCCGAGAATCCTGACCTTCCCGGTGGCAAATCTCAGAGACAGCGCATCGTATCGATAGGTTCTGTACAGACCTGCCGGTCTGGCACTCCACAGGATGCACAGGCAGCATATACTGATCGCCGCCACAAGCGCTATGGCAAGCTTTCTGCTCATCTGCCAGATGAGGAAAGTGCAGTAATCATTCTCATTCTGCGGACGCAGATCGAAAAAACGTACCAGAAAATCTTTCATAGCCCCCTCATCCCCATTCCGCATCAAAATGATCTCCAGAATAACTCATGGTGCCCGTCCACAGCCCCCTCCTTATTCAGGCAGTTCAAACGCCCATCGCAGGCAAACACATACCATCTGGCGATGCCATCTTCCGGACATTCCCTGACAACCTCCGTAAAAGCGCTCCTTGCCGGATACAGATCATCCGCGTAATACAATTCCAGAGCCTTCGCGAAGAGCTCATTGTTTTTCAGCTTTCCAAGCTTCTGCATCTGCGGGCACGCATCCAGGATCTCATACAGCCAGAATATACGATCCCCATCCGGTGATGCCACGTATCCGATCCGCCGTCCCTGCACCTGCACCTGCTGCCAGGTCTGCTCCGTCACGACAACCCGTGCACCGCTGCGCTTCAATTCATCGATATAGCGGCTTAACGTATCCATCTCCATCGATGTCACATAGGGATATACCTGCTTGCTCCCGCCCGCAAGCCCGCAGCGGAACTGATCTGTGTGCAGCAGGATAAACGGGTTGGTATCATACGCATCCTCTGTCTCCGCCAGCAGCTCCTCCATACAGTCGATGCTGTACCGCACAGCCGTCCGCGCACTCTGCGTCTCCCCCTGAAAGATGACCTTGACATTTTCCAGATTGCTCCCATCCTGCAGGAAGACAGCCTTTCCAGATTCCTGCTGCGAGAACAGCAGTTCCATCAGCTTGTTCACATACTGCACATACTGTCCCTGCAGCTTCCCTGTCAGCAGCGTATCCTTGTCGATCACCGAGATCATTCCGAGCGTCGCCGCCATCTGCACCGTCTCCCCGACTGCAATATCCTGCAGCTTTTCCTTTCCAAACAGACATTCAAAATTCTGAGGCGCATACTGGTCAAGATAGTCAAGCGTCTCATCTGTCCTGTATTTCTGCAGCTGCAGGTTCCTGCACATGCGCTCCAGTCCCAGCCACATCAGGCCAAACTCGTTGTCCGGCGCCCTCCGGCTGTCAACAGCGTACTCTCCCCTCGACACCCTGTCCATCGCGGTACACAACAGGCCGATATTTTTCCATTTCTTTCCCAGAAAAAATGCGATCGCGATCATAGCCAGAAGCCAGCCTGCAAACGCCGCGATATAAAATCCCGCATCCACTTCATGATGTGTATCCATTCCATACAGCGGCACGCGCGACACCATGCAGACCGGCTTCCCGCCGATCTCAACCTTCGAAACTGCCATCGCATAAGAGATCCCGTTTACCTTATCGATAAATTTATACTCTTCTGTCAGCTCCAGGATACAGCCCCTGATCTTTTCAAGCGCCAGCGCATCATAAAAGGTATCCGCCCGCCTGCCGTAAGGCGCTTCTTCCGCAAAGAGAAACACCAGCTCATTCCCATCCATACAGACGAGCTCCTCCCGGACATAAAAGGACTGGCTTGCATTCCCCATCGTACTGCCGGCAAAAGTCTCCTGTACCGATTCCCACTGTCTGGAACCTCCGAATGCCTCGTACGCGACCGTCCCCTGCACAGACTTTATATTTTCCAACAGCTCTTTCTTCTGGACATCCATACAGGTATCTGCAAGAAACATCTGCTGCTGCCGCTCCTCCTCCATCTCATGCGCCCGCACACCCGCAGACGTCGCCACAAGCCATGTGCCTGTCAGCGCCGCAAGCACCGCCATCGTCTGGTATAAGAGCCTTCTGCACTTCCACACCAGATGCCAGAACAGCTCCCACACGATCCAGACCGACACAGACGCCAGTGTGTAGATCAGAAATGGAAACCCTGTGCACTTTAGCTTTTCCCGGAGACCGAGTGTCGTGCAGTCGACCTTCCTGCCGTTTGCATGATCCTCCCCATCCCAGGTCAGGATCAGCAGCTCATCCCTTCCGCCTTCGCCCGCCCTCAGCAGCGCCGTATTCTGCGCGCTCTCCGAGTACTGTATATTCCACACGGCCCCTGTCTCAATGAATGTATAAAAACCCACACCCTCCTCGGGCAGATAAGTGATATCCATGCTGTCCTTCACCTGATAATACAATCCGCTCCGGTCTGCGAGAAAGAATACAACCTCGCCAAGATCCCTGCGTTCAAGCACACCCTCCACCGTGATAAAGTAGATCTGATTGTGCTGAGAGAGCGTGTACATCCCATCCTTTCCCCAGTAGACCGTCGTCGGCACAAAATCCGTCCTGTAACGCACCGGATTCTTCTCCCCGCCATCCCAGACATACAGCAGGATATTCTCTGTCTGCTGGTCAACCCCTGTCACATACAGCCTGTCCTCCCGCACCTGAAAATCAGTCAGCGTCACATCCTCCGCGATGGACTTTGTCCAGATGCGCTGAAAATCCTTCTCCAACGCCTCTTTTCCCCACACGCTGAACCACTGTTTCCCATCCTCATACCACATCTGCGCGAGATAGAGCCTGTTCTCCTCATATTGGCAGAAGAGCTGCATCTCCCTTGCCTCGCCCTTGCATCGGAACAGCCGCTGCGGACTCCCCCCGGCATCCAGCTGATAAACAAACACCCCTGTGCCTGTCTCCCCGGCAGCATAAATGTTTCCCGCCGGATCCCTTGTGATGTCCTCCACATTAAAATTGCGGGAGGGCAGATAGAACTGTACGCCCAATGCACCGATGACAGCATAGATGAGCACTGCTATGAATATCCCGATCACTTCCCTGTTTCCCTTCAACGACTGCTCTCCTTTAGATATATTACTGCAGCAGCGACTCCGTACCGATCACCTCCAGCGGGCTCCCGGACAATTTCCAGAAAAATGCTTCACCGAAAAACAGCCGCCCCGCGATCACGAGCGCTGCCAGACAGACCAGCACGGCACAGACGCACGACAACAGACGATAAAACCAGATCCACCCGGACGCACCGTATCGTCCGAACCACTTTTTCCCCGCACTGTCCGTTCTGCCCAGTACCCGGATGTCCCGGTACAGCTGGATCAGCTCCAGGTACTCCCTCCGCTCCAGTTTCCGCGTCAGCAGTGACGCAGCCTGCAGTCTGACCCTGTCTCCCTTTCGAGCCGGATCCTCAAGCAGCGCCAGACGCGCAACCGCGTCCGCACAGGCAATGACGATATCCTTCTCACATATGGAATCATCATATTCTGACAAGTCCAGCTGGAATCCAAACCGAATGCTGCCGTCCGGCATGATATGCGCCTGCTCCTGACACAGTATCAGATACACCACCGCATCCGGCAGCTTTGAGACCATGCACTGCTCCACGAGTGCGAGCCACACCTGCTGACAGCTGCAGGATCCTTTTCTGATACTGCCCAGATAAAATTTCTGCAGCGGTCTTTCCTGAAAATATGGAAACACAAACCCCATGCGTTCACTCTGTGCAAATGTCTCCTCACAGTAGTCGCCGACATTTTCCAACAGCCGCCGCACGATCCCGCGGTCCTTTACAATCCACACCGTCTTGTACGGCGCACCGATCCCTTCCGTTTCCCGGCAAATATATACATCGTTTGCCTCTCCCGCCAGGACTTCCCGAATGACCAGATACGCCTTCTTTTCTGTATTCAGAACCATTTTTCCCCCGCTATCTTCTCACTTTCCGATCCCCAACGCCAGTTCCTTATTCACAACTGCATACACATAAGTCGAGATCTTCGGCATATCCGTACAGTAGATATAGATCTCGTAGACACCCTCCTTTGCCGGCGCCGTGTACATGCCATCCGCCGTGATCTCGCCGCTTCCCGGCTCCGTCAGCTCATAGCTCAGGCGGCACGGCTGCAGATTGTGGAAGCTCACATTGAAATAATAGCTCTCCTTGGCACGCAGACGCACTGTCGGCGTCTCCGGCACGATCGAGCGGTTCTCCTCCTCCTGCATCTCATCTGAGTCCTTCACGGAGCCGAACCGGACTGCCACCCAGCCCAGCTGCAGGACGATACTCTTCTGCTCTCCGAGCAGCTTCGCCGCCACCTGGAAACTGCCCTTGTCATTCAGCACACGCACCGCCGTCTCCACCTCCATGCACTCGCGGAAACCAAACAGCTCCGGATTGCCGAATATGGTGTTCCGGCGGCTTCCCCGGTTATAAGGTGCATCGTCCAGGTACTCCGTCCCAACCTCGACATACACATTTCCCCTGCCAAGACCATGCATGATCTCCTCAGAGACACAGATGTCGCCCTTTTTCATATTGACATCCAGCGGGATCTCCAGCCTGCCGCTCGCCATGGGCAGCGGCGCCTCCCCGCGGTGTATGCCGCGGTATATGCCGTGCTCTCTGTCAGGATCTCCTTTTGCCGTCTCCCTCTTTGTCTCCACTGCACTGCTGCCGTCAAAATACGCCATCAGCGCCTCACGCTGCCCCGCTTTGCCGGGCGTGATGATATACCGCTTTACACCCTGCTGCGCAATGCCGCTGACCAGACAGCTCACGTCTGTCCTCAGCAGCTGCAGTACAGCGATACACACGTCCCCGCCCGCGTCCTCTCTCAGATCGTCATCGAGCGTTGTCCTGCCGACCTCGCCCACAGCCAGGTCAAAAGGCATCTGCTCTGACAAAAGCAGCCTGAACTGCACGCCGTTTCCCGGTTCGATCTCATATCCCCCGACCTGGAAGTGCATATCCTCCTTCCGGCAGAGCACCGTCGTCTCATCCGCCTCCACAGGCTCCACATAAAGCCAGTGATCCTTGCTGACCTGCTGTCCCATGGGAAGCGACAGACTGTCAACCTCGATCGCCAATTCGTGCCCTCCCTCTGGCGCAATGAGAGACGGCATCTGCATCCTGGCATGGAAAGACAACGCTTTTGCCTTCTCCGAATTTTTGCGGATCGTCACCACCAGCTTCACCGGATATCCCTTCGCGACTGTGTACGGCATGCTGAGCTGCACTGTGTAATCCGCATTGTCCAATATCTTTTCCCGCAGCACAAAACGCTCCAGCGCTCTCTCCCTGTACGCCGCCTGCCCCGGTTCATCGCAGTCTTTGAGATACAGCTCGTATCCCTCATCGATGCGGTTGCGCTCATACTCCCTGCCATCCGCCCCGAGATCACCACAGTACACATCGTGGACTGCTTCCTCATGGTAACGGATATAGAGTCCTGCCCGCTCACTGCCAAGCGCATCAAAGCCCGAAAGCCCCGAAAGCTTTTTCACCACGGACGAATCCACCACGATCTCCCTGCCCGCTCTGTCGATCGCCACACCGCTCTCCACCAGGATCGACAGATCATCCAGATTCACCACATTCAGCCCGCAGACAACACCGCTTCCGAACAGAATGCGGTTCAGAAAGCGCCGCTTATTGTTCATATATAACTGTTCCGCACTGAAATCTGCCGATGTCAGCAGCTTGCCCGCATAATAACGATTTCTCTCAAAAGGAAATAACTGATTATTTTTCACGCTTCCCCTCCGTCGCTGTTATTTTCTTCAAATTTTATCGTGGAAACTTCGAGAAAACAGACATGTTTTATAACGAAATGATTTCTTTCTTGTTCCTTATTGTCTATAATACATAAAGATTTATCAAAAATCAACATTTTTTGGATAATTTTGGATAATTTATCTGTCCAATATTGTCTGAATCTGTTATGATATTTCTATATCATGCTCTAAGGAGGCTCCGCCGTATGCGCAAAACATTTCCGTTAACTCTGAACAGCATCCTGTTCCTCGCCGGAATCGGCTCCCTGTTTACCCGTCATCTGATCCCGTGCGCCATATGCTTTCTGCTGGATTCGCTCTTATTTATATGGACATTCCGGACAGAGCGGCCGCCCCGGCTGCCGGATCCCGGCGAAGAACTCGAAGCGCTGCGCGCCGACCTGTCACACCGGATCGAGGAGCTCACAGCAGACAACCAGCTGCTTACCAGTGAAAACGAACAGCTCCTGGCAGCGCTGGACCAGTGCAGGCACAGGCAGGCGCAGGTGCATTATGCCGGTATCCTCTATGACTGTCCCCTCACATCCGCGCTTCCGGTCTGTCTGGATACCTTTTTCAAAAAATATCTGAACAGTCATCTAAGCCCCCCGGAACGCGAACGGCTCCGTCCCGACTACAGCTGCGCCGCCCCCGACGCTGTCACCTATCTGTCCGAATCGGCGCTCATGCTCATCTGCGGCAACATCTTTGACAACCTGTCAAAGTTCAGTCCGCTGACAGAATCCGTCTACATCCGCATCACGTCAACGGAAGAAGACAGTCTCATCATATTCAAAAACGAGGGAAAAGGCCCCGCTGAGTCAGAACTGGAACGACTCTTTGACCTGAACTATCAGGGCATCAACAAAAAGACCGGGTGCGGACTCGGACTGACCCAGGTGAAAGCGCTGCTCGATGATTACGGCGGACATATCTGGGCCAAAAGTGTGAACGGCTCCGGCTTTGCCCTGTACATCCAGCTGCCCGAACAGCCATCGAACGCAGACCGCGAGGAATCAGGAAACTGCGGGCTGAAATAGGAGAGATTATTATGAAGAAAAAAACCGTCCTCGTCCTGCTGAGTCTGTTACATATCTGCGTCTTCCTGATCGGTATCCTGATCATCCTTCATGACCGGGCGCCCAAACAGTTCAATTCTGTATCCAGTACGCTCGTCGAGGTGGCAGAACCTGAGACAGAATCCATGGTCGAAGTACCCTTATCATCAGAACCTGAAACAGAGACCCTGGTCGAAGTGCCCATATTATCAGAAGAAGACGCTTCTGAGGAAACTTCAGCTGAAGAATCCCCATCTGAAGAAGCCTCCGCCCCCCTTCCGTCCTACACCTTTGCGTATGTCCGCGGCAGGAGAAACTTAAATATCCGAAATGGTCCTTCCATGCAGGCGTCGATCATCGGAAAGATCCCTCCCGGAAAAGGCGGCGTCATACTCGAATTTGCCAATGAAGACTGGGCGCTGATCGAGTACCGCGGCACGACCGGATACAGCAGCCTGCACTGGATGGAACTGACTCCGGTCAGCGCGGAGGAGACAGCAGAAACTGAGGGAAACAAACCAAGGAGTGAACCGTGATATGAATTTTCTGGAAACAACCATCTGCAGGATCATCTTGAAAACATATATGTACCTCGAAGAGACTGGGCGCACAGACAGCTTTGCGCGTTTCCCTTATCTGCGCGTACTCACAGAGCGTCTGACGAAGGAACGCCTTGACGCATGGCAGTGTGATACCGGAATCGAGGCATCGCGCTATCATGCACTCCTCTCCCGCCTTTCACGTGATGCGAAAGATCCCATAGACAGCGATATCCTGTACAATACGATCGATCTCTGCCTTGCCGCTGCATATGTGCCTGAGTTTGCCGCCTATCTGAATTATTACACGGGCAATCCCGTGACAGTACAGCTC
>VSNO01000110.1 GCA_009774375.1 Lachnospiraceae bacterium
CGTTGAATGCGAGAGAGGATTCTGCGTGGTTTCTGGAATTTGTGGATGAATTTTATAGGGAGATCACTCTTGTGTCATATCAGTCGGTGAAGGATCAGATGAATCTTCTGGGGCTAAATCTGCAGGAAATTGCTGATGCGGTATTTTATGAAAGGGATTCGTCTGTAAAAACAAAAGATAAAATGGAAAGCTTTTTAAAAGGATTGTATCATAAGCGAAATGTCATTGCGCATCAGTCAGGCAGGAGGCATTCAGATGCCCGGAGAGAAGAGGTAACAAAGGACATGGTAGAAAATTACATAAATGGTATCGAGAAGATTGTTGGGAAAATTCAGGAGATGGCGAAAAACAAATAGCCAGATTGATTTCTTAGAGAGGTATTTAAAAAGACAGGTTTGACAGGTGTATGATAGAGAGATAATCTTTATCATACATTTTTTTGATGCGCACGGGCACCCAGAGGAAGATTGTTCTTCCCTACTTGATTTACCAGTCCTGCAAAAAGCAGATTGGCTTTCCAAATTAGAGAATGTTTAGAGACAATTGTGTTACGATATCAGTATCGATCAGAATTGTACATATGGAGGTAGATTATGAGAAATAAGGTTACAGTTCAGTCTAGGACTTTGCACTGCGCTGCAAATTATGGCTTATCAAGCCACGTAAGAACACGTAGTGGTCGAGATGCATCAAGCCCATCGCGAAGCGATTTTGCATGGCTTGATGCTTGTAACAGGAAGCCGAAGGCTGAACTGTTACGAAAAAAGTCAATATTTGCGAGAGCGGCTGCGGTGTTCATGGCGGCGGCTCTCGGGATCGCCGCATCGGGCTGCGGTGTGAAGGAACAGCCGGAGAATGAGCCGGGGACACAGGCGGACGTCGCTGGGGCGGGATCGTCTGCTGAAACGCAGGGTGATATGGCGGAGGGCAGCGGCAAGGGGCGTTATGTGGAGTCGACGGTCTATGAGGGCAGCGGTTTTTCAGACAGGGTGCAGACGCAGGTGCTGGCTGACGGCAGGATCGTTTTTCTGAATGGACTGATGAAACAGATGGTCGTGTCGCAGGACGGCGGCGATTCATGGGAGGTTGAAGCGAACGACGCCTTTTATGAATTCATCGATGTACATTATCCGTATCACGCAGCCATCGCGGAGGATGGCACGATCGCGCTGATCGGCATGGACAGGAGGGAGGACTCGCCGGAAGGGAAAGGTGCCGAGTATGATTTCAACCTGTATATCTACGATACGGACAACACGTCGAGACAGATCCCGTTCGAGCTGCCCGATGCGGATTCGACTCCGAGCTATGTGGCGTTTGATAACGAAAAAACGCTGTATTTATATGTGGCAGGCTGCAAAAACATTTATAAAGTGGACATCGATGCGGGCACATCGGAGAAGCTTGTGACGCTCGCGGACAGTTGCCAGATGATGCAGTGCAGGGACAACATTCTGATGTGTATGACATCGGAGAAGATCTTCCTGTATGATCTGGACGCAAAGAGTTTTATCGAGGACGAGATGTTTGACAGTTTCATCAGGGAAAACTATGGGGATCTGGAATGGACAGGAGGCGGATACACGGCCTATCCTTTTCTGTGCGCGGACAATACGATCTGTGTGGCGGGGGACAAAGGACTGTACCGCCATGTCATCGGCGGAAGCGCGGTGGAGCAGGTGATCGATGGGGCGCTGTCCTCGCTCGGGGCGCCGTCAAACAGTATCATGGCGGTGAACGTGAACGACAAAAATGAATTTCTGGCGGCATATGGCAACGGGAAGATCATAAAGTTTTATTATGACGGGGAGGTGTCTTCTGTGCCGGATAACAAGATCACGGTCTACAGCCTGCGCGATGACGATCTGGTCAGACAGACGATCGCCGTCTATCAGACACAGAATCCGGAGGTTTTTGTCGAGTACCAGATCGGATTGGATGAGGGCGGCATCACGCGGGAGGACGCGCTCAAAAAGCTCAATACACAGCTGCTTGGCGGCAGCGGTCCTGACGTGATCATGCTGGATGGCATCGATATAGAGACTTATGCTGAGAAAGGTGTGCTGAGGGATCTGTCTGATATCGTCGATGAGATCGACGGGCAGGACGGGCTGTACAGGAACCTGATCGACGGGCTGGCATCGGAGGGCGTCCAGTACGTCGTTCCGGGAAAGTTTTATCTTCCTGTTTTGTTAGGGAACGCGGCCTATGTGGACAATGTGAACGACTATCCGTCCATGGCAGATGCTGTGGAGCAGGCAAGAGGGGCGTACCCGGACACCAATCTGCTGGTGATCTGTTCGGCGGAGGGGATCATGAGGCGCTTTGTGCCGGTGTGCGCGCCGTCGTGGAAGGATGACAATGGTCAGTTGGATCAGGCAAAGATCAGGGAATTTCTGGAGCAGAGCAGGCGGATCTATGACGTGCAGATGAACGGGACACCGCAGGAGGAGATCGTCGCTTACCAGCGTCAGCTGGTCGGGGAAGACGGGGAAAACTTTGAGGAGGGCAAATATTTCATGCTTCCGAGAAAACATTACTATATGATGCAGGAGTCACCGTTTGTTGAAGGGGAGGTCATGGATGCATACACATATCGGGATATGCTGTCCATACCGAGAGCACAGGGTATGGAAGGGACTGTGTTCAGGCCATTGAACGGGCAGAGCAGCAACGTTTACCACCCGGCGTCGCTCGCGGGGATCAGTGCGGCGGCAAAAAATCCTGACGCGGCGGCGGAATTTGTGCGCGTAATGCTGGGAAGCACTGTGCAGGAGACGCTTGAGTGCGGCCTGCCCGTCAACAAAAAGGCACTGCCGGCGCAGTTTGCGTATGAGGAGAGCGAGCTTGGCGAGGACGGGGGACAGTTTTATACCAGTTCTTCGTCAAAGGACGGCAGGGGCTATAAACTGACGATCTATCCGGTGGAACAGGACGGCATCGACAGACTGGAGCGCTGGATCGCAGAGTCGGATACGCCTTATCTGAACAACGCGGTGCTCGAGGAGGCTGTCTATAAGGAGGGCGCGGCGTATCTCGAGGGCAGACAGGATATCGACACGGCGGTGAAGGCGGTTGCGGACAGCGTGGAGATCTATTTGTATGAATAAAGTTAGAGAAAGATTAGAGAATGTTATGCTATGATATGGATATACAGATACGCATATGGAGGTAGATCATGAGAAAGAGATCAATGTTTACGAGACTGGCAGCCCTTATGACGGCTACGGCAGTCGGGATCACTGCGGTGGGCTGCGGCGCGAAGGAGCAGTCAGAAAGCGAGACAGGTACACAGGCAAGTATCACGGAGGAGAACCCGTCCGATACAGGGCAGGAAGGGGCAGAGGACAACAATGGCATGGGGCGCTATGTGGAGAAGACTGTCTTTGAGTGCGAGTACTGGGAGAAGGTGGAGGCACAGACATTGCAGGACGGGCGGATCCTGTTCGTGAACAGCGCCACCGGTCAGATGTTTGTGTCAGGGGATGGCGGCGATACATGGGAGATTGAGCCAGGCGACGCGTTCAAGGCATTTACAGACGAGCACTATACGGTCTCGACAGCCATATCAGGGGACGGGACGTTTGCCCTGGTCTGTATGGATCTGCCGGAAGGCGCACCGGAGAACAGCGTGGATTATGAGTACAAACTGTACATTTATCACACGGACGGCACGACAGAGCAGATTTCCGTAGAGCTGCCAGATGCAGATTCGTATCTTTCTGAGGCGGTGTTTGACGATCAGGGCGGTCTGTACGTCTATGCTTCCGGCTGTAAGTACATTTACAAGGTCAATATCGATGAGGGTACGGCGGAGAAACTGACGGAGCTGCAGGATCAATGCTGGCTGATGAAATGCGAAGGTTCTGTTCTGATGTGCGGAACCAGCGGCAGGCTTTTTCTGTATGATCTGGAGAAAAAGAGTTTTATTGAGGACGAGACGCTTGATAATTTCGTCGAGGAAACGTATGGTGACATGGCATGGACAGGCGCGGGATATACAGTGTATCCATTTCTTGGCAAGGAGGACACGGTCTATCTGGCGGGCGAGAAGGGACTGTACCGCCATGTCATCGGCGGCAGCGCGGTGGAGCAGGTGATCGACGGCGGTCTTTCGTCCCTGAGTGTTCCGTCACATCTGGTCATGGCGATGATGGTAAATGACCAGAATGAATTTCTGACCGCATACAGTGACGGCAAGTTTGTCAAATCGGTGTACGATGCGACCGTGTCGACGGTACCGAACGACAAGATCGTGGTCTACAGTCTGAATGATGATGATGTGGTGAGGCAGACGATCGCGGCTTACCAGGCACAGTATCCGGACTTTTATATCGAATACCAGGTCGGTATGGATGAGGGCGGCGTCACCAGAGAGGATGCGCTCAAGAAGCTGAACACACAACTGCTGGGCGGCAGCGGACCGGATGTCATCATGCTGGATGGTATGAATATCGACACGTATGCGGAGAAAGGCTTTCTGATGGATCTGACGGACATCGTTGACGAGGCGGATCAGAGCGAGGGATTGTACAGGAATCTGGTCGACGATCTGAAGATTGATGACAAAACGTATGTGATCCCTACTGTTTTTGCGATCCCGTTCGTGGTGGGCAGGAAGGATTATGTGGACAATATCAGCGATTATGAGTCGATGGCAGATATGGTGGAGCGTGCGCGGGACGCGTACCCGGATAAAAACCTGTTGACGGTGTTCTCGGCGGAGGGCATTATGAAGCGTTCGGCAGTGATCTGCGCGCCGTCATGGAAGGATGACAAAGGACAGCTTGACACGCAGAAGATCAGGGAGTTCCTTGAGCAGACAAAGCGGATCTATGACGCGCAGATGAATGGTGCATCGGCAGAGACCGTCGAGATGTACCAGCAGAATTTTCTGAGCGCAGATGAAAACGGACAGCGGTATGAGGACGGCAAATATTTCCGAATGGTGAACGATGCGCTTTATCTGATGCAGGAGTGCCCATTTGCTTACGGACAGATGCTGACGGCATATAATTATCAGAGTCTCGCGTCTGTGCCGCGGGTAGAGGGCTTTGATGACACTGTGCTCAAGCCGTTGAACGGACAGAGCAGCAACGTGTACCAGCCGTTATCCATCGTGGGGATCAACGCGGCGACGAAAAATCCCGATGTGGCGAAGCAGTTCGTGCGCCTCATGCTCAGCATGACCGTCCAGAGTGCCATGGAGTTTGGTGTTCCTATCAACAAAAAGGCGCTGGCGGCAAAGTATGCGTATGACGAGAGCGAACTCGGCGAGGACGGCTCCCAGTCGTCGGTCGTGATGTCAGATGCAGACGGACTGGCGTTTGGCTATAACATCTATCCTGTGGATCAGGAGGAGATCGCCCAGTTGGAGAAGTGGATCGCAGCGCTTGACACGCCGTATCTGTCCGACACTGTGCTCGAGGAAGCCATCTACACGCAGGGTACAAAGTACCTAGAGGGCAGGCAGGACATCGACGCGGCAGTGAAGGCGGTCGCGGACAGTGTGGAGATCTACTTATATGAATAAGTGCAATAGGAATAGACGCAGAGAGCTTGGCTATTTCCTGCTTTTTATCGGTATGAGCCTTGCCGGGGTGTCGGTCTTTGTGCTGATCCCGTTTGCGGATGTAATACGGCGCTCCTTCATGACAGTCATGTCAGGGGAGTTTGCAGGGCTAGACAATTATAGAACAGTGATCGGTAACCAGGCGTTCCGGCTGGCAGTGGGAAACACGCTCCATTTCGTGGGCGTGGCGATCCCGCTGCTGGTCGTGATCAGTCTGGCGGCAGCGCTCGTGCTGAGCAGGATCCGTGATATCCGAGTCATCAAAAGCCTGTATCTGTTCCCGATGGCGCTGCCGACAGCCACCGTCGTCATCGTGTGGCGGATGTTTTTTTACAGACAGGATTTTGACAGCCTTGTCGTCAGCTATCTGTGGAAGAATACCGGGTACACGATCGTGCTGTGGCTTGCCGGGATCGCGGGGATCCCGAACGAGCTTGTCGAGGCGGCGAGGGTGGACGGCGCAAATGGATTGCAGTGTCTTCTCTTCGTGAAGCTTCCCTGTCTGAAGGGCAGTGTCTACACGATCGTGATCTTATCGTTTCTGAATTCCATGAAGATCTACAGGGAGGCGTATCTTGTAGGAGGTTCTTATCCGGGAAGGGACATCTATCTGCTGCAGCACACGTTCAACAACTGGTATGTCAATCTGGAATTTGACAAGATGGCGGCGGCGAGCGTGATGGTGGCGGGAGTGCTGTTTGTGTTTATCCTGCTGTTTCAGCATTACAGTCAGAGATAAGGAACTGTAGAAAAATAGGGGCGTTCTTGAAACAAGGAGACTTGAAGTGGGGATAAAAAGGTTTCTGCGCATGGCGTCGGAGGCGGTGACAAAGTTCATATTTATAGCGGCAGGCATCGTGATCTGCGCGCCGGTATTTCTCGTGGTGACAGGCTCCGTCATGGGACAGGGGGATCTGTATGAATGCCTGGCGCCGGTTTTTCAGCAGGGGACAGGGTTTGTGTCGTGGAAGCTGATCCCGCAGTATCCCACAGTGGAGAACTACATTCATCTGCTGTTCTATTCGCCGGAGTTTTTCGTGCTGTTCTGGAATTCGGCAAAGCTGGTGTCACTGATACTATTGGGACAGATGCTTGTGGGAGTGCCTGCGGCGTGGGCGTTTGCAACATATCGGGTCAGGGGGAAAAATGTGATCTTTACGATATATGTCGTGCTGATGCTCCTGCCGTTTCAGGTGACGATGCTGTCGAGTTATCTGACACTTGACAGCATGTCGCTGCTCAATACGCACTGGGCAGTCATTCTTCCGGCGGTGTTTGGTACGTTTCCGATCTTTGTGATCTACGGCGGGTTCCGGTCGCTGCCGATCGCCCTGATCGAGGCTGCACGGATCGACGGGGCGGGGGAGCTGCGCATCTTCTGGCTTTTGGGGATCGGTCTTGGCAAGGGAGGGATCCTCTCGGCGCTCGTGCTTGGCTTTCTGGAGTACTGGAACATGATCGAGCAGCCGTTTGCGTTCCTCGAGGACAAGACGCTGTGGCCGCTGTCACTGTATCTGCCGGAGATCAGCTGGACGCAGGCAGGATCCGCGTTTGCGGCGTCGGTGGTGATGCTGGTGCCGGCGGTGTTTGTGTTTGTCATGGGGCAGGACTATCTGGAGCAGGGGATCGTGTATTCCGGCTTGAAAGGGTAGCGTGAAAAGTACAGCGTTTTTCATGATGCTGCAGTGTTGTATGGGAGTATGGAGGATTTGCGCGATGGAAGAAAAAGATGAGGAGAAGCTGATGAGCCGCAGGCGGATGGAGAAATGGATCAGGATCTTTCTGGTCTTTCTGGCATTTGTATGGCTGTGCACGATCATTTCAAAGAGCATCTATGTATCAGGTCTGACGATCGTCAAGGCAGACACGCCGTCGAAAAAATATGTGGAGCACATCGTGGAGGCGGACGGCATCGTGACGACAGGCGGAGAGATCGCGGTCAATACACAGTCAGGCCTTCGGGTGGACAGGATCTATGTCATGCAGGGGGATCCAGTCAAAGCGGGGGATGTGCTGTTTACGATCGATCTGAAAGATATCGCGGATATCATCAGCACAAAAGAGATGGAGCTGGCAAAGCTGCAGCACAGTCTCTCGGATATCCAGGTCAATGCGGTGATCGACGCGCAGAAGAAGGAAGTGGCGATCCTCTGGGCGCAGGAGGATTACGAGACGGCGGAAAAAATGACGCAGACTGCGAAGGAGCGCGCGAAGGAGGCGCTCGACCAGGCGGAGGCGGCGCTAGGGAAGCATCTGGCGGAGCCGGTGCCATACACGTCCGACAGGGCGCGTGGGGAGGCGTGGGAGGATTATCATGGCTGGGTGAACCAGGGATACAGCATATCTGACCAGATCACGGCAAAGGAGCGCGAGATCCGGGATCTGGAGGAACAGCTCGCACAGCTGGGGAAGACGCTTTCAGGGGATGCAGGCGGTGACAGCGCATCCGGCGGAGCAGAGGGCGCAGGATACGGCGCAGATGAGGAGACGGAGGATACCGCTGATACGGGAAGCAGTGAAAGCACGGAGGACAGCGGATCAGAAGCGGACAGTGCTGCAGATGCGAATAAGGATACTGATATCGATATCGACAGCGGCAGCGATACAGGTACAGACGATACGGCAGATTCTGCAGATGAGGAGAATGCGGCGCGCGCAGAGCTGCAGGACCGTATCAGAAGGGCAAATGAAGAGCTGCTCGCACTGCAGGACGCACTGACGAAACATGATAGAAACACAGTGGAACAGCCTGATTATTCAGCGGAAGAGCTGAGGTTTGACGAATGGCAGAACACGCGGCTGGCGCTCGAGGCGGAGGTGCAGAAAGCGAAAGAAAATTACAATGATGTGAGCTATGACCGTGAGGTGACGCTGCGGCAGAAGCAGCGGGATATTGCAAGTGCGCAGGTGACGACAAGAGCGGATTCCACGGCGGCAGTCTGCGAGCTTGACATAAAGCAGGTACAGACCCAGCTGGCAGGTCTTTATGCATTAAAGAAGCAAATGGGAGAGATCAGGGCTGAAAATGACGGGATCATTTCAAAGGTTCAGATAGAGGTCGGAGGCAGGACTACGGATATGGCAGCAGTTTTAATGACAGATGTGCAGCGTCCATGCCAGTTCAAGTTCAGTATCTCAAAGGAGCAGGGGAAGTATGTGCATCTGAATGATACAGTGAACCTCAAGCTGAACGGGCAGACAGGGATGGAAGTCACTGTCGACTATCTCACGGAAAACGCGCAGGGCGGATACGACCTGATCTGCATGCTTCCTGAAGGTGTAGGAAAACCCGGCCTGAGCGGGAGCATAGAGAGATCGGTGCAGGGGGAATATCATGACCTGACACTTCCGGTCGATGCAGTCTTTGAGGAGACAGGCGGATACTTCATCTATACATTAAATGAAAAGGAGGGCATCCTCGGAAGCGAGTACTATGCCGAGAAGATCAAAGTGCAGATCAAAGACAAAAACGACAGGTTTGCCGCGCTGGAAGCCGGGACGGTCAGCGGGGATACCAAAGTGATCACATACGCGACAAAGGAGCTGAAGCAGGGCGAGAGTGTGCGTCCGCAGGATAAATAAAAAGATTATAATTATTTTATTTGCCATTTTCTGACAAAACTAATATACTAATGTATGATATCGCAGAATACTGCTGCAAAATATTATGTAGATGGAGATGGGTCAAATGAAGATAATTGAAAAACAGACGTTTGATGAGGAGAGAGCATTGTATGGAAGCAGGGACGTGATCATACGCGAGTGTTCCTTTGACGGGCCGGCGGACGGGGAGAGCGCGGTCAAGGAGGCATCGGACATACAGGCGGAGAAGTGTTTTTTTAACCTGCGCTATCCGTTCTGGCATGTACATGGCCTTGGCATTCACGATTCCGAGATGACACCGATGTGCCGCGCCGCGCTGTGGTATTCGGACCATATAGAGATCACCGGAACCAAAATGCATGGCATCAAGGCGCTCAGGGAGTGCAGTGATGTGGTGATCCGCGGCTGTGACATCATATCGCCGGAGTTTGGATGGTCAGTCGACAATATTATTATGGAAGATTCTGCCGCGGAGAGCGAGTATTTCATGATGCGTTCCGGGAATATCACTTTCAGGAATGTGACGTTCAAGGGAAAGTATTCATTTCAGTACATCAAAAATGCAGTGTTTGAGCATTGTACCTTTGACACAAAGGATGCGTTCTGGCATGGTGAAAATGTCGTGGTGAGGGACAGCGTTGTCAAGGGAGAGTATCTTGCATGGTATGCGGACGGACTGACCTTCGAGAACTGTAAGATCATCGGCACCCAGCCGCTGTGCTACTGTAAAGGTCTGAGGCTGATCGACTGCGAGATGATAGACACAGACCTCTGTTTTGAGAAGTCAGATGTGGATGCCACGATCACAACGCCGGTCATCAGTATCAAGAATCCCCTTTCAGGCACGATCGTCGTACCCTCGGTGGGGGAGATCATCATGGATGATGAGAATGCGGAGGGTGAGATCAGGGAATTGCTAAAAACTGCAAATAATGGTTGAAAAAGCCTGCGAAGTGTGCTATGGTTAAGAAAAGCAACGGTTTTTTGAATTTATAGGAGGTATTTAGTTATGAAGAAAATGTTGGCTATGGGACTTGCCTGCATGATTGTGCTGGCTCCCGCAGTTTCTGTGAATGCGACAGAGCTTCCGCCAGCAATTTGTCATGCCGGCGGATGCAATCTCGGCGATTGTTTCAGGGATCTGGACTGTGACGGTATCTGCGGCGATCATTATTTTGTAGATCAGAACGCTGATGGTATCTGTGATTTCCACTGCTACACGGACGCGAATTATGACGGCCTGTGCGATTATTATGTGGATGCGAATGCGGACGGTATCTGCGATCACTGCCATGACCATGGAAAGCCGGTACAGTCTACATATTACGGAGGAAGCAGCTACAGTACAGGTACATACTATGGCGGATATTATGGAGGCTGCCACAGCAGAAGAAGCGGACATCACAGGGGACACTGCTAGAATATATCCATAAAGCAAAGCGCACGAACTTTGCGAGTAACGATAGACCCAGTTTCGACAAGGAGGACAAAATGCAGCATACCATGAATCATCTACTAAATCTGATAACTGACCGGAAAGGTGTGATTGTCCTCAGTATGCAATAAGGATCTTTTTATTGTAGTCAAAATGATGTGGATAAAAACACCTTTCTATGAGGTGTTTTTTTGTTACCGGAATATGGGACAGAAGGACGCCAGGATCTTAATTATAGAAGGAGTTTTTTATGATCACAATATATGGAAAATATACGAATGCGGTCGTATATACGACCGACAATGAGCAGTATGCCATCGATGACTATGCCAGAAAACAGCTGCAGATGATCTGCGACCACCCCAGTGCCGCGGGCAGCAGGATCCGTGTGATGCCGGATGTCCATCCGGGCAAGGTGGGAACGATCGGGCTGACCATGACAGTGGGCAGGGCATTGATGCCGAATCTTGTCGGCGTAGATATCGGCTGCGGCATGACGATCGTTAAGATAAAGACGAAAGGGATGGAGTGTCAAAAGCTGGATACGGTCATCCGCGACAATGTTCCGGTCGGCGGGGCGGTCAGAAGGACATGTCATAAGCTCAGTGATAAGACCGCACTGCACAGACTGCACTGCCATAAAGTGATCGATGAGTCAAAGGCAGAGCGCAGTATCGGGACGCTGGGCGGCGGCAATCATTTTATCGAAGTGGACAGGGATGAGGAAGGTGCCTTCTACCTCGTGATCCATTCTGGCAGCCGCCATCTGGGGATGGAGGTGACAGAGTATTATCTCAAGGAAGGTCAGAGAGTGTCGCAGATGAGGAAGGAGGGGTACGCCCCGTATGATCTGACCTGCCTGGACGGAGACCTGCTTGAAAAATACCTGCAGGATCTGGAAGTTGTGCAGGAGTTTGCCAGACTGAACAGGGAGGCTATGGCGGATGAGATCGTGCGCGGTATGAAATGGAAGGTGCTGGACAGCTATACCTGCATTCACAATTACATCGACTTTTCGGGGGATGTCCCTCTGCTGCGAAAGGGCGCCATCAGTGCAAAGGCGGGAGAGCGGGTCGTCATTCCGATCAATATGCGCGATGGGATCATACTGGGGACAGGACTCGGAAATGAGGAGTGGAACTGTTCCGCGCCGCATGGCTCCGGGCGGGTCTACAGGCGTTCCGAGGTGAAAGAGCACCATACTGTCTCAGAATTCAAGAAGGCGATGGAAGGGATCCATTCCATCTGCGTCAACAAGGATACGCTGGATGAGTCTCCGTTTGCATACCGGAAGATGGAGGATATGCTGCGGGTGGTCGGCGAGACGGTCACTGTGGACAAGATCATCAGACCAGTCTATAACTTTAAGGCGGGCGGGGAAAGATAAATGAATGATATAGATAAAGAACAGGATCCGGGAAGGAGGATGACTATGGTGATAACGATCAGCCGGGAGACCGGCAGCGGGGGACATACGATCGGGAAACTGCTGGCGGAAAAGCTCGGGTACGCGTTTTATGACAAGGAGATTGTGGCTTCTGCGGCGGGGGAGATGGGGATTGACGAGAAGCTCATACTGGAAAATGGAGAGAACATGTCCGATCAGGATTACATCGATATGAAGAGCGGATTCATACCGCATTGCAGGAAACCGGAGGTGCCTTACGAGGAGATCAGGGAGGCACAGGACAGGGTGATCAGGAGCATTGCGGACAAGGGAAACTGCATCATCGTGGGGCGCGGGGCTGATTTCATTCTCCGGGGGCGCAGTGATGTGATCAATGTGTTCATACACGCAGACATGGAGCACCGTGTTAGGCGGGTTCAGCGGCATGAAGGTGTGACGGGGCAGGAGGAGCGCATCAGAAGGGAGCTTGAGAGGAAGGACCGCTCGAGGACGATGTATTACAGGTATTTTACGGAGGAAGAGTGGGGAAGGGCTGAGAACTACACGATCGCACTCGATACCGGCGTCTTCACAAAGACGCAGTGTGCGGAACTGATCATCAGGGCGCTGGAGCTGCGCGCCAAAACGAAAAGCGTTTAAAATAAATGCTTGTCATATCAAAACGATTGCGATACAATAGTTCATGAATGTTTTATCAGCCAGAAAAAATAAACAGCTTTAACGATTTAAGGCGCTGAAAGGGAGTAAGAGAGATGAACAAAGAATATTCTCCAAAGGACATTGAGAAAAAATGGCAGGATATCTGGGACAGGGAGGAGGCGTTCAGGGCCGGTGTGGACAAGACAAAGCCAAAGTACTATGCATTGGTAGAGTTTCCGTATCCGTCAGGGCAGGGGCTTCATGTGGGGCATCCGAGACCCTACACGGCCATGGATATCGTATCCAGAAAGCGCAGGATGCAGGGCTACAACGTACTGTTTCCCATGGGCTGGGATGCGTTTGGACTGCCGACAGAGAATTATGCGATCAAGAACAAGATCCATCCTAAGATCGTCACGAAGAACAATGTGGAGCATTTCAAGAACCAGCTGAAGGCGCTCGGCTATTCATTTGACTGGTCAAAGGAAGTGAACACGACAGACGAGAAGTATTACAAGTGGACACAGTGGATCTTTTTGCAGCTGTTCAAGAAAGGGCTTGCGTACAAGAGCGAGATGCCGATCAACTTCTGCACGTCATGCAAGGTGGGACTGGCCAATGAGGAGGTCGTGAACGGCGTGTGCGAGCGCTGTGGCTCCGAGGTCATCAGAAAGATGCAGTCCCAGTGGATGCTCAAGATCACGGACTACGCTGACAAGCTGATCGAAGGACTGGATCATGTGGATTATATCGAGAAGGTCAAGGTGTCACAGAAGAACTGGATCGGCCGCTCCGAGGGTGCGGAGGTCGAGTTCAGGATCAAGGATAAGGATGAAACGCTCCTGATCTACACAACGAGGCCGGATACGCTGTTCGGCGCTACGTATATGGTAATCTCTCCGGAGCACCCGCTGATCGAGAAGTATAAGGCTGAGATCGCCAACTATGATGAGATCGCAGCTTACCGTGAGCAGGCTTCCAGAAAGTCGGATTTTGAGCGCACGGAGCTTGCAAAGGACAAGACAGGCGTGTGCATCAGGGGCATTTCGGCGGTCAATCCTGTCAACAGTAAGGAGATCCCGGTGTGGGTGTCCGATTATGTACTGATGTCATATGGTACTGGCGCGATCATGGCAGTTCCGGCACATGATACGAGAGACTGGGATTTTGCCAGAAAGTTCGGACTGCCCATCATAGAGGTGGTAGCCGGCGGCGATGTGCAGAACGAAGCGTTCACGGATGTCGCGACCGGAAAACTCTGCAATTCCGGCTTTTTGGACGGGATGGAGGTGAAGGACGCAAAAGAAGCCATAACAAAGTGGCTCGAGGAAAAGGGGATCGGGCGCAGAAAGGTCAACTTCAAACTGCGCGACTGGGTATTCTCGCGTCAGCGCTACTGGGGAGAGCCGATCCCTGTCGTGAAATGTCCCTGCTGCGGCTATGTCCCTCTCGATGAGAGCGAGCTGCCGTTAAGGCTTCCGGAGGTCGAGAGCTATATGCCTACCGACACAGGGGAGTCACCGCTTGCGGCGATGCGGGACTGGGTGGAGACGACCTGTCCGAAGTGCGGCGGCAAGGCGGAGCGCGAGACAGACACCATGCCGCAGTGGGCAGGCTCTTCATGGTATTTCCTGCGGTACATCGATCCGGACAATGACAGGGAATTTGCGTCGAAGGAAGCGCTCGAGTACTGGATGCCGGTAGACTGGTACAATGGCGGCATGGAGCACACGACACTCCACCTGCTGTACTCGAGATTCTGGCACAAATTTCTCTATGACCAGGGTCTGGTACCGTGCAGCGAGCCATATATGAAGCGCACCTCGCACGGCATGATCCTCGGTGAGAACGGCGAGAAGATGTCCAAGTCGAGAGGCAATGTGGTCAATCCCGACGATGTGGTCGACGAGTTCGGTGCGGACACGCTCAGGACCTACGAGATGTTCATCGGTGCGTTTGACCTGAGCGCGGCGTGGAGCATGGAGGGCGTGAAAGGCTGCCGGCGTTTCCTCGACCGCGTGTGGAAACTGCAGGACATGCTCGTCGATGGCGAGGGATACCGCCCGGAGATGGAGACCAGGATGCACCAGACCATCAAGAAGGTTTCAGGCGATTTTGAGGGACTGAAGTTCAACACAGCGATCGCGGCGATGATGGCGCTTGTCAATGATTTCTACAAGGCAAACAGCGTCACGAAGGACGAGTATGCGACACTGATCCTGCTGCTCAATCCGGTAGCGCCGCATATGACGGAGGAGCTCTGGGAGATGTACTTTGGAAACGGCAGGGTTTACCAGCAGAAGTGGCCGGAGTATGACGAGGCAAAGACCGTGGAGTCCACCGTGGAGATCGCGGTGCAGATCAACGGCAAGGTAAAGGCGACGCTGATGGTAGGGCTCGATGAGGAAGAGTCTTCCGTGAAGGAAAAAGCGCATGCGATTCCGGTGATCGCAGAGCTCACGGCAGGGAAAAATATTGTCAGGGAGATCTATGTGAAGGGCAGGATCCTGAACATTGTTGCAAAATAGGGAAAATAGGAAATAACGGTGTGGGGGTAAAATGAACAGCGATATTTTGGAGCCGATGAATCACAGGGAGATCGAATACAATGCCAAAAAACTGTCGGGGTGCGATATCCCCGGCAGTCCTGCGTGTGACCAATCCCTGCTGGAGTGGCTGGACGAGACGGGAAAGCGCGTGTTTGACGAGGATCTGGTGATGGATTACGGCACAGACTGCCTGAGGCTCTATCTGCTGTTTGAGAAGACGCCCAAAGAGAACGATGCCCCCTGTTATGACAGCTGGAATGAGGGGGCGCTGGAAGGGATATATAAGTTTCTCGGCAGGTACAGAAGAGTGATCCTGGCCGCAGGCGAGTGGAACAGGCGCGGCAATTATGCGGTATTGGGTCTGGAAACGATGGAGAGGGCTTTGAAGGAGACGGAGGAAACGATCAGAAAATGCATCAGCCGTGGGAATACCATGCCAAACAGGCATCATATCGTGTCCGCGCTGATGAAGCTCCTGAACGTGTACCAGAAAGAGCTGAGAACGGGTGAGATCATGACCGCACTGCATGCCCATGCAGTCGCGACAGCTGTCCCGCACAGTGCCGCCGCACCTGCGGCAGATGAGGAGCAGGAGGAGCAGGTGAATGCCGGTGTGGAGAGACTGTGTCAGGGATTTATCGCGCTCATGGCGCCGTATGCACCGGATCTGTCGAAGATCTTATGGATGGCGGCAGGTATCCATAGAATGACCAGGTAGGAGAAACCGGAAATATACATAAAAAATTTTGGAATAGGGGGGGGCGAGTAGAGGGGAATGTGGGGTGGGAAGGGGGGGCGGGGGGGGGGAAG
>VSNO01000111.1 GCA_009774375.1 Lachnospiraceae bacterium
CTGCACCACATAATACACCGTCCTCAACTTTCTTCTGTATCACTATTCATAGCTGATAATATCATTCACACTGCATTTGAGATATGCACACATCTTCTCTAAGACTTTATTAGATACCGGCTCTCCTCTTCCCATTTTGGCTACTGTTGCAGAACTCAATCCTGCGTGTTCAACCAAATCCTGTTTTTGTAGTCCTTTTTCTAACAATATTTTCCATAATCCTATATATGATACAACCATTTATACATACCTCACTTTTGTTTGTGAAACATTATAAAATCCATTTTCAATTATAGCACTTAAAGAACAAATAATCTATAAAATCTTTATTTTTTTAAAGATTTATTTCATTCGTATAAAGGGCTGTTTTTTCTCATCCATATCCTCCAACCTCTCTCCATAAAACAATTCAGATGCTACAGCAAAACCATAGCACCCAAATCATTACCCTATCGTCTGCACCTATCTCGCTCGTCCTTCTTCTCTTGTATACTTTCCGTATAAATCCGGTCAAACACTTCATATCTTTTCTGCTGTTCCATATTAATTTCCAATCTATCGATTACTCTATTAAACAACTTAATTCCAGCAAAATACTCCATATCCCCAAAACTAAATACCTCAGACAATACATCTGTTGAATACTCTGCCATTCTGCCTGCATCAATTCCCAGAAGTTTCATTGTCTCTATTACCCGTTCTGCTCTCTCTCCGATAAATTCTTCCACCTTCTGCTTCTCATAATAATCTGACAGAAGTTTTGCCTCCTCATATACGGAATGAAAACCTGTGTCCATATCTATCTTTTCAAAATACGCCCGAACCATCTCAAATGCCGATTCTATTCCCTTTGCATCAAACGGATAACAGAACACTTTTTCAGCCACACTCATTCTCATATAATCAGCTTTGTTTGCGGGCAACTTCATATCAGCCGCATCTCCATCTCCAACATCTGCCGCAATTTCATCAGTAATATCTTCTGAAATCACTTGTGAAACTACCAAATCCTCCGTCTGCCGATGCGGATTCCTTGGCATTTCATCCCTTGTAACTTCTGTTAGCTCATCCATATTCCCAACAGGTATCCGATACTCCAGTTCCGCATCCAGCGTACTTCCATCTCTCTCAAGACACCGTTCCATCGCTTTCAGCTTCTTATGATTATCTTTCTTTTGAAGTTTTACCTGCTCCAGCTGTTCCCGGTAATCGTCCTCCGATGCTTCAAAAAAAGCCAAATCTTCTGCTGTCTTACAGGCTCTTTTCTGTGAAGCCCTATCCCGATATATTTCCTTTTGCACCTTGCACAATTCCTCGTCCACTCGTTCTAGGCAGAATTTCAAATGAACCAATTCCACAAATGATTTCACACCATACTTAACCACCACCAAATACTCTTCCTGCAGCTCATGCATTTTCCGTATCTGCTCATACAGATAAGCTGATTTGTACGTAAAACGCTTTTTCTCTGCCAGCCGCAAACGATACATTCGTGCATAGCACTTTCTCTGATATGGTGTAAGAATTGTTTTTCTTATCGGTATTAGAGGCAGCGTGTGATTCACAGGGGCTGCCTGACTTGCATCTCCGTATTTAAACATAGCCTCCAAGTTATTTCTACTAAAATCCCCTGATATGGTATCCAGTCTTTTAAACCTCTTCATTCCCGGAACCTTTACAGCAATATGCTCTCCCTGTTTTACCTCAAATCCCTGCTTCTCCAGCAGGAAAATAAAGTGTTCCATATTTTCTGCATTAAAAGCACAGAATCTTGCATCCTGTTCAATCCACTTGGAAAATACCTGTCCTCGCTCCCATTGCGGTCTTGCCATATTTTTAGGCTCTTTGCTGTATTCTGCCGGAGTGATATGCAGTCCGTATTCTTCACAGAGTTTATTGGTAATGGGTTGGAATTTATATTTCCAGTCACCCTCGTGATACTGGAACTTATATCCTGTTACCATATTTACACTGTTTATTATAATATGGGCATGAAGATGATTTCTATCTGTGTGAACAGCCACCACAGTCTCATACTCTCCGCCAAATGCCTCTTCCGCAAAACGCATGGCTATATCATACATAATCTCTGGTGTCCCTTCGTCCGGTTTTAACGATATGACGAAATGATACCCCTGTCTGCCTCCTGCTTTTCCAAACATCTGCTTGGTTGCTTTCATCTGCTCATATGCAGTATCCGGCAGGCAGTTAATACCGCCTGCCAGATTGGCATCCCCAAGTTTTTTCGGTTGCAGAATATAGTTGACGGCATGCTTCAGATGAATATCCATCCTTGCCTTACCACTCGCTTTCATATGCATTACCTTGGTTATTGCCACTTGTTCGCCACCTCCTGAAGATTTTCTTTTATCTGTTCCATCAGACGATTAGCAGCCTTCATTGTACTATCAAGCACATATCCGCATCCATTGACTGTTTTTGTCATCTGGTTATAATTGTTGCATAAACCCGCAATTTGACGAATCAGGTCACGCCTGTCATAAACAAGTGTCGTATCCACCCTGCCTCCATGAAGAATCAGATACCTCACATAATCTGATAATTTCATGTTATTTGTTTGGGCATCATGCTCAGCCTGCTCCCGTTCCTCATCCGACAAGCGGATAGTGAAGTTTTTCCTTGGTTCTATCGACTGTCCTCTTCTTCCTATAAACATCCCTTCCTTCTATCTAATTTCTTTATCTGCCATCAGCAAATCTTCATTTGCCTCAAATTCAAAACCTGTGCGGAGAGAATTTGCCAGATACGTAAAACGCCATGCGTTTCACAATCCGGTTAGGGGGATTCAATCCCCCTAAAACCCTCTCTACATATGCCCCTTTCGGGTCAAGTATCTGTAATACTCCATGTACTACCATCATTTGTCTGTAATACTTACGGTATTACCATATAATAATCTGTATAACATCCGGTATTACTTTTCTGCCCTTTGTAATACCAATCGTATTAACTTCTTCTGACTGCCTTACTACAAATCCGCCAAAAAAGCCATCACATCCTCTGACACATCCTCACAGGAGCTTTCCGGAACTTCTCCAAAACACGGAGCATCTTCTGTGCCTCCTTCCGTAGCAGGCTCCGTCATTTTAAAAGTTGCCTGCTTACCTTCAGGCATCTGTAGCTCTGTAATCCTTTCCATTTCATCTTTGACAATCAGCTTTATTGCATTGATAACCCTGTCTGCTTCACCAATCATCGTTTCCTGTATCACTGTCCTCTGGGTATTCATTTCACAAATAAGGCGGTTGTCATTTTCATTCCGCTTTATATCTTGAACCGCCCTTATCAACGCACTTTTTATAAACTTGCTCTTATCACCATAGCAAATTTTCAAAATCTCACTGGAAAAGAACCTTAAAATTTCTTTGTCCTCTTCCTTATTAAAGCTCAGACGGAAGCTGACTGTCACACTGTCATCATATGCCATACTGCCTCCTCCCCGACGCCTACAGCCACTTTCGCTTTAATTGCTGGTATGCTAGATATTCATATCCCAGGGCATTTGCCTTGACATCTTCAATGTGCATGATATGTCTGCCCGTAACAGAACCGAAACGCTTCATCACACCTGCCCCTCCACCGACATATACAACAGGTGTCATCTCCGGATCAAAACCATGCTCTTTCAAGGCTGCTTCAATTCTCTTTGCAAATACCGCCAGTTCCTCTTTGACAATCTGCACCATCTTATCCGAATATGGCGCATTCCCATACATCATCACCTGCTGTATCTGTTCCTCGGTAAGGGTGCGGTTGGTCTTTCGATAAACCACGTTGTTGATATTTGCCATACACTGAATCAGCGCCGATGGAATGGTGATACAGTCACTTTCCACAGGGATATGCTTTCTGGTATGAATGATATCCACTGTCTTGCTGCCAATATCCACAATCAGAAGCTCTCCCGGAAGCTTTCCGAGTCTGTCCGCAACGGCAGCATAACATTGTGGATACAGAAAAACATCACTGCATTTGATATGATACTCCTTACCATTGTACTGAAATTCCCTATCGCCCGAATGCAGGTACTCTTTAAATTCTGTCTTTTCCTGCCCGAACCTTGTAAATGGCAATCCGGCTACAATGCAGACTTCCGTATCACTTAATCCATGATAATCCATCTCTCTGGAAATGGCTGCCAGTGTTAATAAGAAATAATCTCCATCTTCAACCTTGGTATCCTTTAGGGGAAGCCTGCCCTCACCAACTTTGAAATACCTCTCATTAAAAAACATAGTGTTGGTCAAAAGCGAAGCCTCACCGCCTAGTTCTTTTACACCGTTTTCAAATACAAAATGAGCGGTTTTCATGGTAGAAAATCCATGGTCAATACCGCATAACAAAAGTTTCTGTTCTTCCAAGTACATACAAATCCTCCTTATTTTGCTAATAAAATGCAAGCATTCAGGCAGACAGAGAATTTTACCTCGCTGCCTTACTTTTTGATTGCAGGAGCCAAAACCTTTTGCTATAATGTATTTGCGAGATACATAGCGAAGCTTTGGCTTTGCAACCAAGGTCCTTTCCTAACCGGATTGGACTTTTTCTTTTGCCTGACAATGGCATTTCTCCGCCGTCATACCGGCTTTTCTTGTCAGGTCATTATCCGGATTGTAATAATCCGCATATCCGTAAATCTTCTGCTCGAAGTATTTACGCGGGCATTTCCCACGCATGGTATAATACCCCTGCACATCCAACTCAGCATTGTATGCCTTAATGACTGCATATGCCTTTGTCATACCAACACCCAGAATCCGGCTGACTTCTTTTGCATCAATAAATGCTTCCTTAGTGCTTATCACAAATCCCCTCCTCGCAAAACTACTATTATTGATACGGATTTAAGGCTTCTGTTAATTTTTTTCACTCCATATCCGTATTTTTAATTCGTGTTTAATCATAATATATCTTTTATCTCATGTCAATAGTATTTTTTAAAAATACGCACTTGCAATTCGTTTTGATATGTGTTATAGTATTCATATCATTATAAACCCTTTGATTTTTAGTTCGTATTTTGATTTTTTACGCAAAACACGAATCGAATAAACCGTTATGACTATTGATATTAGGAAGGTGAAGTTATGGCTTTGTCAGACGACCAGCGTTTTGCCATGTATACCGCAGAAGAAATCGGTAATGCAATCAAGAAACGCCGCAGACAATTGAAGATTACACAAAAAGAATTTGCCGAAAGACTTGGTAAATCAGAGCGTACTATTCAGAAATATGAATCCGGTGAAATCACCATGAAAATAGATTTCATTAAACTTGTGGCAGATGAACTGGAAATTCCATGGCAGGAGCTTTTGGAAGCCAAAACAGATGAGATAGGGATTGTATCCTCAGAAAACGAGTTCCCTTCCTGTCGTTTTCACACCCTGTCAGATGTTATCAACGCTTTATTTACCATAACAGAGATTAAGGATATTACATTCCAGCTTACCTGTGCCAAACCGCCGGAAAGTCCTGACTGGACTTCTGCCCTTATGGTTGATGGCAAAGGGAGCGGAACCTATAATGCAGACTTCTGCCTCTTTATGGAAAATTGGATGGATAAACTTGCAGCCCTGCAAAGCGGCTCCATCAATCAGGAACAGTTTGAAACATGGAAAAGAGAAACTTTAGAATACTATTCTGACAGTTACTTTTCTGATTTCATCTCCCAGAGAGCCAAAAACAGAAAAGTAAAGGGCAAGCAAAAGAAAACCGATTATTCAACCATTCAGATCATTTCCACCCGGGAAGAACCGGACAAGAACGAATAACAAAATATATAAAAATCGGCATCAGTCCTTCTGCAAAAGGAATGATACCGAAATTTTATAAGTGATTTTACCCAAAAGGCTTTGTAATCACCCTAGACAAGTAGATTATATCATAGCCTTTGGATAAATGCACCCAAAATTTCAATTTTCTGAACAGGTGCAGTACATACTACAGTTTTGTGGTTCTGCTTCAGAGCAATACAGCATACAAGAGATTTAGTATATCACTCTGAAGATTATTACAATTTAGCAAAGGAGATGATGTTTATGCCAGCTTACAAAGATAATAAGACTGGTAAATGGTTCTGCAAGTTCTACTATACGGACTGGCAGGGCAACAACCGGCAGAAATGGAAACGGGGTTTCGCCACCAAAAAGGAAGCCCTAACATACGAAAGAGATTTTCTTGAAAGACAGTCTGCTAACCCGGATATGACTTTTCAGAATCTCTACGAACTTTATATGGAAGATATGGCTGCAAGGCTCAAGCAGTCAACCATTCTGACCAAGAAGCATATTTACGAAACACATATTCTCCCATTCTTTGGCAGCAAGCCAATCAATGAGATTAAGGCTTCGGATGTACGCAGGTGGCAGAATCAGCTGATGAATTCCCCAAATGGTTATTCCAAAACTTATCTAAAGACCATCAACAATCAGCTTACCTGCATCATCAACTACGCAAAACGCTTCTACGATTTAAATACGAATCCCTGTGGTCAGGCTGGAAGCATAGGACAGGCAAAAGCAGAAGAAATGGATTATTGGACTTATGATGAGTATACCGTATTTCGTGAGGGCATCAAGGACAAGCCGCTTTCCTATATCTGCTTTCAGGTACTCTACTGGACAGGAATGCGAGAAGGAGAATTGCTGGCGCTTACCGCTGCCGATATCAATCTCATGACAAAACAGATTGATATCAACAAAACGTATCAGCGTCTGAACGGAAAGGATATCACCACTCCGCCTAAGACAAAGAAAAGCAAGCGGAAAATTCCAATTCCCGATTTTCTGTGTCAGGAGCTGCAAAACTTTATCAATACCAGATATATGCTTGACCCTAACGAAAGAATATTCCCAGCTACCAAGCACTTTCTCTCTCACGAGATGGAGCGAGGCTGTAAGAAAACCGGCATTAAGCGGATACGAATTCATGATATCCGCCACTCACATGCCAGTTTACTTATCAATCAGGGCTGTGATGCACTTATCCTCGCTGACAGACTGGGACACGAAAAGGTATCCACAACACTGAATACCTACTCGCATCTGTTTCCGCACAAACAGCAGGAGCTTGTCAGCAATCTGGAACAACTTGCAGCAACCGTTGATGTTACACCCACACCGGAGCCGTCAACGGGTAACCCTCTACTTGAAACTATGGGAATTTCCTATGATGATGGCACGGCTGACAGTTTAGCTACTTCGGATACAGTATACGCCAATACAGGACTTCCATACGGACCGGTGCCACTGCCAAAGGAAACAGCACCAGGAAAAGTTATCCCTATGCCCCAAAGAAAAGTTATTTAATTTTCCAAATACTATTTGGGAAACGCAAGCTTATAATAAAACGATGCGGAACAGAGTAGTTGCGTTTAGTAGCAAAATAGTAGCATCGCAAAAAGAAAAGCCCGGGAACGCCCTGTTTATAAGGCTTCCCAGACTTGTGGCTACTATTCGAACTCAATCGTCCCCGGCGGCTTACTGGTCAAATCATACACTACCCGGTTAACCCCCCGCACCTCATTAATGATCCGGCTCATCACCGTCTGCAGCACTGCAAACTGTATCTCCGCACATTCCGCCGTCATAAAATCAACCGTATTCACGGCGCGCAGCGCCACCGCGTAGTCGTACGTCCGCTCGTCCCCCATGACGCCGACGCTGCGCATGTTTGTCAGCGCCGCAAAATACTGTCCGATACTCCTGTCCAGTCCGGCTTTTGCGATCTCCTCGCGGTAGATCGCGTCGGCGTCCTGCACGATGCGCACCTTCTCTGCCGTGACCTCGCCGATGATGCGTATGCCAAGTCCCGGCCCCGGGAACGGCTGGCGGAACACCAGTCTCTCCGGAAGTCCCAGCTCCAGTCCCGCCTTGCGCACCTCATCCTTGAACAGATCACGCAGCGGCTCGATGATCTCCTTGAAATCAACATAGTCGGGAAGGCCGCCCACGTTGTGGTGCGATTTAATCACGGCGGACTCGCCGCCAAGGCCGCTCTCCACCACATCCGGATAGATCGTCCCCTGTGCCAGGAAGTCTACCGCACCGATCTTCTTCGCTTCCTCCTCAAACACACGGATAAACTCTTCGCCGATGATCTTTCGTTTCGTCTCCGGCTCTGTCACGCCCGCAAGCTTTCCGTAATATCGCTCCTGTGCATTGACCCGGATGAAATTCAGGTCAAAGTCGCCGCCAGGTCCAAACACAGATTCGACCTCGTCTCCCTCGTTCTTGCGCAGCAGACCATGGTCGACAAAGACACAGGTGAGCTGTCTGCCGATCGCCCGGGATAACAGCCCTGCTGCCACGGACGAATCCACACCGCCCGACAGCGCCAGGAGCACTTTTCCATCTCCGACCTTTTCCCTGATCTTTTTTACGGACTCCTCCACGAACGAGTCCATTCTCCATGTGCCTGCACAGCCGCAGATGCCGCGGACAAAGTTATAGAGCATCTTTGTTCCCTCAACCGTGTGCAGCACTTCGGGGTGGAACTGGATCGCGTAGAGCTTTCTGTCCGGACACTGCGCGGCTGCCACCGGACAATGATCCGTGTGCGCTATGGCAGCAAACCCTGGCGCGATTTTTGAAATATAATCAAAATGGCTCATCCAGCAGACCGTCTCCTGCTCCACACCCGCAAACAGCGGTGAAGACTGGTCCACATGCACCTGAGTCTTTCCATACTCACGCACAGCCGCTCTCTCGACATTGCCACCGAGCACGAGCATCATGAGCTGCGCACCATAGCACAGCCCCAGCACCGGGATCCCCAGCTCAAACAGTTCCTTTGTGTAGCTGGGCGCATTCTGCTCGTAGCAACTGTTTGGTCCGCCCGTCAATATGATCCCCTTAGGATTCATTGCCTTAATCTGTTCGATGTCTGTCTTGTAGGAATAGATCTCGCAATATACATTGCATTCCCTGACACGCCTTGCCACAAGCTGGTTGTACTGACCGCCGAAATCGATGACGATGACCTTCTCATTGGATAGTCCCTGTTCCATGGAAAATTCGTTTATCATATCCATTCTGTCTCCTCCCTTGTAATGATCTGACCGCAGATATATGGTTTATGGTATCACGATTGTTATATGAAATCAACAATTTTTGCTGTTCAACAGACGCATTGACAGACGATTCCATGTTTTATGGCTGCTGTTCACTCCGTTCCACTTTTTTGCCAAACCTATTCGTTCCTCAGTTTCATCGTCGATACAATCTGTTCCAGCTCCTCCACCTGGTACAGGGACACAGCCGCCGTCTCATCTGTCTCCTTTGCAAGCTGCTGGTTGGTATCTGCAATGGTCAGAACCGTCCCACTTCCTGATATGCCGTGTCGATCGCCTCCTTCTGCTGCAGCGTGATCCGGATCAAGTCATCAGAAATCTCCATGAACTCGTTCGTTGCCTGATTGACATTGCGGAAGGATTCCGCGGTATCCTGCGCAGTCTGCATCCCCTGGTCGATGGACCTTCTTGTCTTACCGAGAATCTCCCCTGTCTTTTCCAATGCCGACGCGGTCTGCCGGGCGAGCTGCCCGATCTCCTGGGCGACCACGGCAAAACCTTTTCCGGCTTCCCCGGCACGCGCCGCCTCAATAGAAACATTCAGGGACAAAAGGCTTGTCTGTGAGGATATATCCTCGATCAGCTGGCTGATCGTGATGATCACCTGCATGCCGCGATGAATGCTGTCCATCGTCCCCAGCATATCCTCCATCTGGCGCTGCCCTTCGTCCACGCGCTCTCTTGCCCTGTCCGCACTTTCTTTTACGTGCTGTGCATTCCTGTCAATCTCAATGGTCTTATCCGTGATCAACTCCACCTTTCCCGTCAGTCGCTTCAATGCAGCTGACTGTTCTATAAAACCGTCATACAATTTAGTCGCATACACTGTCATCTCGGAAGAATTCCGCCGAATGGCCTCCGATGCCTGACGAATCCGTTTCATCGTCTCGTTGAGCGAATCCGTGATCCGGATGATGGCATCGCGTATCGCCGCAAAATCCCCGTCGAAAGTTCCCTCCACATTCCTGGAATAGTCTCCCGAAGAGAGCAACCCCAGATAATCCGTGATGTTGTCGATATATATGGACAGACTGGCCACTGTGCTGGACAATGCCGTCGTGAGCACCTCCGCCTCCTGATTGCTGTCCGCAAAGATGACGTCGTTCTTCAGATTTCCAGCCGCCAGTGATGTCAGGCGATCCGCCGCGTGTGCCAGTGAACCGGCGATCTGATCCGCGATCTCAACCGTCCGCTTTACCGTATAGACCTGCAGCACCACGATGAAGAGGATGCTGATAACCACCGACCACATCAGCGTTCCCATAAAATCCGCCTTGGGCGCCGCGATCACCAGTGTCCAGTTCGTTCCGGTAACCGGGGAATACGCTGTATAATGCGGTACACCCTTTAAAAATATGGATTTCACATCCGTGCCAAAATCAAGCATGGCGTCAAAAATATGTTGGTTTCTGGCAGATGCATACAACTGATACAGATTTCTGACCTCTGTCATATCCGACACATTTTTATCCACAATGATATTTCCATCACGGTCGACAATATACGCAATTCCCCTGACTCCAATATGAGTATTCGACAGGACATCATTGAGCAGATCATATTTGTAGCTTCAGATAGAATACGACCGCCCCCTCGTCATCCAAAACCGGAATTCCCACGCAGATCTGCCAGAGTCCGTTCGCATACTCCGGGTTTCCGATCGTCAGATTTTGTGTCACAGTCAGATAATCGTAATATTCTTTTCCGATAATAGAGTCCGGTGCCTCCCCGTCTCCATACAGCTTCATCCCTGAAATGTTGTAACCGGCGATCCACACAAACTCCACCCGTTCCTTGCTCTGGTCGATCAGCTGCTGCATAGCCTCATCGGACTATCCCGCGTCAGCCCACTCCGGCTTCTGCACCATATTGTCCATCCGATCCGCCAGCAGATGGATGTTGGAACTGATATTCTGTGCTACGATCCGCGCCGTGACCTGCAGATTTTCCCGAAGCACCGACGACGTCGAGATCAGCGATGTAGCGATCATCAAAATGACCAGCAGGACTCCCAATATGACAGACAGCTTTGTCACATAACGGATGATGATATGTCTGATACTTTGTGTTTGCACCTTATTCGCTCCTATATAGAACATCCGCCAAACTGCGAATCAGAGCGTGTTAAAAAATGCTCCAGCTGTTGTGATAAACCGATGCTATTTTACCATATACTGGCTGTCTTGTGCAATCATTTCACAAAATCTCTCATGATGGATTGCCCAGGTCACAGATCCGGCTGCACAATCGCTGTGCCAGATGCCGGTTATGCGTGATAACGACGATGCCCATATTCCGTCTCTGTGCCTCGTGGCAGACCACGCTCCAGACCTGTGCCTGTGTGATGACGTCAAACATGGCGCTGATCTCATCGCAGATCAGAAAATCCGCGTTGCTCGTCAGCGCCCGCGCCACGCAGAAGCGCTGCAACTCACCGCTGGAAAGCTCCCTCGGAAAACGTTCCAGCCACATGCGCTCAATGCCGAGCCGGTCCAGCAGGTCCTCCCGGATCTGCCCGCTCTCCTCCAGCACCCTGCGCAGACGCCAGCGGGGATTGACCGCCTGCTCCGGATGCTGGCAGATCAGCTGCACCGGGCAGACACCACTCAGCGGAAGCACTCTCCCAGCCAACAGTATCTCCCCCTCCACAGGCTTCAGATAACCGGCCAGCAGCATCGCCAGCGTCGTTTTTCCGTACCCGCTCGGCGCGAACAGACCGACGCACTCCCCCTGCCCCACGCCAAACTCCAGATCCTTGAGCACCCACGGCTGTCTTGGGTGATAACGAAAACTTATCTTTCTGGCTTCCAGCTGCATACTACACTCCTTTTCCGTATGGCCTCTCCTAAACATATGCCTTTTTATAGAAACACTCTTTTTCAGATCGCATGAAAACACCGCACTTCCCCGCCGCGCAGCTCCCGCACAGGGGGCGCTTCCCGCCCGCATCGGGACGACTTACAGCTGCATCTCGATGCGAACAAACATCCTTCAGGCAGGCTACCCGCATACGGCTGAAAACCGGCAGTCGGCTCAAAACCATTCTGCGGCAGCGCCCTCCACAGCGCCTTGCTGTAAGGGTGGCGCAGAACATCGCCCCCTTCCCGAAAATCTGAAGCGTCTGCCGTCTCCAGCATCGTTCCGGCATAAAAAACGGCAACCCTGTCCGCAAACGCAAATGCAAGATCTATGTCATGCGTGATCAGGATCACCGCTCTCCCATCGTCAGCGATCTCACGAAACAGTTTCAGCGCTTCCAATGCCTGGTCGAGACTCATGCCCGGCGTCGGCTCGTCCGCGACGATCAGCCGCGCGTCCGCTATCATTGCCGTTGAGACCAGCACGCGCCGCGCCATGCCGCCAGAGAGCTGGAACGGGTAGAAACGCTTCGTTTCCACAGGAAGTCCAAGGCGCTGAAAGATCTTCTCTCTCTTATTTTCTTTCGCTTTTCTCTCTTTTGTGAGCGCTCTTCCATGGCCGTCTGTCTGCGCCCCCACCCGCATCGACGGATCCAGGAACGCAACCGACTGCGGCACGAGCGCGATCTCGGTTCCTCGGAGCTTTCTCTGCAGCTCCGGCGTCAGGAGCTGTCCCCGATAGCGCATCAAACCGTCAACAACGGCATTTTCCGGCAGAATGCCCAATATCGCCGACGCGAGCAGGCTTTTTCCGGAACCGGACGAGCCGGCGACTGCCAGCACCTCTCCCGCATGAACGCGCATGCTCAGATCCGAGATCACCTGCAGATCCTTCCGGTCTAAGGCGCCATCGTACATCTGAAATGAGACAGACAGACCGGACACCTCCAGAACAGGGATATCTTGCTTCCTTTCCATAAACACCTCTGTCTTAAACCTTTATCTAAAATCTCTTTATTAAATCTCTATCAAATTCTCTGTCTAAAACCTTTATCTAAAACCTAAAATCTCTATACTCAAACCGCTGTCACTGTCGCTTATACAGACCCTTACACGCTATTCCTGCGCACTATACGGATCGATCACCGAGCGCAGATTCTCCCCCAGCCGATCGATCAGCAAAACGATCAGAACAAGCAGAAGCCCCGGGAACACTGCCATCCACCACATGCCGGAAGAAAGGTAGCGCATACTCTCCGCCAGTATGATACCGATCGCCGGCTGCTCAGGCGCAAGCCCGTAGCCCAGAAAAGAAACGGATGCCTCGTGCAGGATCGCATGGGGAAACATCAGGATCAGCCCTACGATAAACTGGGGCGCCAGATGCGGCAGCAGATGATGCAGCAGGATCCAGCCGCTTGATTTCCCCAGACGCCTGGAAACTGCAATAAAATGCTGACTGCGAAGCTGCATCACCTCTCCCCGGATCAGCCGGGCAAGACTCGTCCAGTGCGTCGCCGCGATCCCGACCAGCAATCCCCTCAACCCTCTGCCAAGAGAAAATGAGATCAATATGATCAAGACAGTATGCGGAATCCCCATCATCAGGTCGATCAGCCAGCTGACCGCGCCGTCCACAGCTCTTGTCCCCACCGCTGCCGCGATCCCGACCAGAATGGCGATCACCGCACTGACACAGGACGCCGCAATTCCCACTGTCATACTGACCGACAAACCTTTCAGCGTGCGCAGCAGCAGATCCCGCCCCAGATTGTCTGTGCCGAACAGGTGCGCCCACGAGGGCGGCTGCCCCGAGCGCTGAAGATCCGTTCCCACCGCCTCCTCCGGGATCAGGCTGCCGGATACATAGACCAACACCATCAGGAACGTCAGAAATATCGTCAGCAGGAGCGCCTTTGTCCGCCGGTTCAATCCTTTCCCGCTCCCCGCCCGGCTCATTGGCACACCTCGCGAAGTCTGGGATCAATAAAGCCGTACAGCAGATCTGCGACCGTGTTTCCCACGCAGACAAACAGCGTGGAAAACAGTGTGATCCCCAGCAGGAGCGGCACATCGGAATTGAGTCCCGCCGCCGAGACTGCCGAGCCGAGCCCCGGATAGGAAAATACATTCTCCGCCAGCACAGAACCGCCAAAGAGCTCGGCAAAAGAGGTAAACTGCAGTGTCACCGCGGGCAGAACCGTATTGCGCAGGCCGTGGCGCCAGAACAGCGTCCACCTGTCCTCCCCGCGGGCGCGCGCAAACAGGACATACTCGCTGTTCATCACATCGATCATCTTCTGCCTCGTGTGAAGCGCGATATTTGAAAAGGACATCAGGCTCAGCGTAAACGCCGGCAGTGCCAGATGGTGCAGGCGCTGCCAGATGGTCACCTCACTGTCCCGCATACCGACCGGCACCGAAAAACCGACCGGAAACCATCCCAGCATCACGGCGAAGACCATCAGAAACACGAGTCCCAGCCAGAAGGTCGGCACACTGCCGAGCAGATAACAGATCTTCCTGATGCATCTGTCCTGCCAACGATCCCGGTTCATGCCCATGACGCAACCCAGCGCGTAGCCGATGAGCCCCGAAAATACCCATGCACACAGCATCAGTGCAAGTGAATTTCCAAACCGCTCCGCGATGATCTGTGCCACTGGGCGGCGATACAAGAGGGACACGCCAAGATCCCCGTGCAGCAAAGCCGAGAGCCAGCTGAAATACCGCTCTGCCGGCGGTCTGTCCACACCCCAGTACGCCTCGATCTCACTCCGCTGTTCATCCGACACCGGCCCGATCCCCATGATATACTGCTGCACCGGGTCGACAGGTGAAGCGCTCACCAGTGCAAACGAAATGACGCTGACCGCAAGGAGGAGTGAGCCCACGCGAAGCACGTATGCCGCGATCCGTCTCAATATTTTCAATATTTTCAATATTTTAAGCACGTTGTCTGTTCTTAACCTTTCCACTTTTCCTGCCGCTCCTGTCACTCAATCCTAGAGTTGATCTTCACTTCATGAATCACACGCCCATTTCATAACACACTTGTCATTTTTGCACATCCGCCCACTTCCACTCATGGAGATTCTGCAGCAGCGGCATGGAAGAGCCGTGCGGGTGAAGCTGCTGTACACCGATATCCAATCCATCCCGCACATAGTACAGATGGTCTATATTGACGATCCACACCCACGGACACGCGCCCTTCATGGATGTTCCAGCCACGCCGTCCCACTGGGCAAGCTTCCAGTTCCGATATGCCTCCTCCGTCGTCAGCGCCTCCATGGCTGCCGACAGATAACGGTCTGTCTCCTCCGACTGGTATCCCTCGGGATTGTAGAAATCATCCTGAAATGCTCCCCCGCTCTGATACAGGCAATAACTCTCATAGGGATTTGCAGCACCCCAGCCCATCATGACGCCATCAGAAAACATGCGCTTCGCCAGATCATCCCAGCTGGTTCCCTCCACTGTGATCTGGATGCCGATGTCCGACACCTGCTCCGCAGCGGCGAACGCGACCGCCTGGCGCACAGAATCCCCGCTGGGATACAGCACGGTAAATGCTGCCCTGATACCATCCTTCTCGACAACGCCGTCCCCATCCGTGTCAGCCCATCCCGCATCTGCGAGCAGCTTTCTGGCGCGCTCCACATCCGTCTCGATCACGACCTCCGGATTGTTCCACGGCATATTGTCATTCTCGGAATAGCAGGGTGTGGCAAACCCGTTCAGCGCCGCATCTGCCACCAGTTCACGGTCAATGGCACAGGCGACCGCCTGGCGGATCTCGAGATTGCAGGTCACGTCATTTCCGATCGGATATCCGCCCTCTGTGACCTTTCCCTCCGCCGGAAGCATCGGCAGCGTAAAACCGCGGTTGTCAACAGAGCGGACGCGCGCAACGTGATAACCGT
>VSNO01000112.1 GCA_009774375.1 Lachnospiraceae bacterium
GTCGGTCATAAATCCGCCGATATCGGTCGTCCACCAGGGGATTCCCGCAAGACCCATATTGAGTCCCGCGCTGATCTGGTCCCGCAGGGATTCAAAAGTACTTGGAACGTCGCCCGACCACAGCAGGGATGCGTATTTCTGGCTTCCTGCCCAGCCGCAGCGCGCGAGGGAGAGCGCCCCGGTGTGCTCGAAAAAGGTCCTGACATAGAGTTTGGGATAGAGGCTGCTGACCTCCAGGGCATGTCCGAGCTGGTATCTGTAATTTTCAAAGTCATAGGCTCCGTAGTCTGGTTCGGCGTTGTCGAGCCAGAACATGTCAATGCCGTAGTCGTAATAATTTTTCCTGCATTTTTCCCACAGATACGCCTGTGCCTCAGGGTTGGTGAGGTCGATCGTCAGACAGTCTCCCTGGAATTCATAGGTCTGGTTGCTGCCGTGCTCTGTCTGGATCAGCAGCCCGCGGTCGAGCATTTCTCCGAAGTTCTCACTCTTTTTATCGACAGTCGGCCACACGGATACGACGACTTTGGTGCCCATGGCGTGCAGCTCGTCGCACATGGCTTTCGGATCCGGCCAGTAGTCTTTGTCGAATTTCCAGTCGCCCTGTCTGGTCCAGTGGAAGAAGTCTATGACGATCACGTCCAGCGGGATGCCAAGTTCCCTGTATTTTCTGGCCACACTGAGCACTTCCTCCTGCGTGCGGTAGCGCAGCTTGCACTGCCACAGTCCGAGGAGATCTTCGGACATCACGGGTGTCCTTCCGGTCACTTCCGTGTAATTTTCCAGGATCTTTGCGGGCGTGTCATCGACGGTGATCCAGTAATCTGTCTGCTTTGCCGCTTTTGCCTCCCACTCGGTGTAGTTCTTTCCAAATACGACGTTTCCCACGCCGGGATGGTTCCACAGGAATCCGTAGCCGAGGCTGGACACTGCAAATGGGATGGAGATCTGGGAATTGCGCTGTGCGAGCTCAAGCGTACAGCCTTTCAGGTCGAGATAGGACTGCTGGTACTGTCCCATACCATAGATCCGCTCCCTGTCATTGCTCTCAAAGCGCAGTTTTACGGTGTAGTCGCCGCCGGCGATCGCCTTGTACTCCCTTCCGCGGATCTTCAGACACCGGCTCTCCGGGCAGGAGGGCTGGTCATAGTCCCTGTGATATTCTTTCAGGAATTTCTGACCGTCGCGGCAGAAGGTCATGATGCCTGAGGCATCTGCATGGATGCAAAGGCGTCCGTTTGTGATGGAAGCATCGCTGCGCCCGTCGTCTGCGATCTCGATGGACACATTGGCGTCGGTGTCGGGTATGGGTTCCTCCAGCGCCCAGTTGTGGCTGGTAAAGGCTGGATATTTTGTGGTGCGCACGCGCAGTGCGTTTTTGCCCCAGGGTGTGATCTGTACAGTCTCGTACTGATGTTTCCAGCACAGGGATCCGTTTTCTTTCCAGAATTTCATTTGATGATTCCTCCGTTTCATGGATAATAGGCACCTGGAGTCTCTTTGCGCAGGTGCAGGGCAGACTCCGGGAGTGTCATGATTGTATTATATTCACTTCCACACGAAAAATCTTGAACAATATTTGCATTTAATAGTACCAAATTCACATTGTGTTCGTGCCTGATATGCGATATAATCAATAAGAACGGGATATAGTCTCCCGGAGTCTTTTTGTGCAGGAGAGGAACGATATGAAAATAAGAGAAGTCGGACTATTGACCAACGATGTTGTGAGACTTGCTGATTTCTATAAGAAAGATCATACAGAAGCCCACGAAGCAGCCCTGGGGAGCGACGAATATGTGTTTTTATGATCCGGATAGAAACAGGATTTATCTGAGGAGTTTTGCGAGATGACCGGCAGGGGCAGTACACAGAACAGCCCTCATCTGCGGGAGACGACACTGCACGGAAATGCGTTGTTTCCGATGATGCTCTATGATGTCGTCTCTGACCCGTCCTTCGAGGAACGAATCGGCTGCCACTGGCATGAGGAGGTCGAGATCCTCGTCATCACGAAGGGGGAAGCGCTGATCCATCTGGGCGGGGAGGTCTGTCCGGTGCGGGAAGATACCATCTGTATCATTCCGTCTAACCATCTCCACCTGCTGACCTGCGGGCTTCATGAACGGCTGGATTTTTTTGCGATTGTTTTTCATATGGATTTTCTGTGCGGCATGGGAAATGATATCGTGCAGAAGAAATATCTGGAGCCCTGTCTGTCCGGCAATGCAGCCTGCCGCGTCATCGATCCGGCAGATCCCTGGGAACGCTGCATGCTCCAATGTCTTGGCAGCATTCGGGCGGCATTTCATGCCAGGGAGTACGCGTATGAGCTGGCGGTCAGGATACGCCTGCTGGAAGCGCTGCATCTGCTGGTGACCAACACGGCGCATGACCGGAAGGCTTCCGAGGATCCTTCCGACCACCGCACTGTGACGGTCAAAGCCATGATGGAGTATCTGCGCAGGAACTGCGACAGTGATATCACGCTGGCGCAGCTTGAAAAGGAGTTCGGGCTGAGCAGGGGGCACATATGCCGTCTGTTCAGGACCATGACCAACATGAGTCCTTTTGGGTATCTGAATTATTACAGGATACAGCAGAGTCTGGATCTTCTGGAGCATTCTGACGACGAGATCAGCGTGGTCGCGACCAGATCCGGCTTTAACAATATCAGCTATTTTAACCGCACGTTCCGGAAATATATGCACATGACGCCTTCGGAATTTCGGAGGTCAGAGCGTGTTTGAAAAATTTCTCGTTTCTGGAAAGGAGCCTCAGCGATGGAAAGTATGTATTCATCGCTGGCGCAGCTGGAATTTCTGCACGGCAACCCGCAGGTTCTCGGCGCCTCGGCGCAGTTCCTGTGCGGAGGCGGCGGAATCCTCTGCGGTCGATGCGTTCGTCTGTACGACGTCGGAGATCTGGTGCATGCCTTCCGTCACCTGTTCTAAGGATTCTGCCTGCTGCGTTGCGGAGGAGGCGATCCGCTCGATCATTGCCGCGGACTGTTCTCCGCTGGTGATCACCTGTGTCAGTGCGCTCATCGTCTCAACGGACAGGGCCGCGCCGCTCTGAACCTGTTTGATCGATTTTTCGATCAGTTCAGAGATATTTTTTGCGGATTCGGAGCTTTTGTTCGCCAGACTCTGTACCTCGCCTGCCACGACGGCGAAGCCTTTTCCTGCCTCGCCGGCACGTGCCGCCTCCACGGACGCGTTCAGTGCGAGGATATTGGTCTGCAGGGAGATGTCCTGGATCGCCTTGGTGATGCCTCCGATCTGGCGGGAAGAGTTTGTGATCTCGTCGATCGCCGCGCTCAGCGCTGCCATCTTCTCATTGCACAGCATCAGATGTTTCATGGCTTCCTCCGATGCCTGGTTGGCATGGTTGGCATCTTCGGATGTGCTGTTCACCTGCTTGGATATTTCCTGGATGCTTGCCGAGAGTTCCTCGACTGCGGCCGCCTGTTCTGTGGCACCGTCTGCCAGGTTCTGTGCGCTTGACGACATTTTGTCCGACTCCTCGGATACCTGCCCCGATGTTCTGTTGATCTGGGACAGTGCGCTGTTGAAGGAATCCAGGATCTGTCCCATCGCGCGCTGGATCGGCAGGAATTCGCCGCGGTAATCATTGCCGATCATCTGATTCATGTTTCCCTGCGCCATCTGCGACAGTGTCGTGTCGATATCGCTGATGTATTTTTTGAGCTCATGCTTGGTCTCGTGGATGGATTCCACGAGCATGCCGATCTCGGAGGTGTCAGGCTGCAGTGCAAAGTCCGCGGAGAGGTTGCCCTGTGAGATCTCCAGCATCTGCTTCTTGACGGCCATGACAGGGCGCAGGACTTTCAGCCGGACGAGCAGCATGTTGGACAATTGCATGATGCCGACGATCGTCAGTGCCAGGATCATGCGGATCTGGATCTGGTTTGACTGCAGCAGCAGGCTGTTCACCTGCTCTGATGTCCGGTTGTCCAGGGTAGTCAGAAACTGTTCTTTCAGCGTGTTGATCTGGGTGATGGAAGCATTGTACTCTGTTCCGTACACATAATCCAGGGCGGCGGATCTGTTGCCGCCCTGTACGTTCTTCATCGCTTCGTCTTCCAGCGGAACGAGCTGGTTGGAGAGCGCGTACATGTCGTCGATCATTTTCTGCTCTGCGGAGGTGATGCCGATCTCCTGCATCGCCGCGACGCCTTTGTCGCGGTTTTTCAGCGTATCGACCTCATTCCAGTAATTGTCATAATGCTCCTGAAGCCCTGTCGCGGCGAACGCCCGCACCTCGTTTGTCAGGTAGGCGGAGCCGTTCATGAAACGGTTGGCGTTATAGGTCAGGTTAAACCGCTCTTCATTGGCGGAATAGAGCTGATTGTTCACATTCCGGTAGGAAAGCAGGGATATCACCAGGAATATCAGCGATAATATGGAGATACCGTTCAGGATCAGTGTCAGTAAGGACTGGCTCATTGCTTTTTTCATTCTATATTCTCCCTTCAAAAGCCCCTTGCAGTAAAATAAAAATGTGTATGCTGTCTCTTATAGTGTACAAAAAATAGACGGATTTTTCAAGAGCGAGTTGCTGGCTACTGTTCACACAGGACTTAGCATTTACTGCTAAGTCCGTACGAAAACGTACATGCAGCAGGTAAAAATCCATTTGCGAAGCAAATTTTGCATGGATTTTTACTCGTTACTGGAACGGAGTGAACAGTAACAGTTGTCGAATGCCGTTTGGGCTGTTCCTGGCGGAGTATTGATTGTTGAGGCAAATTGATATATAATATTTTTGGAGAAAGGTAGTATTGAGTGTGGAAGGAGTGCAGAATATGAGAAAAATATCTTTGGTTTTGACAGTTCTGATGATCTTAACAGTACTTATTTCTACTGGCACAAATGCAAAAGCTGAATCAGGGGCGACGTCAGAGAATACGGAGGCATTCAGTAATGAGGCGGTAGAAATGGATACATTGACATTCAGGGGAAAAACGTATTATCTTGTATTTACAGAAGAACAGCTGAGAGCCGTGGCAGCAGGGCAGTCTGGATGGGATAAGAATTATATGCAGCAGGCGGATATCCAATTATCATCTGATGAGTGGTTACCGATAGGGACAGAGAATGATCCTTTTACCGGCAGTTATAATGGTAACGGTTATGAGATAACCGGACTGACGATGAAAAGTTCTGATGCAGAACTGGCCGGACTGTTTGGTTACGCCAAAGGTGCGCATCTCTACAATATTGTACTGCGGGATGTAGAGATTGATGCTGCCGGTTCTTCGACAGACTGCAACAAGGATGCGATATGTGCAATGGCTGAAGACTGCAGGATTTACGATAATGAGGTGCATAAAAAATAGAATGAGAGGGATACGCCGGGAACTATGACATAATGCTGTCATAGTTCTTCTGTTATAATGCAGATCAGAGCGTGTTTGAAAAATGCTCTGGAGAGAGGAGAAGACCGTGAAGATCGACCGTCTGATAGCCATCATGAATTATCTGCTGCGCCATGGAAAGACTTCCGCGCAGAAACTGTCCGGGGAATTTGAGGTGTCCGTGCGAACCATCGTGCGGGATATGGAGACGCTGGGGCAGGCGGGGATTCCGATCCAGTCCACATGCGGGGCGGACGGCGGGTACAGCATCATGGACACGTACGTCGTGGACAGGAAGATGGTCAGCCGCGAGGACTATGACCATATTATCACTGCGCTGTACGCGTTGCTGAGCGCCTATGCGGACAAGGACGTGGAACAGACAGTGGACAAACTGATGCCTTTATATGCATACGCCGACGCCCCCTCGGTTTTGGTGGATTTCAGCGTGGCAAATGAGGATCGCGAGGTCAATGCGGCCATCAGGATTCTGGAAAGCGCCATCAGACAGCAGCGGGCAGTCGCATTCCGGTACACGAACAATGAGAATGCGGTAAAGCAGATGGAGGTGGAACCTGTCCGTCTGGAATTCAAGTGGTACAACTGGTATCTGGTCGCGTTTCACCCTGGGCATCAGGATTACTGTATGTTCAAGTTAGTCCGCATGGAGGAGATCGCAGTTCTGGACAGAGGGTACTCTGTCGATCATGGGGAACGGGACATCGTGCTGCAGGATAACCGAACGGGTATCACGGTGACGCTGCGCGGAAATGCGGTGATCCGGTCAAAGTGCAGGGAATACCTGAACGGCGAAGTCACAAGGGAATATCAGAACGGTGATTTTGAGTTCCGGTTCTGCGCCCCGGAACGGGAAGTCTACTGGTATGGTGTACTCCTTTCTTTTGGAAACAATGTCACTGTATTGGAACCTCAAAGCGTCATAGACCGCATTCTGGCGACCTGTGACGAGGTGAGAGAGCACTATGAAAAGGATGGAGGAAAATGATGGATATTTTTGAAAAGTGTCCCGCACTGGAAAATGAGAAGCTGTTGGTCAGACTGATCAGGGATCAGGATGCGGAGGATCTGCTGCAGGTCTACGGGGACAAATTCGCACTGCCGTTTTTTAACAGCGACAACTGCCATGGCAGCAGCTTTTACTGCCGCAGCATGGAGGATATGGCGAACACGATCAAGTACTGGCTGATGGAGTATCATGAATATAAGGGGTTTGTGCGCTTTTCGGTCATTGACAAAACACAGGGAAGGGCAGTGGGGACGATCGAGATGTTTAACAGGAGGGCGGGAGACTATTATGACAACTGCGGCATCCTGCGGCTGGATCTGGCGCGAAGCCATGAGGAGACCGCGTTTATCTGTGATGTTCTGGCGCTTGTCACGGAGCCGTTTTATGACTGGTTCGCATGTCCGAAGATCGCCACGAAGGCGGCGGTCTATGCGGTTGACCGGATCGAGGCGTTAAGGAAAGCGGGCTTTGTCAGATCCGAGGAGCCGCTGGTCGGGGATCACAACATAGCTTATTATGATTACTGGGTGATCGAGAAGGCTGACTGATCGTTCATTGCAGCCGGTTTATCTATGCGCAGACCCGTGCAGGGGAAGGCAGTGCACGGGTCGAGCGGCGGCAGGGAAAGTCTTGTTTTATCTGTTTTTGTATTCAATGTGTGAGCTGGCCTTTGCGCTGCCTTCAATGGTTTCGCAGGAGATGGTTCCAGCGGAGGCGTCGCCTTCTATCGTATTGCAGCTTATGCTGCAGCCGGCAGAGGCGTTGCCCTCGATCGTATCGCATTTTATTTTGCTTCCGGCGGATGCGTGACCCTCAACCGTATCACAGTTCACGCTTGCCCCGGCGCTGACATTGCCCTGTATGTTTCCTCCGCAGTTGACGTTTCCGCCTGCAGACACGTTCATATTCACATCTGGCGTTTCTATGTCGGCATTGCCCCATATCTCTACATGAAGCGCTGTCTGACGCTGTGAAAATTCATCGTCAAACTGAATCCGGATGATCGTGTCCCTGCTTTGCGGCTGTTCCGTGTTCCACCGCTGTCTGTTGAGTATTTTTCCGTTTCTGTATTGAATGATATAGAGAGCGTCATCCTTGAGTGCCTGTTCTGACAGGCTTGCAGTGATATTATCGTCTGGATTTCCGGTTATATGGTTCTGACCTGACAGGAGATAGTCAACCGACACGCCAAAGTACTCTGCGAGCTGCGGCAGGAAGGCGATATCGGGACAGGACTGCCCGTTCTCCCATTTGCTGACTGCCTGCATGCTCACGCCGCACACATCGGCGAGCGTTTCCTGGCTGATTCCTCTGTCTGTCCGAAGTTCCCGGATCATTTCACTTATTTTGAGTTCACTCATATAAAACCTCCATTATTTTATAGACTCCAGGAGCCTATATTCCATTATCATATTTGCATTTTCGTAATTCTTTTCTATATGCGCATCTGGAAGGACTGTCGTGCATCTGCTGAAAAAAGCATACCGCATTTTGCCGGGTTTGTGAAGTGATCATTGGTTGATTTGGACTCAACCTGCGGTTGAGCCGATGAAAGACTTCATTTTTTGACGGCGGTGATGCTTCATTGCGTTGACAGACCGTGTCTAAGTTTTTATAATTATTTGTATAAAAAATTTGTATCATGATATCGTAACGGATGTGGGAGGGGGAGCGGTACAGATGCCTTTGGTTTTCAGGATCTCTGTAGTAGTTGTATTGTTTGCGGTGCATGCGTTTTCCGTTTTCTGGACAACGACGGCACTGGTGGGGGAAAGACCGCGGTGGGGGTGGTACGCCGTGTACTATGCGGGGTACTCTGTGGTCATGTGGGGAGTGGTACTGCTCATGATCGCGCTCGATGTGTTGGATGAAGACTGGCTCGAGCTGCTGGGGCTTTCAATCGTGGCACTGATCTTCAGCGTGATCCTCAGGCTGCGGTATCGCGTACCGATGGCCGAGGCACTCGGTGCAGCGATGCTGGGACATTTTCTGATCTACACGATCTTTGACTTCCTGACAGCGGCGGCGTCATACTACTCGCCTGTCTTTGACGGGAAATATCTCTATGTGGTGACATCCCTTTTGCTGCCGTACATGCTGACGCTGCTTTTTTCCGGGGGGATCGTGTTTGTTCTGAACCGGTCTGAGTTTGCGCAGTATTTTGCCTATCTGTTCCACGGGCGGATGCGGACGGCGGTCTCGCTGCTGGTCTTTTGCCTGCTGATGCACCTGAAAGCGCTGCTGAATCGTTTTTTCCCGGGTGCGACGACCGATTTTTCCTATGGGCTGTTCTGCTGTGTGCTGATCCTGTTTGCACTGTTCTGTATCCAGTTTGGCGCCATGTACGCGGCGAGCAGGGACAAGGTCAAGGCGCAGGAGGAGACGATCGCGCAGCAGCAGGCGCACATGGCGCTGCTTGAGGAACTGCAGGGGGAGATCCGCGCGTTCCGCCATGACTTTACCAATCTTTTGTCCGGCATGGCGCTCTCCGCGCAGGAGGGGGACGTGGCGGCGATCCAGGAGTTCATGCGGCGTACCAGCGGGTATTTTGATGAGAAGCTGGGCAGCGAGATCCGGCAGATGGAGGGGCTGTCCAATATCCGGATCTATCCGGTGCGCAGCCTGATCTCCACGAAGCTGAACCTGATGCGCCAGCGCCATATCCAGGTCGCGCTCGAGATCATGAACCCGGTGACAGGTGTCCGGATGTCGACAGAGGATCTGCTGCGCTGTCAGGGGATCCTGCTCGACAACGCGATCGAGGCGGCATCGAAGGAAGATGGGAGGATCCGGGTGGTGCTATTACAGGATGCAGGGGAACTGTATATAGCGGTCGCCAACAACTATGATGAGCAGCCGAATCTGGCGGCGCTTACCAAAAGTGGTTACACTACGAAAGGGAAAGGACACGGGACGGGGCTGTCGAGCTATCGGAGGATGGTGTCGCGCTGCCCGGACTGCATGACGCGCACTTATATCAAGGACGACTATCTGGTGCAGGAGCTGCGGATCCCGGTGTAGGATCTTGCCAGACGGTGCAGAGAGAATGGGAATGACGAGGGGGAATGACAATGATACCAGTGTATATCTGTGACGACGAGCCGGCGATCAGCGCGCAGCTGGAGAGACTTGTCGGCGATCAGATCATGATGATGGAGCGCGATATGGGACCGCTGCAGGTGGTGGACAATCCGGTCTCGCTGCTTTCGCTGCAGCGGCAGGCGGACGTTCCGGCGATCTATTTCCTGGATATCGACTTTCCGGGGTACATGAGCGGCCTGGAGCTTGCTGTAAAGCTCAGGCAGTATGATCCGAGAGGATTCATCGTGTTCATCACGGCACACGGCGATATGATGTTTGAGACATTCCGGTATCGGCTGGAAGCGCTGGACTATATCGTGAAGGGGGAACCTTCCGTGATGGCCCGGCGTGTGAACGCGTGTCTGGAGAGTATCTGCGAGCGGCTGATGAGTGAGCCTGACGGGAAGAATAATTATTGTTCAATAAAGATCTTTGACGCGGTGCGCCACATTCCGCTGCAGAAGATCCTGTATTTTGAGGCGGTGGGAAGCCGCCATACGCTGGTGCTCCACATGGATGATGAGGTGCTGGAGTTCAACAGCAGCCTGAATCATTTCGAGGAGAAGCTGGGGGAGACGTTCTGGCGGTGTCACCGCAGCTTTCTGGTAAACCGCGCCAGGATCGGCAATGTGCGGCTGAAAGAAAACATGGTAGAGCTTGACAATGGGGAGACGTGTCTCTTGTCCCGCAAGGCGAAGGCGGAGTATGCATCCGCCCTGCGGGACTGAGGATCATTGTCAGCACCGCCACCATTTCATCGGGTTAATCGCGGAGAAGGATTTTTTCTCACTTGAATCCTGACGAGCCGGCAGTGTCCACTTTTCTGAGATGAACGAGAAGAAGAACAGACACGAGACCACGGACATGAAATCCAGCGGGCTGAGACTCCAGGGAATCTCGCAGATCTCAATACCGTAGAGGGCAAGAACTTCGAGAAAACCCAATATGAGTCCGAGGCTCATCGTGTAGCCTAAAGTGTCTGTCATGAGTTTTCGGAAGCGCTCAGGCTCTTTTCTTGAGATGCTGCCGGAGACTGCCAGTGCTGCCATAAAGATCCAGAATTTAACAGGTTCCTTTCCCGCGATGCAGTCGGTGATCACCAGCACTGCCACCAAGATTCCAAAATAAATCATATTTTTCGTTTTCATACTGTTTTCTCCTTTTCTAATGTGTATTTGTGGTTTATTGCTTGTTGGGATCACTATATCACAGGAGGCTGCCGGGTGGAGCAAAGTTTCGCCAGATGCCGGTTTGGGTTCGCGAATGGGAGATGGGCATTGTCCTTCATGGGAAAGTGGTGTATACTGGAGGAGACGGGAAATTGCGGGAAAAATGTTTGGGGGAGGCGCAAGGATGGGAATTTATCTGAATCCGGGAAATAAAGGTTTTTGGAGGGCTGTGCGCTCGGAGATCTACGTGGATAAGACGGGACTGATCGCGTACACGAACCGGTATCTGAATACAGAGGAAGGGTTTCTATGCGTCAGCAGGCCGCGGCGTTTTGGAAAATCCATGACGCTTCGGATGCTTGCCGCCTACTACAGCCGCGGATGTGATTCGAGGGAGCTGTTCGCGGGGTTTCGGATCGCCCGTGACCGGTCCTTTGAGGAGCATCTGAACCGGTATGACGTGATCTACCTAAACATGCAGCAGTTTCTGATCGAGGCGGAGCCTGGAAAAGTGACAGAATATCTGGAACAGGAAGTGCTCCGGGAACTGCGGAAAGTGTACGGGGAATATCTGAACAGACAGGGGATGGGGCTGGCTGCCGCGCTCAGGGAGATTTACGTGGAGACAGACAGGCAGTTTATCTTCCTGATCGACGAGTGGGACTGCGTGATGCGTGAGCGGCAGGAGTCGGAGGCGCTGCAGAGGCAGTATCTGGATTTTCTGCGCAATCTCCTGAAGGATCAGGAGTATGCCGCGCTTGCCTATATGACAGGGATCCTTCCGGTGAAAAAATACGGAAAGCACTCGGCGCTGAATATGTTCAGAGAGTATTCGATGACCAATCAGAAAGTGCTCGAGGAGTATACAGGTTTTATAGAGACTGAGGTAAAAGGATTATGTGAAAAATATGACATGGATTTTGCTAAAACCAGTGGTTGGTATGACGGATATATGTTCAAGAGCTATCGGCATATATACAATCCAAAGTCTGTGGTGGAAGCAATGACTTGCCGGGATTTTTCTAATTACTGGACGTCCACGGAGACATACGAGGCGCTCAAGATCTATATCGACATGGATTTCGACGGATTGCGGCCGGATATCGTGCAGATGCTTGGCGGTGGGCGCGTCAGGGTCAACACGCGCAGCTTTCAGAACGATATGCGCAGTTTCAGGACAAAGGACGATGTGCTCACGCTGCTGATCCATCTGGGCTATCTCGGATATGATTCCATAGCGGAGGAGGCGTTTATTCCCAATAAGGAGATCATCGGGGAGTTTGAGAATGCCATGAGCGTCGGGGGATGGTCGGAGGTCATGCGCGTTCTGAAAGCCTCGGAGCAGCTTCTGGAGGATACCCTGCGGGGAGACGCGGCGCGCGTAGCAGAGGGACTTGACAGGGCGCACACGGAGGTGGCATCGATCCTGACCTACAATGATGAGAATGCGCTTGGCAGTGCGATCGGGCTGGCGTATTACAGTGCGCGGAAAGATTACAGGCTGATACGGGAGTTTCCTTCCGGGAAAGGTTTTGCGGACGTTGTCTTTCTGCCGCTGCCGTATACGGGCAGGCCTGCACTGGTGGTGGAGTTAAAATATGACAAGTCTGTCAGTGCGGCGATCAGCCAGATCAGGGACAGACATTATGTGCAGGCACTCGAAAACTATGCCGGTGAGATCCTGCTGGTGGGGATCAATTATGATAAGGCGAATCCGGACAAACCGCACAGCTGCGTGATCGAGAAAGCGGAGAAGCAGTCGTAGATAGAGGGGAATTTCAGATGCAAAAGATACTGGTAGTGGACGACGCGGAGATGAACCGCGAACTGTTGAGGGAGATACTCGAGACGGATTATGAAGTCGAGATGGCAGGAAACGGAGAGCAGGCGCTGCAGAAGCTGCGGGAATGTCAGGATGAGACGGCAGCGCTTCTGCTGGACCTGCATATGCCGGATGTGAACGGCTTTGACGTGATCACAAGCATGCGGGAAAACGGGTGGATGGACGATATCCCCGTGCTGATCATCAGCGGTGAGAACGCTGTCGAGGTGGAAAACAGGTGTTTTGAGCTGGGGGTTGCGGACTTTATCCACAAACCGTTCGTGGACTCGATCGTCAAAAACAGAGTGAGGAATACGATCGAACTTTTTAACTGCAAGAACCAGCTCGAGAAAAAGATCGAAAGGCAGTCGGCGGCGCTCAAAAAGCAGGAGCAGATTATCAGGATACAGGCGGAGCAGTTAAGCACCGCGGAGGCGTTCAGCAGGCTGATGATGGAGTACCGCTCTGCGATCATGGAGATGGAGACGAGGCTGAAGGTGCTCAATGCGGTGTTCTCCGAGCAGTACAAGCGCAATCCTTTTGAATCGATCAAAAGCAGGCTAAAGAAGCCCGAGAGCATCTATAAAAAGCTGGTGCGCAAGGATCTTCCGGTCACGATCGAGAACATCAGGGAATGCATCGCGGATGTCGCAGGACTTCGCGTGATCTGTTCATTTCCCGATGACATCTACCGGCTGGCGGAGCTTCTGCTCAAGCAGGACGACATTATATTATTGAAGGAGAAGGACTATATCAGGACGCCAAAGACAAACGGATACAGGAGCCTTCATCTGATCCTGAGCGTTCCGGTCTTTCTGCCGGATGAGAAGAAATACGTGAAGGCGGAGGTACAGTTCCGCACGATCGCGATGGATTTCTGGGCAAGTCTGGAACACAAGCTGAAATATAAGAAAGATATCGACAATACAGAGGAGATCGAAAAGCAGTTGAAAGCCTGCGCGGATTCGATCGAGGCGCTCGATTACCAGATGCAGGAGATCCGGGATAAGATCGACTATTCCGGCGGCAGTCTGTAATCTAAGGAATTGTTCAGAGAAAAGCGCGTGATCTGCTGAAATATTTTGCTGGGAGCGATGGTTTGGATTGAATTTAATGCTTTTGTTTGGTAAAATGACTGTACAGAACATGTTTTATAGAAAAAATAAAGGAGAAACTGATTATGGCGAACAAAACGACAGGAAAATTCCTTGTGGCGGTGATGGCAGCGGCGATGTGCTTTACAGCGGCCTGTTCATCATCAAAAAATACGGCGGACAGCGGGGCAGCCACGCAGACGGGAGCGGAGACGGCGCGCGTTGCTGATACGGAGAGCTCTGCGGAGGCGAAGAGCAGTGCGGAGGACCCTGCCGGGGCACAGAGCTTTGCCGCGGCGCATGACGCGTTTCAGACAACGCTGGTGGAGCACAACAGCGACGACGATCCGATCCCGGATCCGCCGGAGGGATTTTTCGACCTGGTACACTATTCCTCTAAAGTCGGAGACCTGGCAGCGTATGTGTCCAGCGATCCCGGCGATGGCGAAAAACACCCGATGGTCATCTGGGTGGTAGGCGGCTGGGGAAACGGCATTGACGATTTTCCATGGTGCTATCCGGAGTGGGATAACGACCAGACTGGCTCGGCATTCTGGCAGGCAGGCGTGCTGATGATGTACCCGTCTTTCCGCGGGGGAAATGGCAATCCGGGCAATTATGAGGCGCTTTTTGGCGAGGTGGACGATATCGCGTCGGCTTATGATTACGCGGCGTCCCTTCCCTATGTGGATCCCGACCGCATCTATCTGGGCGGTCACAGTACCGGCGGCACACGCGCGCTGCTCGCGGCAGAGTACACGGACAAATTCCGCGCAGTGTTTGGCTTCGGTGCGGTGGACAAGATCGAGTACCACAATAACAGCCAGTTCACGTTCGACACGGACAACGAGGAGGAGTACAGGATGCGCTCCCCGATCTACTGGCTGGACAGTGTGAAGACGCCCACTTTTCTGATCGAGGGAAGCGACGGAAATTCGTCGAACCTGAAAAATATCGAGCGCACTTCCGAAAATGACAATATCCACTGCTATATCATGGAGGGACAGGATCATTTCTCGGTGCTTGCGCCGCTGACGCCGGTGCTCGCGCAGAAGATCCTCTCGGATACCGGGGCAGAGTGCAATATTGCGATCACGCAGGAAGAGCTTGACGAAGCCATGAAGCAGGATCCGGTGATCCCGCTGCCTGTGATGCAGCAGTGCACGATGGAGGAGCTGGGGATCACTTTCTCTTATCCGTATCTGTGGGACATGGAAGATGTCTCGGAGAACGGGGAGATTTCGTACACATTGACTTCCAGATATGAGGATGACAATGTGTGGGATATGTCGCTGCTGTTCTTTGACGCCTATCTGCCGGAGGAAGGCGTAGATCTGCAGCTGGCGATGGAGTCGTACACAGCGGATGGATTTGACGTCGAGGAAAAGACGATCGGCGGATTTCCGGCGATGGAAGTTGTCGCGATGCAGGAGAACGATTACGGTGATGTTTTCAAGACAACTTTTGTCGCGATACAGAAAGACGACATTCTCTTTACGTTTGATTTTTATATTTATGAAGAGCTCGGCGATGATGCGGATCCAATGTTTGACGCGATCATTGACAGTATCGCGTTTGAATGAGAGCAATCCCGCAGGGAGATACAGGGGAGGTACATATGAAAACAGAAGGTCGTCAGATCTCCAATCAGATCACGGAGGGCGTGATCTGGAAACAGCTTCTCTTTTTCTTTTTCCCGATCTTGTTCGGAACGTTTTTTCAGCAGCTCTACAACACGACGGACGCTGTGATCGTGGGAAAGTTTGTCGGAAAGGAGGCGCTGGCGGCGGTCGGCGGCCCTGCATCCACACTGATCAACCTGCTGATCGGCTTTTTTACAGGGCTTTCATCCGGCGCGACGGTGATCCTGGCACAGTATTACGGGGCAAAGAAACAGGATGATGTGAGGCGGACGGTACATACGGCGATGGCGCTCTCCATCGCGGGCGGAGCGGCGATCATGGTGCTTGGGATCCTTTTCTCAGGCATGGCGCTCCGCGCGATGAACACGCCGGAAGAGATCCTTTCGATGTCTGCCGTGTACATGCGGGTCTATTTCCTCGGCGTCATCCCATCCCTCATATATAATATGGGGTCGGGGATACTGCGGGCGCTGGGGCCTGCCCCGCGGACGCGCTAGGTTAAGATTTTCTCGAGC
>VSNO01000113.1 GCA_009774375.1 Lachnospiraceae bacterium
TCTTTCAACGAGGGACAGAATGTGCCGGGCATAGCGCACGGTGTGGTGATCGAGGTGATCAAATAATCTGAAAATTTATCCGAAATAGATGCCGAATGCAGAAAATAACTAAGAAAAGCATAATTTTTTTAAAATATTTTTAAAATAGACTTAATTTTTCCTGCAAAAGCTACGATATATTATGTAAGGTGGTTGACATAGATAAATGTCATAAGTTGGCACCATAAGTTATCGATAGTATGATTATCTTAGGAGGACTGTGTGGATAGAGGGGTTCACATAGATATATAAGGGAAAGGAGCATCTATGGAGGTAAGAAGTGCGAACATTGCTTTGACGAACAGGGCAGCGGCGGCGATCGACAACTCCGGTTCAAACGGGAAGGAACAGCAGCATGCGATGAAGGTGAGCAGTGCTGTTTCGGAGGAGAATCAGGAGCCTGATGAGCAGTCGGTGACTGTTTCGATCTCGGCAGCCGGTCTCAGGAGAAGCATGCAGCTGGAAAAACAGGCAGAGCAGGGATCCGATGAGGAAGAAGAAGGCGATGAGGAAGGCTTCACGGGCGAGACAGAGCTCGAGGATATGATGAAGAAGATGGAAGGACTTTCCAGCCAGATCATCAACGGGCACTTTTCCGTTGCGGACAGATTGAACTTTCATACTGAGATCGAGAGGCTCACCAATGAACTGAAGCGTTTGAATGATGGAAATACAGCGGTCACCAAAAATAACTGTATCCAGCTGGCACAGAGAATATCGGATTTGACACGCAGCGTGAGCGATGCGGCTGTGTACCGAAACAGCGCGCGAACAGTATTCATGGTCAACTCTAGACAACCTGCAAAGCCGATGAACACGAGGCTGGACATTATTCTATAAAAATTTTTGAATCGTCACTGCCAGTGGCGATTTTTTTCTTGACTTTTCATGGATCATGGCACAAGATGGTATGTGAGGAAGTGATATGTATGCGCAGGATGGATTTCAAGATGGAGCGTCCCGGACAGGTGCAGGAGGGCGATATCGTCACGGTCACTGAGGGGGTTCTGCCAAGCAACTATTATTATACTATCAATCCGGCTGTCGCCATGTCCGGGAACATCCCGTTTCGGGACAGGCTGCAGTCAAAGAGCGGCACTGTAGTCTCTGTGGAGGAGAACACAAGGGGCTACTATGTCACTGTGGAATTCGATGAACCGGAAGTATAGAAGGAGGAGATCATCATGAAAAAGATCAGTACAGACAAGGCACCGGCAGCGATCGGACCGTATTCACAGGCTGTCGCCGCAGGAGGATTCCTGTATGCGTCAGGACAGATTCCCATAAACCCGGAGACAGGGAACGTGGAGGCTCAGGGGATCGTCGCCCAGGCGGAGCAGGCAATGATCAATGTCGGAGAGATCCTGAAGGCGGCGGGGGCTGCCTATGACAGAGTGGTCAAGACGACCTGTTTTCTGGCAGATATAGCTGATTTTGCGGCGTTCAACGAGGTATATGCGAAGTATTTCACCCACAATCCTGCCAGAAGCTGTGTGGCGGTGAAGGATCTGCCAAAGGGTGTGCTCTGTGAAGTCGAAGTCGTCGCATATCTTGGCGATTAAAGGGAGTTGAGAGCCTTGAGAATGAAAAATATAGCACTCATCGGCATGCCCGGCGTCGGGAAGAGTACGGTCGGCGTAGTGCTCGCAAAAAATATGGGAATGTCCTTTCTGGATTCTGATCTGGTGATACAGGAGCAGGAGGGGAAGAGGCTTCATGAGCTGATCGGGGAGCATGGTATGGACGGTTTCCTGGAGATCGAAGCGCGCGTAAACGCTTCCCTCAATCCGAGGGCGGCGGTGATCGCGACAGGCGGGAGCGCCGTTTACAGTGGGCGGGCCATGGAACATCTGAGGAGCATAGCGATGGTCTGTTATCTGAAACTGCCCTGTCGGAGTATCGAGGAGCGCCTCGGCGACCTGACGGAGCGGGGGGTGGTGCTCAGGGAGGGAGAGACGCTGCGGGAGCTCTATGAAGAGAGGGTTCCGCTGTATGAAAAATATGCCAATATCACTGTGGAATGTGAAAATAAGAACATCCGCGAGATCGTTACAGAGCTTTCGAAAAGGCTGAAATAGAAAAACTGAATAAAAATCATAAAAAACAAAAAAAGCCGCATACTAATCCTGATGGATCAACAATAAGAGATTGTGATAACACAGTTTCTGGAAAGGTATGTGGTTTTTATTATGATGGATTATATCAATGCATTCTGGGTCGGGGGTGTGATCTGCGCACTCGCACAGATCTTTCTGGACCGCACGAAGATGCTTCCCGGACGTGTGATGGTGCTCCTCGTCTGCACCGGGGCGGTGATCAGCTTTTTGGGCTGGTACGAGCCGTTTGCAGAGTATGCGGGTGCGGGCGCCAATGTGCCGCTTCTGGGATATGGGAATATCCTGATGAAGGGTGTCAAAGAGGCGGTTGACAAGGATGGGTTTATCGGACTGTTCAAGGGCGGATTTACAAACGGTGCAGTCGGGTGCAGTGCGGCGCTGATCTTTGGTTATCTCGCAAGCCTTGTGTTCCGGTCCAAAGTGACCAGGGCGTGATCATTTGTCCTCAAAGTCCAGCCCCAGACCGGATAAGAGCTGGCGCACATAAGCGTCCCATAAATGCTCGGCACTTTTGTCCATGATAAAGGTCGTGAAGGCGCTGCCGGTGATGCAGGTCACTTTGCCGGCGTCATAGCGGATACTGAGGACGAGGGACCGGATCAGGTTGGCTGCAACTCCGCACTCTGGATTTGCAGCTATTTTTTCGACTATCTGCGGCGCGGCGTGAAGGATAACTTTGAAGGAAACGGGTGTTTTTTTCCCTTTGATCAGCTGGAAGCAGAACGGGCGAACCGCACTCCAGAGGGAAAAGGCAGTTGACCTGCCGCTGTTCTCCAGCTCTTCCAGTTCCCCGGCATCGTAAAAATCTCTTACGAGATGTCCGTCAATGTGAAAGGTGCTGAAGGTTGTGATGACAGCCTCCTCCACCAGAAAAGAATCGAACTGTCCGGATAAGAGCAGGGCGTTCATGATGTTTTTGGTTCCTTTTATCTCCAATGCGATCATAGGGTTCTCCTTTTTGGGATGTTTTTGTATGCTTCTGACAATGGACATTATAAAGGTATTTGCCGAAAACTTCAAGTATTTGTAAAAAGTCCTTTTCAAATGACACATTATGTGATATCATGATACATAGTTATCGAAACCAGATATGATGGTGATTTGAATGGTGAGAGGTAGAGACTGATGGGATATAAGATAGTTGTTGACAGCTGCTGTGAGCTGCCGCAGGAGCTCAGGAAAGATGAGCGGTTTGAGATCGTACCGCTGACGCTGATTGTAGGCAGTCAGTATGAAAAAGAGGACGATGAGGATTTTGATCAGCGTGAATTTCTGGATGCTGTGGCGGCGTGTCAGGAGTGCCCGAGGTCGGCGTGCCCGTCGCCGGAGCGGTATCAGGAGGCATACAGGACCACGGCGGAGCGCGTCTATGTGGTTACATTGTCTTCAAAGCTCAGCGGAAGCCACAACAGCGCGGTTCTCGGAAAGAACCTGTATCATGAACAATACGGGGAGAAGGACATCTGTGTGATCGATTCGAAGTCTGCGTCCTGCGGGGAGACACAGATCGTCTACAGGATCATGGAGCTCGAGGAGCAGGGGCTTTCGTTTGAGGAAGTCACAGAACAGATCGAGCAGTTTGTCCGGGAGATGAACACTTATTTTGTCCTGGAAAATCTGGATACACTCCGGAAAAACGGACGGCTCTCCGGCGTCAAGGCGCTTGTGGCGTCAACACTCAATATCAAGCCGGTCATGAGGGATGATGATGGAAGCATTGTTCAGCTTGGACAGGGAGTCGGCATGAAAAAAGCGCTGGCCAGGATGGCGGACACAGCGATCGAGGAGGCGGTGGACAGTGAGAACAGGCGCCTGATGATTACGCACTGCAACAATCTCCGGTCGGCCGAGTGTGTGCGCAGGCATATAGAGGAGAAGCTGCGTTTCAAGGAGACCCTGATACTTGATACAGCCGGTGTGAGCAGCATGTACGCCAATGAGGGCGGCGTGATCGTGACGATATAGAGCATGTTTGGACAGAAAGCATGAAAATGGATGAACTCACCCGAGTTCATCCATTTTCTGTTTGAGCAGTTTGTATTCCCGGTAACGCAGGATCGGTGTCCTTAATTCCTGCTCATCCTGCATGATCAGGGCGGCGGGTATCACAGTAGATACATATTTAAAGTTGGCGATGCCCTTGGGATTCACACGGGCAAACTCCTCGTAGGGCTCGAAAAGCTGGCGGAGTTCATCGATCCGTTCATCGACATTGACAGTCTTTCCACCAGTCAGATGCAGCCGGCATGCGTCGTCATCCTCAATGGCATACATGATCGTATACTTGGGTATATGGGTGAGGATGGAGTTGATATGTACCGACACCGTGACGACATGTCCGGTGACGTTCTTGTCCCCCAGCGCCAGAAATCCTGGGAGCGGATCCGGGACATAAGGTTTCCTGGCATGGACAACATAGTCCGGAAGATCGGGAATCTGCGTGTAATCGATCTTGTCCGAGTACAGGACCAGCGGGGCGTGATAGCCCATCTCGTTCAAATGCTCGATGATAAATTCCACAATGCCGGGCTCGGAGCTCATGTCCATGAAGATCAGGTTGTACTTCAAAGGATTTGCGAGAAAGTGCATCTTTTCACCGTAGGAGTCCACGTACAGAATGTTCGGCGTGCCGGCACGCTTGTCGGACTCCCTCGAGAGCAGCCGCTCGAGATGCTTGCGGTCTGCCACGTTATCATCACATATTGCTATATGCATAGTCTGTATACACCTCTTTTGATCAGAATTTTCCAGCCACGTTCTTTTGATATGCATGTAGTCACAAGATTCACAAAAGTATTCATAAAAAAGCGGGATGGTTTGTTATTATTACTATAATAACACAAGCATGATCCTGGAGACAAGTGTTAATTTGCATAACATTTACAGAACATTTACAGAATGGTAACAGTCCTGAAAACGTATATATATCAAGTAAAATGATAAACGTCTTTGAAGATTCTTTCAGGAGCTGTATCAATAGGGTTATTGGAAATTGAGATGCAGAGGGGACTTATGACGATACAGATCAGACAAAAAATTTCGCAGAATTACATGATCTGCGAAATCAGGCTAAATTTTGTTAAAAAAGAGAATTTTTTCATTTCTATTACTTTATATCGACAATAGTTTAACATGTTTTAACCCAAATGACAATTCTTTTTTCAAAAAATGATGTCTATGCGAGGTAGAAAGATATGGAAATCGATATTTTGCACTGAAAAACAGCCAGAATACCGGCTTTTTTCGTGGTCAGATTTGTGGTCGGGGAATCCGCGATATGTGGTCAAAAAGATTCCGACCACAGGATAAATGTGTGTTTTTGTGGTCAGATTTGTGGTCATCCGATGCAGACACCCTGTGTTTAGCGCTATTTCAGACTTTTCGCAGATCATGTAAATCTGCGAAAAGCCATGGTCAGATTTTATGCTTTGTATCAACTTATGGGCACTTGTGCTGTGAAATATGCACAAGGAAGAAAAGCGGATCGTTTGTGTCAGAAATGGGAGTGCAGAGGGGAAAGAAGGAATGTCCACGGACAACACCGTAACCAAGACTGTCTGGCAGTACAGCGAGCTCCTGCCGGAGGAGACGATGGCGTTTCTGAGGGGGATCGCGGCTGATTACTGCAAGGTCAAGAATTACGTATATGGGCGGTATTCGGGGATCAGGAGTCTGAACAACCTGACGCCTGTGTACAACATTTTGAATGAGATGCGCGGCTGCGGGCTGCGCGAACAGCTGGATCTCCCGGCGGTGTACTATGAGCTTGCGATCGCGGACGCGGTCACGAACATCAAGAGCAACTGGGGCAATATTAAGAAAAGGATCGGCGGCTGTATCACGACAAATGAGAACCTGAACGATGATGACAGGATCTATCTCAGGACAGTGTTGAAGCTGAACAGCGTCTACGCCGCCATTTTGAACCATCAGGACTATGAGATGCCAAAAAAAGCAGACGGACTTGCCATCGACGTGAAACGTCTGAACAGTCTTCTGTGCAGGCTTACCAGAAGATATCTGACACAGCCTGAGTCGGACTGCAGGGATTCCTTCCGTGTCTCGCCAAACGGGTACTCTTATAAAGACGGGGCGATGCGCATCGTGTGCAGGATTCCGCGAAGGAGGGTTTCCATCCCGCTAAAGGACAGCCGTATGTTCGACCGGCAGATCCAGGTACAGATCAGACAGAACGACGTCGCGCTGGCGGTACCGGTGGAAGCGAGGGTGAGAGTACACCATGACTATACGAACACGATCTATATTTATATAGGAAGGCATGACATGTTCACCCTGTCAGACGGGCATATCTACGGAGCGGCGCTGGAAGAGCTGACCGATCCGGAGACGGAGCGGCTCGCACGAAAAAACAGGGAACGCCACAAAATGTACACCGTGTATGCGCAGAGCGCCGAGGAGGGAGATACCCAAAAGAGCCAGAATATCAAGGCAAACAACTTCGGCAGACTCAAATATGACAGGCAGAAAGAGCGGGAAAGGGAGCGGACAAAAACCTACATCAATTCCGAGATCAACAGAATGATAGAGACTGAAAAGCCTGCCAGGATCGTGATCACCAGACCGGTCACGAGAAATAAGACAAAGATCTATGCCAGATCCGCAAACAGAAAGCTGACGCGGAGTTTTGGCGGTTATATCCGAGAGCGGCTTGCCTACAAGTGCAAAGTTCACTCCATCGAGCTGGTGGAGATCAGCTCCAGGCATACAGGACAAAAGTGTTCTGCGTGCGGCGGGGAGGGAAAACGGCAGGGAAAGGAATTTGTGTGTGAACACTGCGGTCTGAGTACCACGATCGCCCTGAACTCAGCAAAGAATATACAGCAGAAATATCTGGAAAAATGAAGTATGCAGACAGCTGGAAAATTGGTTAATCTGTACGAATCTGAGAATGAGTTGTCGAAAGATGATTTTACCGCAAGGCGGATCGCAGAGGAGTGCATTAACATAGAATCCAGTCTGAACGGAGGTTTCAGACCGGATCGGAGCTGTGAAGAAATAGCATAGAGGATCAGCAGTGCTATTTCTTCACAGCTCCAAAAGCAAAAAGTCGGCATTAGCTAAACGGAAAGGTCTGTTTCAGACATTTTGTTTTCGGGTATGCCAGGACCGCGGCTTATGCGGAGCGAAGTGAAATTTTGTGCCGGCGCATAAAATTCACAGACAGAGATGTCCCGATAACGCTTATGATAATAAAGTTTTAAGACAAATTCATTTGCGGGGAAAAGATCCAGAAATACGGTGTTTTGTTTGGAAACGAATGCGAAGGGAAAACGATGAGGAAGGCACAGAAGCAGCAGGCGCAGGAGCTGGTCAGACAGATGGAAGAGGCGCACGACCAGTTCAGAAAGTTCATAGAGCAGGGCAGTATCCCGCCGGCGATGGAACTTCTGGAGGAGTGCCAGAATGGTGGGATCACACTGGGCACTTTGATAGAAGATACAGAGGGAGAGGGACATCCGACCGTATTCCTTTTGGAAGAATACTGTGAACTGGCTTACCAGATCCACGAAGATCTGACAGGCGGCAAAGAGATCAATACGAAAAAGATCCACAAGCTTTTGAAGCAGAAACTGGTCAGAATATCGAACAGCCTGAAAAATGACGTTCCCGTCAGAAAAGAAGCCGTGTTTCTGCCATACAAGGCAAGCATGTGGGACAGCCTGGAGAGTGTGTGGCGGGCGGCTGACGAAGATGAGCACTGCGATGCCTATGTCATTCCGATACCATATTATGATAAAAACCCGGACGGAAGTTTCCGCAAGATGCACTATGAGGCAGATCTGTATCCGGATTATGTACCCATTACAAGATTCGATGAATTTGATTTCACGAAGCACAGACCGGATATGATCTATATACATAATGCATACGACCAATGGAATCTGGTTACGAGCGTTCATCCGGATTTCTTCTCGGGAAACCTGAAGAAGTATACAGATAAGCTAATCTACATTCCATATTTTGTGCTGGATGAAGTGGATCCCGATAACGAGCAGGCAGTGGAGCATATAAAGCATTTTTGCTTTATGCCTGGGATCATCAATGCAGATCAGGTGATCGTGCAGTCGGAGGATATGAAAAAGATATACGTCAATGAATATCTGAAGGCCGCGAAAGAGCATGGTCTGCAGGGGCAGCATCTGGATCGGGCTTATCTGGATCAGAAGTTTTTGGGACTGGGTTCGCCCAAGTATGACAGGGTGTGCGCTATGACCCGGGAGGAACTGGAAATACCGCAGGAATGGCTGAAAGTGATCGAAAAACCTGACGGCAGCTGGAAGAAGATCATTTTATATAACACGGGAATCGCGGCACTGCTCACCCACAATGAAAAGTGGGTGGATAAGATTGAGAATGTGCTGGGGATTTTCAGGGAAAATCAGGAGGAGATTGCCTTATTGTGGCGTCCGCATCCATTGATTGAAAGCACGATGCGATCCATGAGACCTGAGATTCTTCAAAAGTATGCGATGCTGAAAGACCGGTATCTCGCAGAGGGCTGGGGAATCTATGACGAGACGGCCGATGTGGACCGGGCGGTCGTGATCAGCGATGCGTATTATGGCGATGGCAGTTCGGTCGTGCAGCTGTACCAGCAGACCGGGAAACCGATCATGATACAGAATGTGGAGATTGTGACGTAAAATTTAGGAACTGTGCAAAGATAACGTGAAATCCGGGCGTATGTTCTGGTTCGCGCATGGATTTGGACAGGCTGTTTTTGCACAGCTCCTAAATGGGGCTGGATGAACTTGTTGCTGGAACGGAAGGAACAGTAATCATGAACCTTGACAACTGCATACTTTACATTAGGAAAGGGGCATAAGAATTCATTGTCAGGCAGCTGAATAGTTGATAAGTGTTTGCGATTTCCAATAGAATATGTTATTATTGTCACAAATACTAATGAAAATAGCGGGGTAACAGATACGTGGGAAGACCAGACACAGTAACGAAAGAATATATAAGGCGGCCGGACATCTTCGCAGATGTGTTCAATCAGTTTTTGTATCATGGCGAGCAGGTCATTCTGCCAGAAAATCTGACTGAGCTGGATACGACAGAAATTGCCGTTCCATATGGAATTGACAATGTTTCCGTACCGGAACAACGGTACAGGGATGCGGCGAAGCTGCTGACTGCCATGACAGACGGAAAAGCGGCGTACTGCATTCTGGCTGTTGAGAATGAAGATAAGATTAATTACGCGATGCCAGTCAAAAATGGTTTGTACGATTTCCTGCAACTTGCAAAACAGGTCAATGAAATCGCACGTTCACACAAAGAGTTTCGGGATAAGGGCAGAAAACCAAGCGCCGATGAGTATTTAAGCGGATTTTGGAAAGATGACAAGCTGTATCCAGTTATCACAGTAGTGGTATACTATGGTGCGGATCGGTGGGACGGACCGCTGAGCCTGAAAGAAATGTATGTCGACTGCGACGAGAGACTCCTGAAATATGCTGCGGATTACCGAGTTAATCTGATCGCGCCAAATCGGTTGTCAGATGAGGAGATTGATGAATTTCGGACGAATTTCAGGGAAGTCATGAAATATATGAAGTACTCAGGGGACAAGCAAAAATTGAGGGAAGTGATAGGAAATGATAAGCGGTTTAAGAATCTGGAACGTCAGGCGGCAGATGTGATCAGTGCTGTGTCAGGTACGAGGATTAATTATTGGGGAAAGGAGGATAACGTGGATATGTGTCTTGCGGTTGAGGAAATAATGATTGAGGGTGCAATTCATGCTTTTAAGAAGTTAAATATATCACAGGGAAAAATTGTGCAGTATATTATGGAAGAGTACGATAAGAGTGAAGAAGAGGCAGAAAAGCTGATCAGAGAATGTGAACAGTAGCCTTATAATTGAATATCGGAATCAGAAATCCCAATGTAAAGTATGCAGTTGAGAGGTCAATGACCAGAGGCATAGTTTGCATTGGGATTTTTTGTTGTGAGGCTGGGACAGAAAATGGAGAGGTTGGGAACCAAAGCGGAGACTTTGGAGAGGATATACGGAAAATTGAATATGGCAAACGTCCTTCCGCAGTTTACGTTTACGGTTGCAGAGTGGGAACAACAGCGGGCAGAGATCATCCGCAGGTTTTCAGAACTGGAATGGAATGATGACGTGATCGTCCGCAGCAGCTGTCAGGGAGAGGATACGCAGGATGCCTCCATGGCGGGAAAGTTTGAGTCCGTGGCTGATGTCAGCGGTGCGGAGGCATTTCAGAACGCTGTGGATAAAGTTGTCAGCTCTTACGGTATTGCAGATAGCAATGATCAGATCCTTGTCCAACCGATGCTCAGAAATGTGAAATTCAGCGGCGTGGCATTTACTTTGGATCCAAGTACACACGGAAATTACTATATTGTCAATTATGACAGGACGGGGGATACGACGGCGGTCACATCAGGAACTGGGGAAAGTGACTGTCTGTATTACCACTTTAAAAATACACCGACAGGATCGGCGCCGGAAGAACTGCGGCAGCTGTTGTCTGCCCTCGGCGAACTGGAAAACTTTTTCGGGCAGGATAACCTGGATGTGGAGTTTGCGGTAACAAAAGAGGATGAATTATACATTTTACAGGTGCGCACGCTGTGCATGCCGCAGGAACGTGTCGACCGGGCTTGGCAGGCGGAAGAGCTTGCCCGCATTGCGGAAAAGGTAAAACTGAATAACCAACCCAAGCCATTTCTGTGCGGGTGCAAGACTGCCTACAGTGTCATGACAGACTGGAATCCGGCTGAGATGATCGGCATTCGTCCGAAGCCGCTGGCACTGTCGCTCTACAGGGAGATCATCACGGACAGTGTGTGGGCATACCAGAGGGATAACTATGGCTATCGGAACTTAAGGAGCTTTCCCCTGATGGTGGATTTCTGTGGTTTGCCTTATATTGACGTGCGCGTCAGTTTTAATTCTTTTATTCCGGCGGGATTGAACGAAGAAATCAGTGAGAAGCTGGCTGATTATTATATTGAACAACTGGTTCAAAACCCGCAGAAGCATGACAAGGCAGAATTTGAGATTGTATTTTCATGCTATACGCTGGACACACCGCAGAGGGTAAGGGCATTGGCAGAGCATGGTTTTACAGCGCAGGAGACAGGACAGATCATCGATGCACTCAGGGATGTTACGAATCACATCATAGATTACAAAAACGGATTGTGGCGTAGGGATTACCATAAGATAGAAATTCTGGATCAACGCTATCAGGAGATCATGGAAAGCAACATGAGTGATGCTGAAAAAGTTTACTGGCTTCTGGAGGACTGCAAGCGCTATGGGACACTTCCATTTGCAGGGCTGGCAAGGGCAGCATTTATCGCAGTGCAGATGTTAAAGTCCTTTGTCACTTGCGGTATCTTTTGCGATGATGATTACGATGCGTTTATGGGGGAGGCAGATACGGTCAGCTCCATCATGAACAGGGACAGGGAGGAGCTTTCAAGGGCGGCTTTCCTGAAAAAATATGGACATTTAAGGCCGGGGACGTATGACATTACTTCTTTGAGATATGATGAAGCGCCGGATTTGTATTTTAGTAATACGAGAGAAGATGGCGGGGCAAAAGCGAAGATTTCAGATGTTGAAGAGAAGCGGGCGGCTAAGTTTCGGTTATCCCTGAAACAGTTGAATCAATTGAGAGACGCATTGCAGGAAAATGGTCTGACAAATGATGTGCTGGATATTATGGATTTTATGCGGCATGTTATCAAGGGCCGCGAATATGGAAAGTTCATATTTACCAGAAATCTCAGCAGGGCGATCCAGCTGATCAGTCAGATGGGGGATGCGATGGGTATATCGAGAGAAGACTGCAGTTACATTGGCATACAGACGATTTATGATCTTTACGTCTCCACAGAGGATGTAAAGGAAAGATTTCTGGCGTCCATACAGCAGGGAAAGAAAAGGTATGGAATGACGCAGGCGATCACGCTTCCGCCAGTTATCCTGGATCTCAAAGATGTGGAAAGTTTTTATTATCCGGATTCGGAGCCGAATTATATTACTTCTTTAAAGGTCTGTGGTGAGATGATGGTGATTGATTCTATAGTGGATACGAATGATGTCTCTGGGAAGGTCGTCATGATCGAGAGTGCAGATCCAGGATACGACTGGGTGTTTGCGCACGACATCAGAGGTTTGATTACGATGTACGGCGGGGCGAATTCCCATATGGCGATCCGTGCGGGAGAGCTTGGGATTCCAGCAGTGATCGGGGTTGGAGCGAAGCGGTTTGAGAAGTATCGGGATGCGGAGGTTGTGGAGATTGATGCGCTGCTGAAAACAGTAAGGATATTAAAATAGAAAGTTGGGAAAAAAATGAAACACGGAGATTTTACGAAATTAGCGAAATTTTATGTGGACAGACCGGGGTATTCGCTGGTTTTGCTGAATTACATTCAGTCTTATATTAAAGCAAAACTCGGAAGAGATATTTTGGTGGCAGATGTTGGAGCGGGAACGGGGAAACTGACTGAGAATCTGGAACAGATTGGACTTACGGGATATGCTGTCGAACCGAACGATGCAATGAGACAGGAAGGTATCAATTTATTTTCAGAAAAGAATACTTTTGAGTGGAGAGCAGGGACGGCAGAGGTAACGGGGCTTCCGGACAACTGTGTGGACTGGGTACTGATGGGCTCTTCGTTCCACTGGACGGATGCGGCAACAGCGGAATTTAGACGTATATTAAGACCGGGTGGATTTTTTACGGCGATCTGGAATCCGCGGGACATACAGCGGAGTGATCTCCATATGAAAATAGAAGATATGATCTATCATGAGGTTCCGAATATGAAGCGGGTATCGTCCGGAAGCGGGATGACAACGGAAATGATCGTGCAGAAGACGCAGGATCATTTTAATGATCTTATATTTATGGAATGCAGGCATGATGAAGTGATGTCAAAGGAGCGCTATATGAATATCTGGCGGTCGGTGAATGACATTCGTGTACAGGCTGGTGAAGAAGGATTCCAGAGGATACTGGAAAATATAGAAGATATTTTGAAGGATCGCGATGAAATAGCTGTGCCGTATAAGTCGAGGGCGTGGACTGCGCAGGTGTTGTAAATAGGTAATTGAAGAGTAGGTAGATTGAGAAAACAGAATTAATTCATCTCACAAGGATACAGAATAGCAGATAAGATGATAATGAATATAGGAACTGTATAAGGTGATATCGGTATTAGGGAAGCGCATTTTACTTTTATTTCTAGGATTTTTAGTGTGAGGAAAACAACGATTGGATTTTTGGAAAATTATGGAATAAAAGCATTGAAGAAGTTGGTGTGTACTAAAATGCTTTATGGTTGCGTCTGGAGGGAATATAAATGCTGATAGATATTAGAATTCGTCGTTGTCTGAATGTTCAGTATACGAACATTAAAATAGCAGAAGTCGGCAAAGTGTTTTCAGAGAATATGGATATAGTTTTTTGCATTTTCAAAGGTAATGAATATTATGCGAATCTTGATTGGACAGGATTGTATATGCTGTCGTCACAAGAAAAGTTAATGGAAAATATTGATACAAGGTCTGATCGCGAATGGGTGAATGGACTTAGGATGGATGAGATAGATAAATTTTTTTGCAAATATCAGGATGCAACAGTATTGTTGGAAAAGCCTGAAAAATGGTTCAAAGAAATATGGACAGCTAATAGGGAAGAGGTTTGCGCCCCTGTTAATAGAATAGATTTTTCTATTTATATGAAATTAAGACAGAAAGGCATTAAGGCATATATTATCAATGTACCAGCTGAAGTAAAAAACGTTTATGGACCATTTTGTAAGTTGATGTTAACGGAACGATGGATAAAAGGATCAAAAGATATTATTAGGTCCGAGATTGAAAGTAATTTAAAGAGAATAACAGATCTTTCGTGTGAAGAGTATTTTGCTGAGGTATTAGATAAGTTTCCAAATAGACGTCAGAATAAACAGCTTGGAGATGAAAACATAGAGAGAACCATTTTTTTAATTGGCCCATGTATTGTGACTGGATATTCACCTTCTGAAAGCTATATTGCCGAAATTTTAAACTCATTATTGGAAAAATATAATATTTTATACAAGATTATTAAAATAAATAGTGCATATTTTCCGAATGAGATAATGGAGTATAATATTTGCCAAAATGATATTGTAATATTTTTAGGAACTGGTTTGAGCTACAAAGATTATGATTTAACAGAGGATTACGAACAATATGATGGAATAAAAAATCTATGTACAAGTAGTACACTACATACTAGTAAAGCTGGCTGCAAGTTAATTGCAGAAGCAATAATGAGGGAAATTATAATTCCAAATAATGATACTGTTAATATTATAAATGATAATCAAGTGTTGAGTGTTGCAGAGAAAGGACAATTACAGGTTGATACAGAATATGAAATTAAAATGTATTTAAAAAGGTTAAAGATTCCCAAATATATGCGATTTGGAAATAATGGAGCTATTGTAATGAATGCAAATCCATATACAATAGGTCATAGGCAATTAGTCGAATATGCTTCAAGTAAGGTAGATAGATTATTTATATTTGTTGTTGAAGAAGATGCTTCTTTTTTCTCTTTTAAAGAGCGTTTCGAAATGGTTCTTCAGGGAACAAAAGACATAAAAAATGCTATTGTTGTTGGTAGCGGAAATTTTATTATATCTAATAAAACATTTTATGATTACTTTACAAAAGAAATTGACAAAGGTAAAAAAATAGATGCGTCAAAGGATGTTTTGATATTTGCAAAATATATTGCTCCTTATTTGAATATTAAAAGAAGGTTTGTAGGGACGGAGCCTACAGATAGGATTACTGAGCAGTATAATGAGCAAATGAAAAAGCTACTTCCGAACTATGGATGTGAGTTGATCGAAATACCTCGGTTTAGAGTTGGAAATGAATTAATAAGTGGCAAAACGGTTAGAAAAGCTATACTGGAAAACAATATTGACTATTTATACAATCTGCTTCCTGTAACTTCTTATGAATTTATTAAGAATAACTTAGAAATATTGCAGGAGAGAGAAGTGGGAACAAGGAGCAATCAAAATGCTTTTTTGACAGATCGATTGTTATGGATATTGGAGATTGTAGATTTTATCAATAAAGAGCAAAATATTATTATTTATGGGGTGGGAAACGATACTATACAACTACTGAAGCTGTTAAATAAGGAAGTTATAGAAAAGATAATTTATGTAGATGGAAAAGCGGAAACATCAGAGATTACATTTTCGGGGAAAAAAGTTTTACCGCCTTATAAATTAATGGAGATGTATCGAAATCATTATATAATTATTTTATCTTCAAAGCATTATAAAGAAATTTATTACAAATGTTTGGATTTAGGATTTGAGAAAAGCCATATAAAATATAATCCGTATGATTTGTATAATAA
>VSNO01000114.1 GCA_009774375.1 Lachnospiraceae bacterium
GCGATTTATATGGAAAGGTTTTGAATCTGTATTTGTCTGATAAAAATGCAAAGATATCAGACGAGTTGAGAAATGATTATAAACGCTTGGCTGCGATACAGAGCAGGCTTTAAAAGAATATGTAATGAGGGGATGCAGGATGGATACCGAACGAGGAAACATGGAAATATTGTTTCAAAAAATACCGTATTACTGTATATCTGAAAATCATGACTACAAAACGGTAAACAGGCAATTGTATTTACAGTATGCCAAGGATGTGTTCAGCTTCAATTCGGAAGACGAGATAAGGAATAAATACATATATCTTGAACAGATGGTAAAGAAAGGCAATGTGTTCTCCACGATTTTAGATTTTGCCAAAAAGGTTCTGGTCTATGATGGAAATGAAGTAAAATGCAAAATTGATGAAATGCTACGCTGGAGGGAGATTTCTTTTCAACTGGGGCAGGATTTATTTACATGTGCTTTTCTGGCTGACAATGATGTGGGGAGTGGATTTGCTTCAGAATATTTTGCATGGGTCCCCATTATACGAAGTAATGATATGAGGCTGCATAATATACTGAAAAAAGGCATAGCAGATAATCATTTTCATTTAAATGGTTCAACAAAAATATTTGAACTTAACTGGATCTGTCTGATGAATATTATAGAGAACAGGCGGCATGATTTTAAAAAAATTCCTGATACATTGCAGATGCGGCGTAGGGATATCATTGGTATCAGAAAACAAAATATTACATTGTATGAAGAGTGCCAGGAAGCAGCATTTTATAGAATTGCTCTTTTTGCACATATCAAAGAAGATGGATACTTGATGAAAAGGACAAAAAAGATATATAGCTGGATGACCAAAGGACTGGACATTAAAGCAATGCTTTCTCATATTCAGGATATTATCACACTGGCGAAGCATATATATGGAGCAGTAGTAGATGAGAAACATATTTTAGACTATGCCTTTGAAAAAAACATGTATTTAAAAAATAATAATGACTGTCGCCTTCTCTCGGGCGAACGGAAATTATTGTACGAATGTTTTAAGGCAGTAATAACAGGACAGTTTGATGATACAATAAGTAACATTTTTTACAGATACATATCTATCAGGACACAATTCAGGGGAGAACTGATTCAGGTAAACAGACAGGTTGGATTTGCAAATTTCAGTAATTATGAAGTGCGGAAAGAAGCATTTATCGAAGGAATACATATGTATGAGAAAGAACTGGTTCGGCTGGCTGTAAATGAATCGTTGTCAAAAGACTATATGGTGTCTTTGGAAGCCCGGATATGCCCGAGTGAAACTCCTTCAAAATTGTATAAGAAAATTGACAGGAGTATAGGATTTGTGGATGAAAATAACCATGATAAGCTCATATATATTCTGCATTTCCCTAAAAAGGAGGATGTTGCTTTTCAAGACAGCAGCCCCAGACATTATAAGTTGCGGAACTCTGTCAGAGTAAAGTCAGAAAGTATAGCGAAACTATTGATGAGTGGAACAAACGTAAACAAATACATCAAGGGAATTGATGCATGTGCAAATGAGATTAACTGCAGACCGGAAGTTTTTGCACAGAGTTTTCGGTATTTGTCAGATATTATGTTTGAGAGTGAGGATGTCAATAATAATCGGATCCAGAAGATTATGACGAAACTTCATACCACATATCATGTGGGAGAAGATTTTTTGGATATCGTGGATGGAATCAGGGCGGTTGATGAAGTGCTGCTTTTCTGCGGACTGGGCAGAGGGAGCAGAATCGGTCATGGTCTTGCTCTTGGAGTTGATCCCTATACATATTACTGCTATAAGGGAAAAACACTGGCGATGGAAAAGCAGAGGGTACTTGATAATATTGTCTGGCTTTTATGCAGGGCAGATGAATGTGGCATTCATGTTGATAAAAGCCTGAGAACGGAATTGGAGGGTACATTTTACGGGTTATATAAAGAGCTTTATCATCATGTTATAGGCCATGATATATCCATGTTGGAATACTATCAGAGCTGGAAACTGAGAGGAGACAAGCCGGAGTTGTATTTGCTGTTTTCAGATGATATTGAGCAAACGGTTAAAATAAATGATAATGCAGCGGTCAAATACGAGAGATATGGGTTTGATCATCAAATAAAAGATATTGACAATTTAAGGAAGATAGATGATATAAGAAAAATATACCATGCATATCATTTTGATAAAAAAGTTAGGGAATGTGGAAATGAAATAATCATTCAAAAAGTAGACAGAAGATATGCTGATGTGGTGAAACAGCTTCAGGACAGCATGATTCATCAACTGGTTATGAACGGTATAGGCATAGAAACAAATCCATCATCAAATTATCTTATAGGAACGATCATGAAATATGATGAACACCCTATATTAAGATTTAACTCAAGAAAACTGGGAAGTCCGGAAAAAGATATGTCTTTAAGTGTGTCAGTTAATACAGATGATCAGGGAGTGTTTGATACATTACTGGAAAATGAGTATGCACTTATGACACTGGCATTAAAAAAAGCAAAGGACGAACATGGACAGTACAGATACGATATTGAAGATATTTATGAATGGATTGATTATGTTAGAAGTATGGGGATTGAGCAAACTTTTAGATAAAGTAAAAAAGTTTGTTTGATTCTATTTTACCGAATATGGATGCCATACGAAAGATAGTGGAAGAAGATTTAAGCAATGAGAGCGGATAATTTCTAAGGAAAGAACCAAAGGTGGGTTGACAATGAGGATCATCCGGAGGTTCGGATACAGCTGTACCGCTATGATGGAAACAGCTGCATTGCAGCGGTGGACGGGGAGCCGGTGGCATTTACAGCGAGGAGCAGCGTGGTCAATCTGATCGAGGCAGTCCATGCGGTTGTATTGGATCCGCTCCACTGAGTGTCACAAGTAAGAACACAGCCGGAGCATTCATTATGAGGCAGGAAAAGACTGTGGAACGCATATACAAGGCGCATGGAGTGTATAGCTTACGATCCATGCGCCTGTGTTTTGGCAAGAGTCCTGATGACTGATCTTTATCGGGTCAGGTCCAGATACAGGTCTTTATATTGTTTTGCAGAATTATCCCAGGACAGATTCTTATCCATATCTCTTTGAACCATCTCATCCCAGCACCAGCGGTTTAAGAAATACAGGCTTTTCGCCCTGTTAATGGCATCCAGCAGCAGGCCGGCATCGTAGCGGTCAAAGGTAAAACCATTTCCCATATTGGAGAACATGTTATACGGTTCTACGGTATCTTTCAGGCCGCCAGTCTCACGGACGATCGGTATCGTGCCATAATGCATGGCGATCAGCTGTGTCAGCCCGCAAGGCTCAAACTGGGAAGGCACCAGCAGGGCATCTGCCCCCGCATAGATCCGGTGAGCCCGCGTCTCGTCGTACATGATATTGGAACATACATTTCCCTTGTAAGCATATTCATAATACCGGAAGGAATCCTCATATCTGCTATCCCCGGATCCAAGTACGACAACCTGTGTGTGCTCATCCATGATCTGTGTCATGATAGAATTGACCAGATCCAGTCCTTTCTGGTCTGTCAGGCGGGAGATCAGGCCGATTACAAACTTGTGGTCATCCTGGGCCAGTCCGAGTTCTTCCTGCAGTCTGCGCTTGTTTTCCTTTTTCTTTTCCAGCACATTGGTGATATCATAGTTTACGTACAGCCTGTCATCCGTAAAGGAGTTCCAGATATCATAGTCGATACCGTTGACAATGCCTCGCAGCTTATTGGAATGATATCTCAGATGGGCGTCCAGTGTCTCGCCGTAGTATGAATTCTGGATCTCCCCTGCATATGTATTGCTGACCGTCGTAATGATATTTGTATAGGTAAGACCGCCTTTTAACATATTGGCGTCTTCATAGCCTGTCTTCAGGGCATCTTTGTTAAATACATAATCCGGCAGTCCGGACCAGTAGCGGATCGTAGGAATATTGTAGATGCCCTGGAACCGCAGGTTGTGGATCGTCAGGATCGTTTTTGCGGAGGTAAGCTTTGTATCCACGAACTTGATCCTCAGATACACAGGAACCAGCGCCGCCTGCCAGTCATGGCAGTGAATGATATCAGGGATCCAGTCCATATAGTTCAGTGCCGCCAGCGCTGCTTTTGAGAAGTAGCAGTATTTCGGAATGTCATCGATCAGATTCGTGTATGGATTTCCGGTGGTAAAAAATTCTTCATTGTCAATGAAATCATACACGACACCGTCCCAGACATATTCCATGATCCCCACATAAAATGATCTGCCGTCGGCGCACAGATCCATCTGGAAGGATCCCTTGTATACCATTTTCTCCTGATATTCCTGGGGGATACATTTGTAGCACGGAAGGATCACTTTCACATCGCAGTTCTGTTTGATCAGCGCTTTCGGGAGGGCGTACATAACGTCGCCCAGACCGCCGGTCTTTACAAATGGATAACATTCTGAACCGATAAATGCGACACTTCTTCTGGGTGTCGTGTACACCTCTGGCACTGGCTCTTCCGGTATAGTCTCTTCGACGGCCTCGGCTTTTAAGGGCTCCTTCCTGGGCTCTTTTACAGCTTTGGTTTTTTGGGCGTTCTCTGTGCTGGCAGTTTTGGCCGGGCTCTCTTCTACAGACTGATCTTCAGATTCTGCATTGACTGCCGTCGACAGAGTCTTTTCCTTTTGGGTAGGTTTGACCGTTTTATTCTTTTTCGTATTTGTAGTTTTTCTTTTTGTCATCCGACACCTCCAAAATTAATAATTTGTGCGGTCTTGGTTATCCCGCGTTGTTTTTTAATAAGCAGTATACCTGCCAATTATTCAATATCAATATTCGGTCATCCATTCATGCTTCCTCGCCAATGTATCAATTTTCAAAAACGTACCGCTTGGGGATGCATTGGCAGCAGATAAGACAATGGTGATGAACAAGCTTTTATTCTATTATAATATAAGTTGGAAATATACGCAATGGGTATTGAAAAGATAGATTCCGGGAATCTAACAGGTTGTTACAGTTCACAGGTCTGCTTGACATAAAGAAACCGGTGGTTTAGTGTATATCAGAAATGAACGGAAAAAGCGAATCCGGGGAAAATGCAGGGACTGTCGGAGGAGCTTGCGAAACTGCCAGGCTGGGCGGAAACCTGCAGACAGCGCGAGGAGGCGGCAAAGGCGGTAGTGTTGGAAACATGAAAGGTTTTGAGTTTATAAACTTATGTCAGCTTTGACTTAGTATATATCGTGGTATATACTAAAACCATAAGGAGGTATGCGGATATGATGACGGCAAAATTGTTTGAAAATGGAAGGAGCCAGGCAGTCAGGCTTCCAAAAGAATGCAGGTTCAGCGGTGGCGAAGTGGCGGTAAACAAGATTGGTGATATTGTCATACTGATGCCGAAGGATAACAAATGGTCAGGACTTTTAAGCAGTCTGAATCTATTCTCCGAGGATTTTATGAGTGATGGCCGTGGGGAAAATATTTTGCAGGAGCGGGATGGATTATGAAATTCATGTTGGACACAAATATCTGCATGCGGTGTCCCTGTTCCTTTCACCGCTCACCATTTTGGAGTTTCATGCGCATGCTGCGGAAGAATATGGTAAGATCAGGGCAGAGCTGGAAAGAGGAGGGACACCGATCGGCCCGATGGATATGCTGATAGCAGGACATGCCAGATCGGAAGGTGGACGGCGATCGTGCGGGACGCGGATGCACCAAAGGATCCGGATCAACTGTTAATAGGGGAGACGGTGTTTGTGCCGGAGTTTTTCTATATCCGCAAAGACCCGTTTTCAAGGGGCGGCCTGCGCTCCGAGGGAAGTTTCCAGATTGAACAGCCAGACGGGTTTGCCTATTATTTTCTGAGCAGCGATGTGACGTATGCGTCATGGGAGGAAGAGAACCAGATCCATCGTCTGCCGGTAACGAATCCCGTGGGGGAAGATCCCTTCCGTGAACCGGCGGATTGGGAGGCGTTTCAGGCGGAGGCGGTCCGGTGCAGCGAAGAGCTTTGTCCGGGAAGGGTGTCGAACCTTACTTTTGAAAAGTATCATATGGAGGATGGCAGCGGCCTGTACGGTTACGCCTTCGAGTATGACACGGGGGAAGAGATCATAGAGTATGTGGATTTCTTCAGATTTGGCAAAGCCAATATGGCGGAAGTGATCGGCGTGCGTGAGCAGGAGCCGAACGATGTGCTGGTGAATACCGTCCGCTATGTGGCGGCCAGCTTTACTGATTACGGCGGCGAGCCGGGCATGGGCTGGGGCGGTGACACGGGTCCCAACGTGGGTGTGGATCAATGGGAGTATCCTTATCTTCACAACCTGTTTGAGGCGGCGAGGATGCAGTTTTCAGAATGAAAGGGATTTCCAAACACGCTCTACGGGCTTATATGCGGTTCTTCTCGCCGCGGGAAAACGTTTCGCGGTACAGGGTGGGGGTGACGCCCTCATAGCGTTTAAACAGGCGCATAAAATATTTCTCATCAGAAATGCCAACCAGCCCGCTGATCTCGGCAAGGGGAAGCTGGGGCATTGTGGTGAGAAATTTTTTTGCGGCCTGCATGCGCTGCCGGTTCAGGTACTCGGTGATGGTATATCCGCTGTAACGCTTGAAGACGGCGGACAGATAGGACGGGTGGTAGCCAAATTTTTCGGCGATACTGCTGACAGATAGCGAAGTGTCGTAGTTGAGCTGCAGCCATTCCATAAGGTTCACGATGCCAAGGGGGATCTCCTGATCCTGCTGCATCATGTGATGGCGGAAGAAGCATTCGTTTGTCAGCTCGAGCAGCAGGGTACTCTGGGCATAGCTGCACTGCATGGCGGAAAAGTGGCCGAGCCGCTTTGAAAGGTTGAGCAGCTGTACAAAGAGAAGATTGACCTGGCTGTTTGCGGAGAAAGTACCGGTCTCGGGAAGGATATAGCAGGGGGGATCATATATGAAAGCGGCGGTCTGCTGTTCATCGTATATGGCGGCGTCTTCGGAGCGGAGATAAAAGTGCGTCCAGTAAAAGGAAAGCTCCCCCTCGGATGGCTGCGTACCGAAATGGCATTCGCCCGGAAACAGGAGGACGAACTGGCCGGGGGCGAGATGGTAGCTCTGTGTGCCGGACTGGATGTGCAGCACACCCTTGATCACGGAGATCAGCTCATAGGAGTCCTGGGTGCGTTTCGGGTGCAGGAACTGGTCATCGTTTGTGAGATTGCCTGCGGCGGAAAAGGATACGGGCCGGGAAGCGTCGGATACAAGATACAACATCTGGGATATGTCCACCTTTCATTGAAAATTGTAGGTTGTGAAATCTAATAAAAATGATATCATAATTTATGAAACGAGGCAATTTCTTCCGGCAAATATCTTGATATTTGTGCACTTAAATCATTTTTCAGATGGAGGACAGAGATGAGAGAAAAAGTAAAGGAAATTCGCAGCAGCCAGGTAAACATAGCAGACGCATTCTGGTCACGGATGCAGGAAAAAGTGATCGACGTCGTGATCCCCTTCCAGGAGAAGGTGCTCAACGATGAGATTCCCGGCGTGGAGAAAAGCCATGCCATTGAGAATTTCCGCATTGCTGCGGGGTTAAAGACCGGCGAGTTTTATGGGATGGTGTTTCAGGACAGCGATGTGGCGAAATGGCTGGAGGGCGCTGCCTTCTCCCTGGCAGTCAGACCGGATGCCGCTCTGGAGGCGCGGGCGGACGAGATCATTGAGATCATAGGGAAGGCACAGCAGCCGGACGGGTATCTGGACACTTATTTTATCATCAAGGAGCCGGAACACCGCTGGCAGAACCTGCACGAGTGCCACGAGCTCTACTGTGCCGGCCATATGATGGAGGCGGCTGTCGCCTACTATGACGTGACAGGGAAGGATCAGCTGCTGCATGTGGTGGAACGTCTGGCGGACGCCATCATAGACAGGTTTGGCCCGGAGGAGGGAAAAGAGCACGGATTTCCCGGACATCAGGAGGTGGAGATCGGGCTGATGAAGCTCTACCATACCACAGGAAAAGAAAAGTATAAGGACATGGCGCGGTATTTTCTGGAGGAGCGCGGAAAGGATCCGGATTACTTTTATCAGGAAAAAGTAAAGAGAGGCTGGCAGCACTGGGGGCAGTACAGCCTGGACCAGCTGGACGTGTCCTACAACCAGGCGCATGCGACGATCTATGACCAGAAGGAGGCCGTCGGCCACGCTGTGCGCGCACTGTACATGTACACGGCCATGGCTGACCTGGCGCGCACTGACGGGGATGAGCGGCTGTATCAGGCGTGCAGGACGCTGTGGGAGAACATTGTAAACCGGAAATTGTACATTACCGGCGGGATCGGCGGAAATCCCGAGGGGGAGGCATTCTCCAATGAGTACGAACTGCCAAACGACATGGCATACGCGGAAACCTGCGTGTCCATCGCGATGGTCTTTTTCGCGCACCGCATGCTGGAGATGGAGACAGACGGGGCATACGCGGATATCATGGAGAAGGAGCTTTACAACAGCACCGTCAGCGGCATGCAGCTGGATGGAAAACGGTATTTCTATGTCAATCCGCTGGAGTGCGAGCCGGGTGCGTCGGGAAAGCTCTTCGGATACAAACACGCGCTGCCCGTGAGACCGGGATGGTACGCCTGCGCATGCTGCCCTCCGAATCTGGTCAGGATGATCACCTCGCTGGGGAAATACTGCTGGGACGAGAGCGGCTCCACGATCTACTCACATCTGATGATCGGGCAGACAGCGAAGCTGGAGAAAGCGGAGATCACAATAGAGACGCGCTATCCGTGGGAGGGGGAGGCTGTGTATACGGTTAAGCCCGTAACCGGGCAGGAGTTTACACTGGCGATCCATGTTCCGTACTATGTGGATCTCGGGCAGGAGGAAACCTGTCTGACAGTCAATGGAGAGCGGATCAATGCGCAGGAGATCCTGCAAAAAGGGTATGTGTATATCAGGAGAAAGTGGGCGGACGGCGATCAGGTCGCGATCCGGTTTCCGATGGAGGTGCGCAGGGTGTACGCCAACCAGAGGGTGCGCGAGGACGCTGGCTGTGTGGCGCTGATGCGCGGCCCGGTCGTGTACTGTTTTGAGGGCGTGGACAACGGGGAGCTGATCCAGAGCCTGCGGATCCCGAGGGAGGCCGCGGTGACGCCTTATGTCTGCGAGGAAGGGATACTGAAAGGAAATACCCTGCTGAAAATAGAAGGCTGCCGCATGGTCGGAAGCGAAGCGCTGTACAGCGAGAAGCCCCCGGTAAGAGAGGAAGCGGTACTGACAGCCATACCGTACTATGCGTGGGCAAACCGCGGGGAGACGCAGATGCGCGTGTGGATGCTCGAGTGAAGTGCAGACAGACCGACGAGAGGGTATTCTGAAAAAAATTATTTTTTAGCTGCTCATTATTGCTATAATAGACAAAATGCCTTTAAAATGTTGTTATGGTTTAACATTTATACGAGGAGGATACGGGATGAAAACAGCAATAATCGGTGTGGGAAATATGGGCAGCAAGTACGCTTCGTTCATTCAGGATGGCATGATAAAGGGGATGGAGCTTGGCGCCATCACAAGAGTCAGGGGAGATTACAGGGAAATGCTTCTTCCTTCCATTCAATCAGGCGTGCCTGTCTATGAGACGGGAGATGCATTGTTTGATGCAGTGGAAAGCGGAGCGCTGGAGATTGATGCAGTCGTGATCGCGACGCCGCACTATGCCCATGAGGAAGCGGCGGTCAGGGCGTTTCGCAACGGCCTGCATGTGCTGAGTGACAAGCCATCGGGAGTATACAGCAGACAGGCAAGGCACATGGAGGAAGCGGCAGAGCAGTCGGGAAAGGTTTTTGGCATGATTTTTAACCAGCGCGCACTTCCTGTACACAGGCAGTTGTATGAACTGGTCCGCAGCGGAAAATACGGTGCGCTGAAGCGGGTAAACTGGGTGGCAACAGACTGGTACAGACCGGAGCAGTACTATACCGCAAGCTCGTGGCACGCAACATGGGCAAAAGATGGCGGCGGCATTTTGTTAAACCAGTGTCCGCATAATCTGGATCTCCTCCAATGGATCTGTGGAATGCCGCAGAATGTGCAGGGCTTTTGTAAGGAAGGGCATTTCCACGATATTGAGGTTGAGGATGATGTGACGATCTATTTTGAGTGGGAAAATGGCGCAACCGGAACGCTCGTCGCGTCAACTGGGGATGCGCCGGGCATCAACCGTCTTGAGATTTCCATGGAGGAAGCGAAAATCGTATGTGAAAACGGAACGATACGGATCGGAGAACTATTCGGTGAGCTGGGGCTGAAGGAGGCGGAATACCGCAAAAGTTCCACGGATCTTTTTAGAAAGATCAATGGTACATGGACAGAACTGAACCCGGACAGAGAGGAAAATGCGTATCAGAAGATCCTGCAGAGCTTTGCAGACGAATGTATGGGCAAAGGAAAATGCATTGCGGCAGGGAGCGAGGGAAGAAAAAGCCTTCTGCTCTCCAACGCGGTTTATTTATCGTCATGGGAGAAACGGATGGTTGTACTTCCAAAGCCCGGGACAGCGGAGGAAACAGTTTTTGAACACCGGTTTGAGGAGTGGCTGAGACGCAAACAAGATCATTCGGTGAAGAAAAGATGTTTGGAGGTGCGGCTGCTGCCAGGGGGGCGCTGATCATCACGCCGGAGAAGGTTATTGTGACCACGTCTGGAGCGGACAACAAAAAGGTGCTGTAAACAAAAAATAGTGGACACAGAAAGTTCACAAAAAAATCTGTTTTTTCTATTGACGGATAAATGCATGAGTGTTATAACACATATAGAACAAAGGGGACAGAAAAAACAAACTGCTTAGAAGATTGCTTTTTCAATATTCTTAGTTCTGTTGAATAAATATTTACAATAGAAAAGGAGAGATGACTTATGATGACACCTAGTATTTTTGGAGAAAACTTATTTGACGATTTCTTTGATGATTTCTTTGACTTCCCGGTATTTGACGACAAGGCAATGCAGAAAGCGCAGAGAAAACTGTATGGCCGTCATGCGGCGAACATGATGAAAACAGACGTGCAGGAGCACGATGACCATTACGAAGTGGACATCGATCTGCCCGGCTTTAAGAAAGATGAGCTTTCCCTGGAGCTAAAGGATGGATATCTTGTCATCACTGCGGCAAAGGGGCTTGACAAAGACGAGAAAGACAAGAAGAGCGGGAAGTTTGTCCGCCGCGAGCGTTATGCGGGCAGCATGAGCAGATCTTTCTATGTCGGGGAAGCGGTAAAGCAGGAAGATATCCATGCGAAGTATGAAAGCGGGGTATTGAAGCTGGGTATTCCCAAGATGGAAGATAAAAAGCCGGAAGTTGAAGAAAACAGGTATATTGCGATTGAAGGATAAGGATGTTTCGTGACAGGATCCGGAGAACGGCGCAGTGTGAAACTGTGTCGTTCTCCGGTTTTTTCGTTGAGTAAATCACTCTGTCAATTTTCTGCTGTCTGTGTTACGCTGTATTCATCTGTTGGAGGAGATGCGATATGACAAGGAAGGAACAAAAGGAAGCCCGGAAATGGCAGATCATCCAGGCCACACTCGACCTGTTCGTGGAACGTGGATATTATGGTACAAAGACAAGCCAGATCTCTAAGAGGGCAGACATCAGCGAAGGTCTGCTGTTTCATTACTTTCCCACAAAAGAAATACTGCTCGAGGAACTGATCAACATCGGGCTGGAAGGGATGCGCATGCCGATGCAGATCGAGGCGGAGAACGGCCTGGACTTTTTCAGTCAGTTTACCACGATGCTGTTTTTGCAGGTGGAGAAAAATCCTTTTATCGCGAAAATGTTTGTGTTTATGGGGCATGTGGTGCGGGCTGAGGAAATACCGGAAAGGCTCCGGAATCTGGCGGCATCTGTAGATACGATTACATACAGCCAGGGCAGGGTGGAAGAGGGGCAGCGGGATGGAAGTATCCGGAGGGGAGATGCGATGGCATTGTCCAATATGTACTGGTGCGCAGTTCATGGAATGATGGAACAGTATGCCCTGCATCCCGAAATCCCGCTGCCGGAAGCAGACTGGATTGTAGCGATGCTAAAAAGTGAGGATGAGAACAATGCGTGAGGGAAAAAAGAAAATTGTGATCGTGGGCGGCGGTATTGCGGGACTGTCCGCGGGAATTTATGGAAAATTGGCAGGGTATGATGTGGAAATCTTCGAAAAAAATCTTGTGGCTGGCGGTCAGTGCATGGGATGGAACCGGAAGGGCTGCCATATTGACAACTGCATTCACTGGCTCACCGGAACGAAGAAAGGAACGGCGCTCTGTAAAGTGTGGGAAACGGTGGGAGCATTGGAGAAAGATTCGGAGTTTGTGGACAGTGACCGCTTTTACACAAGCATCACAGGGGACTATAAGGTTACATTGTGGAAAGACTTAGAGCGGACAGAAACAGAGCTGCTCCGTTTATCCCCGGAAGATGAAACTGAAATCAGGAAATTTACAGAGCATGTCAGATATGCGGCAAAATGTGAGATTCCAGCAGAGAAGCCGATGGACGCCATGGGTATCATGGATTATATCCATATGGGCGCCTCGATGGCAGACATGCCAAAAGTGATGCGGGAATACGGTTCCATCGATCTGCAGGAGATGGCGGGGCGTTTCCGGCATCCTGCACGTTCGGGGTGAGCAAGGCGCCTGTGCGGGAGGCACTGATACGGCTGTGCAGCGAGGGCGTTCTCGAGATCATCCCGCGCTATGGCTATGTCGTAGTCCGGCTGACGGAGAAGGACGAGAAGGATGTGGTAAGCATGCGGCTCATGCTGGAAACCGAAGCGCTGCAGTCCGGCTTTGCTCAATTTTCAAGGTGTCATCTGGACAGGCTGCAGGAGCAGATCGAGCGCTCCTGCGCCGCCAGTGACATGAGTATCTGGGAAATGCTGAATTTCAATGAGGAATTTCACCTGCTGCTTGCCTCCTGTGGAGAGAATAAGATCTTAAATCGTCTTCTGGGGGAGGTTCTTCAGATTCAGAAGCGCATCTATGCCAGACACTGGTGGCGTGACCAGAAGACACTGGACACAAAAGTGAATGCGGTTCCGCACAGCAGGATCTATGAGGCGCTGTGCGGCAGGGATATGGAGCAGTGCATGGAGGCATTGAGACAGGATATTACCGGAGGACTATAGGATGTATTTTATTGTGGACAGCAGGAGCATACCCCGGGTGCGGCTGGCGAACGAGACCACCATCGAGCCGCCGTATGTGCATCGCAGAAGGATCCCGCATGAATGGATCATCTATATGGTGAAGAAAGGTGTGATGGAACTGGAGGAGGACGGGGTGTCATATCATCTGGTTCCGGGAGATTTTCTGATCTTGAGTCCGGAGGGGCAGCACGAGGGGACAAGGGCAACTTACTGCGAATATTTTTATATCCATTTTCAGCACGCGGATATCCGCGCGGCGGAAGCGGATGAACAGCAGCTGCGCGAGCAGATGTACAGAGTGCGCAGCGAGGCGCTCCGGGGCAGCTGCTGCGAGCGGTCCTGTCCATATGGGGAGGAGGCTGGTTATGACCTTCTGCTGCCCAAGTACTGCCATATGACAGACGAGGCAGTGGTTTCGCTGACGCGCAGCCTGTATGAGATCATGCTGAATAACAGGGACCATATGGAATATTACAAAACGCTCTGCGGATGCCGGCTTCTGCAGCTGCTGGTGTTTGTATCCCGGCAATGTCTGTCTGCCGAACTGGAGAGTTCGGGAATGATCAGCGCAAGAAGTTATCAGAAAGTTCTCGCGGTTCAGAATTATCTCCAGGCCTCTTATCAGGAGCAGATCACGGGCGATCAGCTTGCAGGACAGTTTCATATGAATTTCGATTATCTGAACCGTCTGTTCCGGCAGAGCGTCGGCAGACCGATTTTCCAGTACCTTTGCAGCCTGAGGATCGCGAGAGCCAGGGAACTGCTCACGACGACTTCCATGCGCATCTCACAGATCAGTGAGCAGGTCGGTTTTATGGATGAAAGTTATTTTAGCAGGGTATTTAAAAAGTACACAGGCGTCTGTCCGGCGGATTACGCTAAGACTGCTTTTAATGACAGAGCGCTTTTTTCGTCCATTTGCGGGAACGCCAGCGGAAGAAATAATTGACGCCCCGGAAGGCTTCGTCCAGCGCAAATGCGATCCAGCACCCGTTCAGGCCAAGTCCCGCCCTGACACCCAGCAGGTAGGAAAAAAGCACACTGATCACCCAGCAGGAGCAGATGGACACCACCATCGGGAACAGGACGTCACCCGCGCCCCGCAGGGAATTCTCCTCAATGTGGTTAAAGCCGCGGAACAATTCTACAAAAATATCCAGAAAAAGCAGTGTGCTTCCGGCTCTGATGATTTCGGGATCATTGGTAAAAAGAGACAGCAGCGGACGTCCGTATAAAAACAGAAACAATGAGAGCGTCACGTTCAATACCAGCGTTATCTTCAGATTCTGCAGGTTCAGACGGTATGCCTGTTCAAATTTTCCGGCGCCGGACAGCCAGCCGATCATCAGGGACGTGGACAGGCCAAGGGACATCCCGAGGACATAGACATAGAACACCAGGTCGGACACATATATTTTGGTCGAGATGGCTGTCATGCCCACGATCGCGATGATGGAGGTCGTGACCGTCTGGGAAATGTTGTAGGAGAGGGAGCTGATACCGCCGGGGATTCCTACTTTCAGGACGGGGAATATCATTTTCAGGCAGCCTGCAAAGCCGTGTCTGAGATCGAATCTAAAGTCAGCTCCCAATAGCAGCCTGCGAAGCAGGACAAACATGACAAGCAGTCCCACAGCTCGGCTGATGTTATTGCACCATGCAATGCCGGATACGCCGCGGAGCGGGAAGTTGAACGGACGGAATATGACCAGGTAATTTAAGAGTGCATTGAGCAGGTTCATGCCAAGGGAGACGCTTACGGAAATCCGCGGTTTTCCATAGCTTTTGAAAATCGCGGAAATGATGGAAAAGAGCGCTCCGAGAAAAGAAAAACGCATGCAGATTCTGAAATAGATTTCTGCGTTGTCCAGAACGTCGCCCTCAATGTGCATGAGCGTCATAAAAGGTCTTGCAAGGGCGGCTGTGGCCGCACTCACGACAAGGCTGAACAGGGCGCCGAAGATCAGGGCGGAGACGGCAGCGTCTGACGCCTGTTTTATGTACAGGGGAGAAGTGCACTCCCCTGCCTGATTCTGTCCGGCACCGAGATTGTGGCTGATGACGATGGAAGCGCCTGTCCCGATCACGGCATAAAAGGTCGCGATCATGCCGGAGAACTGGCTGGCAGTGCCGACAGCCGCCACCGCGTCATCCGAGAAAAAAGAGAGCATGAAGGTGTTGACAGTGCCCATAAAGTTCATCAGGAACATTTCGAGAAAAAAGGGGATGAAAATGCCGGACAGCGTCATGGTGCCCTGTGAAGTTTCCACCCTGCATAGATTTTTGTCATACAATTGAATCATACATATGGCCTCCTATTGCAAAAATATATTTTTGCAGAACGTTAGAGTCTATTATAGAA
>VSNO01000115.1 GCA_009774375.1 Lachnospiraceae bacterium
CTGATCTCGAAAATCTTCTGAATGAATCGGCGATACAGGCCGCCAAAGAAAACCGTTCCTTATCAAGCAGGATGACATCAGAAGATCCTTTATCAAGGTGGGGATCGGTGCGGAGAAGAAGAGCCGCATCATATCCGAGAAGGAGAAGAAGATCACGGCGTATCACGAGGCGGGTCATGCGATCCTGTTCCATGTGCTTCCCGATGTGGGGCCGGTCTACACAGTGTCGATCATACCGACGGGACTTGGCGCCGCGGGGTATACGATGCCGCTTCCCGAGCGGGATGAGATGTTCAATACAAAGGGCAGGATGCTGCAGGACATCATGGTATCGCTTGGCGGGCGGATCGCGGAGGAGATCATCTTTGACGATGTGACGACTGGGGCATCGAGCGATATCAAGAAGGCGACCAAGGTGGCGAGAGCCATGGTGACGAAGTACGGTTTTTCCGACAACATCGGCGTCATCAACTATGACGAGGATGACAACGAAGTGTTCATCGGGCGCGATCTGGCACACACGAGAAGCCATTCTGAGGCGGTGGCGGGCGAGATCGATATCGAGGTGAAGGCGATCGTGGACGACTGCTACAGGAAGGCAAAGGATATCATCATGAAAAATGAGGGCGTACTTCATGCCTGCGCGGAGCTTCTGCTGGAGAAGGAGAAGATCGGCAGGGACGAGTTTGAGGCGCTGTTTGCATAATAGATCAGGCAGGCGGTTTATCCGCCTGCCTGATCTATTTGCGTCAGTCCGTCTTCTGCAGTGCTTTGTCAAGCTTCGCTGTAGTGCGCTCGTCCAGATAGGGAGAGAGCTCGTCATACATGGTGTAGGTCAGTGTGCCGCCCCTGTCTATGTAAAAGGTCAGACACGCGTCGATCTCGCTGCTGTCCAGATAGAAGATGTTTTCTGAGAAGACTTCGTAAAAATCCTCCTCAGGGAGCTGCATGAGCACTTCCGCCCGGTATCCGTCTTCCAGGTAGGGCATGATCGCTGAGACGGCGTCTGCACTCAGGGGGGAGATGGTCCTGTCCCGGAGTGCGTCGGTCAGATATCTGCCTGACAGTGCGTCGTCGGAGTAGATGAGGAAGGCACAGAGTTCATCGTCAGTGAAGGAGGTTTGGCTGGTCAGCAGGATATGGAACAGTTCGCTGGCGTCCTCCTCGTCCACATCGTATAATGCGTTGATGATCTGCTCTTTCTCGGCGGGCGCAAGTCCGTTTTTTACCTGATAGACGTATTCTTTGGCCTCGGAAAAGAATACGTTTACAAAGTCTGATCGTACGATGTCGGAATAATCAAGTTTGATATGCGCGACCTTTCCGCCCTGTCCCACCATCTTGAGGACATTCCGGCCCTTTTTCATCGTGACAGTTGAGGTCGTGTCCGCACCGGTATCGTTCAGGGTCACGACGCTGTTGTCCGGTGCGACATGAATGATCTTGAATTTTCCCTCCTGGATCTCAAAGGAGGAGCTTATCTGTACATCGATATCGCGGTCTGCGTAGGCGATGACGAATGAATCCGAACCGAATAAGACAAAACTCGTCGCCAGAAAACTCTGTTCACCTCCCGAGCAGACAGAGGCGTACCATGTATCCGAAATGTCTTTTCCGGCGAGCATCTCGTCATTGTCGTAGACTTTCCATGCATCGCTGGAACGGTCGGGCTTTAAACTGTCAGAGTAACTCCATGGTGTGTCGGAATCGCCGGAGCTGCCTGCAGATCTGACCGAATTGGAGTTGTCGGCAGAGCTGTCTACGAAATCAGTGTGCGGATTCCTGCCGGGATCACTTCCTGCGATCCATACCGGGCTGCACGCGGATAATGTCAGCATGGCCGCGAGCACGCATGCGGAGAGTGCGATCCGGAAGCGTGTGGATCTTTTGTAGCGCAGAATGCCGTCTAGGCGTTTCTGCAAATCCTTCCTGTTCTCCAGCAGCGTGGTGGAGAATGCGTTCTGCCTGCAGGAGAGCTGCTGTTCGGCGGTATCTAACAGGAGGTTTCCGTACAGCTGTCTGCCATACGCTGTGAGCTCCGGGAGTACTGCCTCGTCGCAGGAGAGCTCGCAGTCCTTGCTGATCTGCCTGCCGATGAGATGCAGGGCCGGGTTGAACCAGTGAACGCAGAGCAGCAATTCATACACCCATTTGTACAGCAGATCTCTTCGCGCTACATGGATCAGCTCGTGGTGAAGGATCAGCTGTAACTGCTCCCTGCTGTAGGAGCCGCATCGGATCTGGCTGTCTGACATGCAGGAAGTCACGGCTGCATCACCGCAGGAGATGGTTTTCGGAAGGAAGATCACAGGTTTCCGGAGTCCGATCGTCATGGGGCTGTGCACGGAAGCGCTCTCGCAGACAGCAGGTACTTTTGAGATCTGCAGTCTGGAGCAGAACACGTTCTCCTGGATCAGGATCTGGCTGTCGCAGATGCGCGCGCAGCTTTTTTTGAGTCCTTTCTGAAAGCGGAAGTAGCGCAGGAGCTTTACCAGGAGCGTCAGAACAGCACCGAGAAGCCATATATATGCGGCGACAGTCCACATGCCTGCCTTCACGCGGTCAATCTGTTTTTCGTTTTCACGCTGGATCATGCTGTCGGTCTGTGCCAGATTATCGCTGTCTGGGATCGAACTGTCAGAACGTGTCAGCATATCGCCGTCTGAAATTGCACTGTCAGGCTGTGCCAGTCTGCCATTGTTTCGAATCATGTTGTCGGACTCTGCCATAGTGTTATGTGTGCTGGCAGGGGCATGGATATTCGGCAGTCCCGGAAAACCGGCTTCAAAGTGAAACGGGATCAGCAGCCGTGCGACGACGAGCAGCCAGATATAATAATTCCACTTTTTCGAAAAGTATCTTCCTGTCAGGGGACGCACGACCGCGATCAGGATTCCGGTCAAAGCCCCGGATAGGGACAGGGACAGCACGACTGAAAACAGCTGTCCGGTTATAAATTCATGCATAGCAATCCCTCCATTTGAAGATCAGGATTCATAGGTTCTGGTTAAAGTAATCCCGGAGCTCCTTGATGTCCTTTTTGGTCAGGGCATCGCTGTCAACCAGTGCTGCCGCCAGATTTTTGGAGCTCCCTTTAAAAAATTTTTCGATAAAATTTTTCGTCTCTGTGCGGATGTATTCTTCACGTGCGATACAGGGTGTATAATAGAAAACTTCGCGCTTTTCCTGCAGGAGCGCGCCTTTCTTCACAAGACGCTGGATCAGTGTCAGGACGGTGGTGCGCTCCCAGTCTTTGTGATCGTTCAGGGCGTTGCGGATCTCTCCTGCATTCAGCGCGCTTCCCGCTGACCAGAGGACTTCGAGGATCGCAAGCTCCGAGTCCGATACGGTTAATTTTGGTTTCATATGAATCCTCCATTCTGTCGATATGATATGTCTACAAGCAGCTTTGAAATATTTTTGGAAATGAATCGCCCCTGCACTTAAAAGAATATAGGAGACTACTTATGTAGACAATTATAGTTTACAATAGTAGACAGCAATTGTCAAGAGGGAAAATGGAGTTTGTGTATGATCATAAAGTTGAGGTGTTGATCGGAATGTTCTGTTGACTGCAGGTACAAAAACGTGTATACTTATAATGACTACAAATATATAGTCAATAATAATAGGAGATGAGGACAAAATGGAAAAAGGGAATAAAGGTGTGAGAAATTATTCTATGTCAGATGCGGAAAGCGAGGTTATGGAAAAGCTGTGGGAGCAGACGGAGAGTATCAGGCAGTCCGCATTGCTCGCCCTCTTCGTGGAGGATGGCAAAGAGTGGAAAAGGCAGACCCTCAATACCTTTTTGGAGAGACTGGAGAAAAAGGGGCTGGTAGAAAGGGAAAACAGAATGGTAAAAGCCGCATACAGCAAGGAAGAATATCATCTCATGCAGATGAAAGAGTCCATTGATTCGATGTATGGCGGAAAGCTGAGTAATTTTGTAGCGGCTTTTGCAAAGAAGAATACAATCGATAAAAAAGAGGCGGAAGCTTTAATAAACATATTGGATCATTTTTGAATATAAGGAGCGGTTATGGAATATCTGTTGGTCATGTCTTTATCAGGGACAACGTCGGCTTGCAGCTGCATATTGCTCAGATATCTGATGAAGGGCGGGATTCCCGCGGGAATGCAGTATCTCCTGCTCAGGATCTCTGTCCTGTATTACCTGATACCGCTGCCGTTTCTCAGGAAGTGGTATCAGGATATTCTGGTGAATCTCATCGGGTTCAGACTCATAAAAGACGGGGATATCAATATATTTGGACGCAGGTCGTATCGTATCGCGTATGTAGATGGTTTGGTATATATCAATCATCATATGAAAATACAGATGGCAGTGGTAACGGTGTGGGTGCTTGTGGCGGTCTTCTTCTTACTGACGGAGTTATATCATTACATTGAGACAAAGAAATCCGTTACAGGTTGTACCAATAATATAAATATGAAACAGGAGGTGGTAGAGGTTGGGAGAAGAATAGGACCGTGCAGAATGACGCAGGAGGTTAGGGTATATTATACATTGCATGACTGGGCGAATGTGACCTTTGGCTTGTTCCGGCCTGTGATACTATGTGCTGCAGCTGCAGAGAGTCCGGAAGCGGAGATGGTGTTAAATCATGAAATAGCCCATATCAGAAGGTTTGACGTATTTTGGAAGATACTGCTCAGACTGGCAGTGATCCTGCACTGGTGGAATCCGGCAGTATGGCTGGTCTGCCGCGACTTTGAACGGGCATGCGAGTGCTCATGTGATGATATGGCATTGCATGGGAAGGCAAAGGAAGAGGTCAAAGCATATATGCGCCTCCTTATCAGCGAAGCGAGCGGGGGCAGAGGGGAAGAAGCGGGGCGCATGCGCTGGGGAATGAATTTCAAAGGGGAAATGAAAAGATTATCAGAAAGGATGGAGAATGCAATGAACAGGAAAAAATGCAGCAAGGCAGCAGTATGGATCACGGCGGTATTGGTTACGATGGTAAATTCCATTACGGTATTTGCCTATCCGGAGATCAATACGGTGAGCGGTGAATGGGAGTCCGTTGAAGAGGCTGAGGAATTTATCAATAATCCGGGTATGTTTATCACGGATGGTGCGGATGAGGAAGAACGGAAAAAAGATATTGCATATGAGTACGTAAATATGGAGATTAGATATGAAAAACAGTTTATGGATGAGAATGGGAATATCTATCAGGCAAAAGACGATATGGGGGCGTCTGGCTATGGGAATTGCAGCCATGAATATGTTTCCGGTACATATACTGAACATAAAAAGAGCCCTGATGGAAGTTGTACGGTCACTCAGTATTCCGCTCAGAGATGCAGTAAATGTGGAGATGTGAAGAAAGGGAATGAATTGGCAGTATTTAAATTTAATGCATGTCCGCATTAGTCTGTATTATACTTATATCTAAATTCCAATTCTCAAAATTTTTAGGTATAAACTTAAAATAATATTTGACAAAAACTGACAAAAGTGATAAGATACATATGACTACATAATTGTAGTCATATGTATCTTATATAATGCGAATCCATGGCAAGCAGAGTAATAAGACACATTAAGTAAAAATTCGGATAAACATTTCCGGTCAAGATTGGGGTGATTCCATTGAATGTGTCAATGTTGAATCGTATTACCAATGAAAGGGGAAAAACATATGAAAAGAAAAATTGTAGCATTATTAACAGCAGTAACCCTGATGGTGCCTGTAACAGGAATATTCGCATTTGCGGCAGATGCGAATCAGGGCAGCGTATCTGGAGGATGGGCTGAATTTAGTGGATACTATATTGACGGAGTGCCGGGAACGACAGATACATATACCTCCGGGACTCCGGTTGTATCAGGATTAAAGGTCGCATCAACTTTGTATGGCATACCATCCTCGACTCCGGATAAACATACCGGAAAGCGATTGAGAAGACTGACCAGTGCGGAAGAAGTAGAATACGCAGCACATGGAGAGACGGTGTGGTTTTACAAGAAACACTATACAACTGCACAAATGGAGCTGATCGATGGGACGGTGAAGACAACAAGCGGCCGTAAGTGGGGTGATAATGCAACCGAGGCAACATCGCCATATTATCTCCCTAAAGCGTTCGAAAACACAGAAGCCAGAACATATTGGGGAAGTTAAAGCGGACTTTCAATGAATCGATAGCAGGATAGCTGCGGTGTAGTAAAATTGTGTACTACACCGCAGCTCTATGCGCAGACCCGTGCAGAGGAAATACGCCGCTAAGGCGGCACACGGGCTGCGATCGTACACAGTATCTAAAGGAAAATTGTTTTGTGCGGGGACAAAGCAACGAAAAGTTGGAGAGAATATGAGAGCAACCAGAAGATCAGTAGTATTTTATTTCCTGATCAACATTGTACTATATATACTTTTGACAGGGTTCCTTCTATATTTTGAGAAGCAGACAGAATATGACCTGCTTTCTAACCAATTATATTATGATAACATTCTGTTGATCTACAATGGGGGAAATATTGACTGGGCTGATGCAGGAGATTCAGAAGAATACAGAGTATACGTTGAGGTCAGCCAAAATTGCAGGGCGCTGATAAAGGACACATCAAAATGGACGCCGCCTATGCTGACAGGTTACTATCCCGGAGAAGAAACGGGAGCAGCCGCTGTTATCGGACAAAATGTAGAAAAAAGCATTTACCCGGCTGTCAACGGCGTTCAATGGATTCGCCTTATTGGACAGGAGTTTCGTGTCACCGGAGTCGTGGGGGCAGAGTACGCAACATCGTGTGACGATCTGATACTGCTGTTTGGAGCCCAATTTGAAGAAAGTGATCTGGACCATATGATCTATATCGTGGATGCAAAGACACAGACGGGCGCTCAGAAGATCGCAGGATCTTTAACCGCCGGATACCCTGAAATACAGATCCAGCCCGGTGCGATAAGAGGAACAGCCCGGCTTACGAAAAGTTCCTATTTTTACAGATTACTCATGATTGAATTGCTGTTTATTACGGTTTTTTCTGTCTATATATCTGGCAGGTTCAGGCATGAAAAATATGATATGAATTATAAAGTTTACCAGATATGCGGATTGCCGCTCATTTTCATTCTGATCAGGGCAGAGCTGGAAGTTCTGGTCATAAATAGTATTTCACTGTCTGTTGTAAGTGGTGCGGGATATTTTGGAGGACTGCTGACAAGGAGTCAGTTAGAAAATGTGATGCGGATCTCGATCGGTATCACAACACTGTCCGCCATATTGGAGGCAGGCTTCTTTGGGCATCAATTGAGAAAGCTAAATGCCTGTGATCGAAGGCTCAGGAGATGCGGCGCAAAAAAAATCCGTAGCGAAAGGTTGTGATGAAAGTGATCATGAGAGAAGTTTTGCTTTATTATCGGAGCCACAAAGTAGAAAATATCGTGTTTGTCTGCCAGATTACAGTTTTCTTTATTTTGATGGGAACTTTTTTTGCATTTACGGGTGAAGCACATTATGGAAAGAGCAATATAGAAAGGACGTATAAAGACAAAGCGATTTATCAGCTGATCGACGGATATTATGATCCCGATGCATTTACGGCTTTCAGGAGTGAGCCGAATGCCTTGAATATACTCAAAAATTATTATCATGCGTTGATGAATGCGGAGAGTTTTCAATATCTGGCAATGTTTGATCAGAGTATTACGATCAATGATGTGAATGGAGCTGCAGATAGCGATGGTGGACAATTAAAAGAAGCAGAGGCATTTCAGATGAATGAGCAGGCATGTCAATATTTTGAATTGAACGTTATCGAGGGGAGAGCATTTCAACAGGGCGATTTTGATGATAATGGCAATGTGATGCCTGTACTTATGGGAAGCAGCTATATGAATGCTTTTGAAGTTGGAGACAGGCTGCCGGCGACATACTATCAGAAAGAAGTCGAGCTTGAGATCATTGGTTTCCTGCGGGAAAATACGATGATCTATTATAATGGGAATTATGAATTCTATCTGGATCAATATATCATCCTTCCATATATTCATTACGATGCACCGCAAACAGAGTCTGATGAATCGTTTCAGGAAATCGTGTATTTTGCCATGATCAACGGATACATCTCCATATCGTCCGGTGATGCCCATACGCAGGATATGATGGCAGAGATGGAGGCGATCGCTGAAAAGACCGGATTCTATAATTATGTTTTTATCGGTTCCAATCCCAATCTGCAGCAGTATCGGGGGCTGATAAACATCCTGAATAAAAATTATGATCTGATCCTGAGCCTGCTGATCCTGTCTTTCCTGGTCAATATGGTCACACTTGGCGTTCAGGCATATATGATGCAGCAGAGAAGACTGCGTATGATGGCTATTCATTATCTGAACGGTGCGACACTTCAGTCACTCATGAAACAGATCGTCATGGAGGTGTTACTGGTTATTGGTCTGGCAGCATTCTTAGGGTGGAATGTACTCGTGCGGCTGAAAATATCAAACATAGTGATCCTGTTGATATTTTTAATGATAGCAGTCACATTCATGATCGGAATCTCTTTGATTTCGATCTGTAAACTAAAAAATGCAGAGCTGATGCTGACATTGAATCAGGAGGATGATTTGCAATGAAAGATATCATATTGGAAACGAAAAAACTTTGCAAGCGTTTCAAACGTCCCGGCGGGACTCAGACAGTCCTGAATAAAGTGAACTTACAGATATATAGGGGAGAGATGACAGCAATAAGGGGAAAAAGCGGAAACGGAAAATCCACATTACTGAATATTTTAGCAGCTACCATGAGGGCGGATTCCGGAAAAGTGCTTTACGGAGATATCGATCTGCAAAGATTGTCAAATGCCGGGAGGGCAAGGTACCGCAGGGAAAAAATCGGGTATATACCTCAAAATCTGTATTTGTTAGATGACAGGAATGTGTTTATGAACATTGCGCTGCCATTACAGTATGCTGGTGAGAAAAAAGAAAACATAAGAAAAAAAGTGGAAGAGGCTGCCGAGTGGCTCGACATCGTATCTCTGCTGGGCAAAGCGCCTCAGACGCTGTCGAGAGGTGAGAAACAAAGAGTTGCGATCTGCAGGTCGGTCGTAAAAATACCGGAAATACTGTTTGCAGATGAGCCGACTGGCTCGCTGGACGAGGAAAATGAGCAGTTAGTACTGGAAATGTTTCAATCCCTGAAGATCCAAGGGACGACGATCGTTCTGACTACACATGATGATTCGGTTTCACAGATATGTGATGAAGTATATCATATAGGTTCTTTCGGAAGATGACAAACAAGATCTGTAAGGCAGCGTGACAAAAAAATAAAATCTGCAGGAAACGGGATTCAGCATATCATATGTTGGGTCTTGTTTTTATGCACACGGGCGTCCAGAGGAAAAAAATTTTTTTATTGAAACTATTTGGGCAGGTGAGAGGTCTAATGTTTTATAAAGTGTCGAGGAGGTGAAAAAATTGCAGATTTTTTCGTACAAAAAGAAAAATAAAAATGCAAAGAAAGATCTGCTGGAAAAGATCCTGCTGGAAAAGTATGATCAGTATTACCGGCTTGCATACAGTTATGTCCACAATGACATGGACGCCTGCGATATTGTGCAGAATGGCGCCTACAGGGCATTGCGGGGCAGCGATACGCTGCAAAATGCGGAGTACGCCGAGACCTGGGTGTACCGCATCATGCTCAATGAGTGTTTCCGGCATCTGAAGCAGCCTCAGAAATATTCGTATGAGTCCATGCAGGAGACAGGTTTCGAACTGTCCTACACGGAGGACAACTGTGAGAAGATCGATCTGCAAAGGGCGCTCGATTCCCTGCCGGAGAAGGACAAGGCGGTCGTCATACTGCGGTATTTTGAGGACAGAAAGCTGGAGGAGATCGCGGATATCCTGGAGGAAAATGTCAATACAGTCAAGAGCAGGCTCTACCGCAGTATCAAAAAGCTCCGCGTGTATCTGGAAAATTCATGAGAATGGAGGGAGAATATGGCAGAAAAAAATGATTTGCTGGAAAGAGAACTACATATACTAAGAAAGGAGTATGAAAAACACCGGATGACGGACTTTCAGGTGAGACAGCTGCAGGAAAAAATAAGGGAGGCGAAGGAAATGGATCAGAACAATAAAAATCATACAGGTAAGATAAGAATAGCCGTTGCATCGGCGGCGGTAGCGGCAGGGCTCTTTGTCATACTGCCCAACACGTCGGGGACGATCGCGCACGCGATGGAACAGATCCCGATCATCGGACAGCTTGTCAGGGTGGTGACATTCCGCGACTATGCGTATGAGAGCGACCGCAATATGGCAGACATCGAGGTGCCCGAGATCAAGCCGGAGGAACAGCTCGAGGACAGTACCCTGCAGGAAAATATAGACCGCACGACGGCGGAGATCAACGCGGAGATCCAGTCGATCACAGACGATCTGATCGCGGAGTTTGAGAAGAATCTGGATGAGGAGATGGGATATCAGGATGTCGTGGTAAAAAGCGAGGTACTCACGACCACGCCCGATTACTTCACGCTGAAACTGATCTGTTATCAGGGCGCCGGCAGCGGATACCAGTGGAATTATTATTACACCATCGACTTAAACACCGGCGAGAGACTGCAGTTAAAGGATATCTTCAAGGAAGGCGCCGACTATATCACACCGATCAGCGAGGATATCAAGCGCCAGATGCAGGAGCGGATGGATGCCGACGAAAATGTGCACTATTGGCTGAATGACGAGATCGAGGAGTGGAACTTCAAGGCGATCACGGATGAGACTTCGTTTTATCTGAATGAGCGGGGAAATGTGGTCATCGGCTTCAACGAGGGCGATGTAGCGCCGATGTATATGGGAACGGTGGAGTTTGAGATTCCGGCAGAGGTGCTTGACGGGATCCGGAAGTAGGATTGATGTGCTGGAGCGGCATGCGGTCTGAACCGGATCACCTGCCGATCAGTGAAAAAGCAAGTGGAGGGATACGGTTGTCGTATCCCTCCACAAATATATTTTTTGAACATACACTACACGAGCTGGCGGTGTTGACCGGCCGGTTTACTCTGCTGAAAGCTCTTCTGTATATTTTGCGCCCAATTCCGCGACTGTGCCGTCGGTGAGCATGGCATCGATGGCGGTATTGATCATGTCGAGAAGCTCTGTATTGCCCTTTTTCACCGCGATGGCATACTCTTCGGATTCGAAGGCTGAAGGATCTTCCACGATCTTGAGTCCTTCATTGTCGCTGATGTATTTCTGGGATGTGGCAGAGTCAAGCACGACAACGTCACATTTTCCGTTTACCAGTTCCATAATGGCATCGGTGCCCTTTTTGAATGCTTCATAGGGATATCCCATATCTTTGACGCAGATCTCGCCTGTGTAGCCTTCGATCACGCAGATCTTCTTGTCTGCCATATCGGCGGCGGAGGTGATATCGGAGTCCTCTTTCACGATCATTACCTGCGTGGCTGTGTAGTAGGGGATCGAGAAATCCGCCTCTTCCTTTCTCTCATCGGTCACGGTCATACCCGCGATCGCCGCGTCGATCTGACCGTTCTGCAATGCTACCAGCAGAGAAGCAAATTCCATATTTTCGATCGCCGGTGTCATGTCGTTTTTCTCCGCGATCTGCTTGGCGATCGCGATGTCGATACCGTCATACTGGTCGATCACGCCGCTGCCTGTCACGAACTCAAAGGGCGGAAATTCGGCGTTTGTGCCAAATGTAAGTGTGCCGCCTGCCTCTGGAGCGGCCTCCTGCGTACCGGCTTCTGCCGGTTCTGTGTCCGCTGGTGCGCTGTCCTGCGGCTGGGAGTCTGTGACAGTCGTATCTGTCGCTGTGCTGCTGCTCTTCGCGTCGCCGCCGCATGCTGTCAGCGCGGTCGTCATCATCGCCATCGCCAGCATGAGGGCTGCCATTTTTGTTCCTTTTTTCATAATGTTTCTCCTCCTTGATGATTGTCTGCCATAGCCTGCCGCTGTGGTCTGAGACCCGCACTCCGCGTCAGAGGCTATGAAAACCTGTTGATATATCTATATTAAGCCGTTTGGCATAATACCTTCATTAACAGTTCCTTACAGAACCTTGCTCAGAAAGAGCTTTGTCCGCTCATTCTTCGGATTGCTGAACACTTCCTCCGGCGTGCCGCTCTCCATGATCACGCCCTGGTCGACGAACAGAACCCTCGATGCGACTTCCCTGGCAAAGCCCATCTCGTGGGTGACGATCACCATCGTCATGCCCGATCGGGCAAGATCCTTCATAACGTCGAGCACCTCCCCGACCATCTCAGGGTCGAGCGCCGAGGTGGGCTCGTCAAACAGCATGATCTCCGGGCTCATGGCAAGCGCCCTCGCGATCGCGACGCGCTGTTTCTGCCCGCCGGACAATTGTGCCGGGTACGCCTGTGCTTTGTCTGCCAGATTGACGCGCCTTAGGAGATCGTGCCCTGTCTTGACGGCCTGGTCTTTTGTCATTTTTTTCAGAAGGACCGGTGCCAGCGTGATATTGTCCATGATCGTCAGATGCGGGAACAGGTTAAACTGCTGGAACACCATGCCCATTTTCTGCCGCACTTTATTGATGTCGATCTTGGGCGTGTTGATCAATTGATCGTCCACGTAGATCTCGCCCTCCGTCACGTCCTCGAGCAGGTTCAGGCATCGCAGGAAAGTGCTCTTGCCGGAACCGGAGGGACCGATCACAACGACGACTTCTCCGGGGGAGATATGTTCGTCGATGCCGTTTAAGACGTTCAGGTCTCCAAATTTTTTATGTAAGTTCTTTACTTTTATCATGTAAACTCCTGTCCTCTAAATTTATTTTTATCGGATATCAGATTTTCGCAGCACGATCTCGATCCTGCGCAGCAGCAGTGTCAGGATCTTGATCAGGATGTAGTAGATCACGGCAGTTCCAAACAGCGGCATGAACGCGTTGAACGTCGCGCTCCTGATAAAATCGCCCGCTTTCTGGATATCCATCAGTCCCACATAACCGACGATGGCGGTCTCCTTGATCAGAACGATAAACTCGTTGCAGAGTGCGGGAAAGATGTTTTTGACTGCCTGCGGGATCACGATCCTTGTCATCGTCTGAAAGGCATTCAGCCCCAGGGATCTGCCCGCCTCTGTCTGTCCGTGGTCGACAGACAGGATACCGGCGCGGATGATCTCTGACACATAGGCGCCGGAATTGATGCCAAAGGCGATCGCCGCGATGATCCACTTGTCCAGATCCACCGTGGCAAAGATGACAAAATAAATGATCATCAATTGCGTGACGGAGGGCGTTCCACGGATCACATCAGTGTAGACGCTGCCAAAAAAACGGATCAGTTTTCTCTTGGAGAGATTGCACAGCGCGACCAGCATTCCGATCAGGATACCGATCAGGACTGCGAGAAGCGATACCCTGATCGTCACGCCGATGCCCTCGAGCAATAGCTTGTAGCGGTCCTCCCGGATAAAACACTTATAAAATAGATTAGAAAAATCAGTGAACCATTCCTGAAATGCTGTCATTTGTCCGTTTCCTTTCAACTGTTTGTACAAATGCATAAATATGCAAATCTAACTAACGCCCATTCTATCATAAAGACGGTGAGTTGAAAAGCTTTTTTTGAAGGATATTCGGGGACGGTTGCATTCTCTATGGCATCTGTTACAATAAAAGGAAAGGAGGGACGTTGAATGGGAATGTTTTTAAACAGCCGTGTGCCGTACGAAGGATATAAGGAAGTGCTCCGGGATCCGTATTTTGTGGATAAAACGCTGATCTTAAAGGAACTGGTGCCTTATTTTGGAAAAAGAAACCGTTATTGCTGTATCACGAGGCCCCGGCGCTTCGGGAAAACGGTCATGGCCAATATGGTGGGGGCATTTTTCGGGAAAACGGATGAAGGGGAGCGGATATTTGAGGATCTGGCAATATCCGGAGAGAAGGAATACAGCGCGCATCTGAATCAGCATGATCTGATCTATATTGATTTCAGCAGAGGAATAAAAGGATGTAAAAACTTTGCACAATATATAGAGCGGATTGAAAAAGGATTATTGGAGGATCTGACCGCGGCTTACCCCGATTATGACCTGGGTGGGATCGTTTCTGTTTGGGATGTCCTGCAGAAGATATTTGAACAGACAAAAAATAGATTTTTGTTTGTGATAGACGAATGGGATGCAGTTTTTTATATGCCATTTATAACCGAAAAGGAACATAAAGAGTATCTTTTGTTTTTGAAGTGGCTTCTAAAGGATGAGCCATACGTAGAGTTTGCATATATGACAGGCGTTCTGCCAATCGCAAAATACTCCAGCGGTTCAGAACTGAATATGTTTGTGGAGTATGACATGGTCACGTCAGAAAAATTCAGCGGATATTTTGGATTTTCGGATGCGGAGGTTGACAGGCTCTATGAAATTTACCAGAACGAATCAGAAACGCCAAAGTTTGACCGGGAGGAACTTCGGCTCTGGTATGACGGGTATTATACGGCTGCGGGGAACCGCTTATATAATCCGCGTTCTGTAGTGCTGGCGCTGACCGACAGCCAGCTTAGAAATTACTGGACGAGCTCGGGTCCGTATGACGAGCTGTTTTATTATATCAGGAACAATATCGAGGATGTGAGGGATGATCTGGTCTTAATGGTATCAGGCGAACGGGTGGCGGCTGATATCGGGCAGTTTGCCGCAGTTTCCATGGAGATCCATTCCAGGGAGCAGATCTATTCCGCGATGGTGGTCTATGGCCTTTTGACTTACGAAGACGGAGCCGTTCTGATCCCAAACAAAGAATTGATGGATCGCTTTAACGAACTGCTTTTGACGAAGGATTCTCTGGGATATGTATATAACCTTGCAAGGAAATCAGAGCAGATGCTCCAGGCGACGCTGGCTGGAGATACAAAGACCATGGAAGATATCCTGCAGTTTGCACATAATACGGAGACGCCGATTCTGTCTTATAATAACGAGGTTGAGTTGTCGGCGGTCGTAAATCTGTGTTATCTTTCCGCCCGCAACAGATATCGGGTTGAGCGGGAAGACCGGGCAGGAAAAGGGTTTGTGGATTTCATATTTTATCCAGAGCGGAAAAATGCAGACGGGATCATTCTGGAACTGAAAGTGGACAGTACGCCAAAGGAGGCGATTGAGCAGATCAAGGATAAGCGGTATGGTCTGCGGTTTCAGGGAAAACTGGGTGAAAGTCCGAAATTTACAGGCAGGATCCTGGCGGTTGGCATCAGTTACAGCCGGGAGACGAAGGAGCATTGGTGTGAAGTGGAGGTTCTGCAGGGAACTAATATAAAAGTACGAACTAACACTTGACACAAACATTGTACAGAATGTGTTTGCAGAAAATGAAGTTATCGTGTAAAATGAAAATATCAAAGTGAAGGATCTGTAAAATCAATAGAAACATGACATGTATTGAAATAGTAATAGATATGGATTCTTTACTTTGTTTTATATAATAATATTTATATCAAGTAAGAGATATGGATAAACTATTGAAATCT
>VSNO01000116.1 GCA_009774375.1 Lachnospiraceae bacterium
CCCCCCCCTCACGGTACCCCTCCAGTCCCGAAAAATACGTACCCAGATGATCCTCGCGGCAGCCCGCCCAGTACTTCAGCCCAAACTTGTTCTCGATGGCAATGACCAGACGCCCGTCAAGCTTCCTGTGGCGGTCACAGATCCGCAGGAAATCCTCATAGGGTGACACACCGCCTATATAAGCCTGTCCGTACTCAAAGACACCGATCAGCAGCACATAATCATAATCCTTATCGAGATGCGGCTCGATGTCCTTGAAGTTGCCGACCATGATCGTGATATTGTCCGCATTGCGGTTGCGGTAGGCATTTACCATGCTGCGCTTCTTTGACAGGTCGATGCAGGTGACACTCCCTGCCCTCTTTGCAAGCGCCCCTGAGACCGCGCCGCACCCCGAACCGATCTCCAGCACTTTATCTGTCTTCCTGAAGGGGATCCAGTCTATGATATTCGTCCGGAGAGGCGAAAAATGATAAAAAATGGGCCAGCTCTTCTCCGCCTCTATGATCTTCGGAAAGTCTTCCGGTGGATTGTACATGGCAATGTCAAGCATCTTATCCTCAATATCACCATCCGTATACAAATCCTGTCCCGTATAGTACGTATAATCCATCGTGACACTGCCGATCTTCTCCTGTCTTGCCTGCGCTTCTTCCGCCATTCTTTTCTTCACCCCGCTATTCTGATGCTCTTTTTATTCCTATTTTACGATTCCTGTTTTTTTGTGCCCCGATCTGCCAAAAACGCAGATGCGGCCACCGTTTCCTGTGACACCCCGTCCGTGATCACACACTTTTGACAGACACCACGGAATCCATGTCGTAGTATCCCACAGTATTCTTGTCGGACACCACTGTCACGTCGAGCGCATCATAGAGTCTGTGATACACTTTGAAGTCATCTCCCTCATACCCTGTCACGCCGAACGAGAGCAGGTACTCACCGCCCTGCAGTGACATCTTCTGTGTAAAGCAGACCTCCTTCGTGTCGCCGGACTTCACCGGCTCGAGGAATGCCTTCTCAAACATCGTGTTCGTTCCCGTGATCTCCGTGCCCTTTGCCGTCTTGAATGAAAATGCAAAGATCGGCGCCGGCAGATCCTGGTAAAATTTTACCTTCATATAGATATTGAACGGAAGGCCCTTTAAGATCGAGTTCGTCCTCGTCCCACAGTCATCTGTCAGATAGATCTCCTCGATCACCGCCTCCTGTGTCCCGTACTCCAGTGTCTTCGAGTCCTGCGCGCCTGTCTCTGCCTGCTGCCTCGCCCGCCTCTGCGCAGCCGCATGGGTCTGGACCGCCTCCTGCACCTGCGCGTCATTCAGAAGATCCTGCTCCTTCTTTGACGCCGGCAGTTCGTACTGACCCACCAGAACGCGCTTATAGTCATCGATCATCGCCTTGGGAGTCCCTTCCCCGAGCTTCACGCCCTGGTTGAGCAGGATCACCCTGTCGCAGTATTTCGCGATGCTGCTCAGGTCGTGGCTCACGATCATGATCGTCTTGCCCATCCTTTTGAATTCCTCGAACTTGTGATAGCACTTCGCCTGAAAAAACACATCACCGACAGAGAGCGCCTCGTCGACGATCAGGATCTCAGGGTCGATATTGATCGCCACCGAGAAAGCCAGACGCACAAACATACCGCTCGAGTACGTCTTTACCGGTTGACTGACATAGTCACCAATGTCCGCAAAATCGAGAATGTCCTGCATCCTCGCCTGAATCTCCTCGTTGGAAAAGCCATTCATCGTCCCGTTGAGATAGATGTTCTCCATCCCTGTATATTCCATATTGAAGCCGGCGCCCAGCTCCAGGAGCGCGGAGATCCTTCCATTCACGGCAACACTGCCGCTTGTCGGATTGAGGACACCCGTTATGATCTTCAGGATCGTAGACTTGCCGGAACCGTTCGTGCCGATAATGCCCACACACTCCCCCTGTCCGACCTCAAAGCTGATATCAGACAGCGCGTGCGCCTCGTGATATTTCTGTTTTCTGGTAAGTTTCAGAGCCTCTTTGAGCCTGTCCATCGGCCTGTCATAGAGCTTATAAACCTTGCTGACATGCTCCACCGCGATCGCTGTCTCGGCAGACGCAGCATTTTCTTCTGTTTGCAGCTGTTTGTCTTCCATAGTTCCCCCTGTATCCTGTCACACATTGCGGCAGCCGGCACTGCCTACAGCACATCGGCAAAGTGTACCTTAAGCCTTCTGAAGATCAGTGTGCCCGCCGCGAACAGCACAATCGTGACAGCCCAGAAATACACTGTCATACCGCCCATGGAGCCCTGCCAGAACCACGCGTCGGCAAACATGGCATCCCTGTAACCATTTACGATGTAAAAGACCGGATTGCACCTGATGATCCCCTGGAGCAGCGGTTTGCCGTCAAGAAATCTGATGTTCCACAGGATCGGTGTCGCCCACATGCCTACCTGCAGGAAAATATTGACGATCTGCATCAGATCCCTGAAAAAGACTGCGATCGCACAGGTCGTGTAACTCAATGCCAGCACAAACATGAACATGCAGAAACTAAAATAGGGCAGCTGCAGCAGATACAGATCCGGCGTATAGCCATAGCACACATACAGCACGAGCATAAATGCCACAAAAAAGATGTGGATGAAGGACGCGGCGATCAGCTTTACCACCGGTATGATACGGATCTGAAATACGACCTTTTTCACCAGATAACTGTACTCGAGCAGGGATGTCGTCCCGTTGCTGACCGCCTCGCTGAAATAAAACCACGGCACGAGTCCCGCCGTCAGCCACAGCACATAGGGCGCCTCCGTCCCCGCTGTCAGCAGCTCCTTCTTGTCCGGCATCATGATATATCCAAACACAAACCAGTACAACAGCACGGTCACGACTGGCTGCGCAAATGCCCAGACGCGCCCGAGATAGGAACCGGCGAAACGGTTCTTGAAATCATTTTTTGCCAGACTCCAGATCAACTGTCTCGACTGCCACAGCCCTGCTAAACCATTCCTCATCGCTTAAAATCCTTTATTCCGCCCCACTTCTGATCCTTGTCGGAAAAGATCAGCTCCATCCCCTCCGGGATCGGCCACTCTATGCCGATATCGGGATCGCTCCACAGCAGTCCCCCCTCATCATTCGGGTGATAGAAATCAGTACATTTATAACAAAACTCCGCATACTCTGACAGGACAAGAAATCCATGGGCAAAATTCTTGGGAACGAAAAACTGTTTCTTGTTCTCCTCGGACAGAACAACACCAAACCATTTTCCAAATGTCCTGGAGCCTTCCCTGAGATCCACAGCCACATCGAACACCTCGCCCCGCACTGCGCGGACGAGCTTATCCTGCGGATACTGCTTCTGAAAATGAAGTCCTCTGAGAACCCCTCTCTTCGACGCCGACTGATTGTCCTGCACGAATATATGGTCGATTCCCGCTTCTTTAAAATCATTATAGTTGTAGGTCTCCATAAAATAACCTCTGTTATCTCCAAACACCTGCGGCGTGATCACCCTAAGTCCCTCTATGACCACTCTGTCCTCAATGCCAATACCATTGGCATAGCATTCCTCTACTGTAATCTTTCCCATATTTTCATGATTCCTTTCCCTGTTTCAATCATTCCATCCCGATCTGCTTCAACGACAATATTTTTCAGATCACTCGATTCCCAGATAACTGACATTCAGATCCACTCTTCCCTCTATGCCCGCGACCGATCCGTTCGACGTATACTGCCACATATCGTAGCGTCCCTCGTACAGCGGGGTCTGCCTGTATTCCGCAAGCCACACGTTCGGCGCATCCATCTCATCCACGATAAGGTTGTTGTAAAACCAGTTGCGCCCCGAGTACACGCCTGCGTCAAGCCCCGCGTTCTGGATCGTCTGGCAGAACGCATTGATCACCGCTGTCCTCGTTCCCGGATCCAGGTTGTCCGCCCTTCCGTTTCCGCCAGCGCCCTCCGTGTCGATAAAGACCGGATACTCGATCTCGGTATCGCCGAGCAGGGATACCACCATACTCGCCTCCTCGACAGCCTCCACGAGGTTCGTCGCCTGCGTGAAGAAATACAGGCCGACCTTGATGCCTGCCTTTTTCGCACCAGTCAGGTTTTTATAAAAATACGGATCCTCGAGCAGCCATCCCGAGGAGGAACCTCTGTAACCGCACCGTATGATCGCAAAATCAACCCCCTCAGCCTTCACGACCTCCCAGTCGATCTCGCCGTTCCACTTCGACACGTCAATGCCGAGCTTGACCGCATTTGCACGCTCGTCCTCCTCCAGCTCGAGCAGCGCCGTGTACTGGGAATCATCTTCGTCCTCGCTGTCGAGCTCCTTATCACTGGTGTCCTCCTTCAGGATATCGACCTCCGACTCCGCATGGACAAAGAAGTCAATATCATCGATCACCGTGTAGGACACGATGGACTTCACCCTGACGCTGACAGGGGAAGCCGGCACCTTGAAGCCCTGCTGCTGCTCCAGCGAAACCTTGTATTCCCCGGGCTTGATATCGGAGATCAGTATGATGCCGTCCCTGTCCTCGTCGACGTACACGCCCGTATCCGCGACCTCCACTGCAAACTCCTGGCCAGAGACCACCTCGCCCCTGTCATCCATGATCTTCACCCTGATATCGCGCTCGACAGAGCTTGCCGAGACTGTGAGACTGCGCACCGGATCACCGTTTTCATCCACCTCATCATATGTATTCTGACTGGAACTGTTTGGCACATCGGCATCAAAGAACTCGCTGTCCTTCAGAAACGCCGATAAGTCCGCGCCATGCACCTTTCCATCCGCTTCTATGATCTGACTGGAAACACTGTCCGCACTGCCGTTGCCGACCGGTCTGGCATCCTTTCCCACAAAGCGGTTGTAATTCATCAGGACAACCGCCGCCATGACAGCCAGCAGGATACACAGCACAAACAGTATTCCGATCCTCTTCCCCTTAGAGTCCATTGGCAACCTCTACAAGATATTTTCCGTAATCTGTCTTCATCAGCGGCTCCGCAAGCTTCAAAAGCTGCTCCCTCGTGATGAAGCCTCTCTTATATGCGATCTCCTCGATGCAGGATATATAAAGCCCCTGCCTCTTCTGGAACGCACAGACAAAGTCCGCAGCGTCGAGGAGCGAGTCGTGATTTCCTGTGTCAAGCCATGCGAAACCGCGCCCCATCGTCTCGACTGTCAGTGTCCCGCGCCGAAGATACTCATTGTTGATGCTCGTGATCTCGATCTCACCTCTCGCCGACGGCTTTACATTTCTGGCGATCCCGACAACATCATTGTCGTAAAAGTACAGTCCCGGCACCGCATAGTTGCTCCTTGGCTTCTCCGGTTTCTCCTCGATGGAGATCGCCCTTCCGTCCTTGTCAAACTCCACGACACCATACTCCCGCGGATCGCGCACATAGTATCCGAATATCGTGGCGCCGCTCTCCTTTGCCGCGACGCGCTGCAGGAGTTTCGAAAAACTCTGCCCATAAAAAATATTGTCGCCGAGCACCAGCGCCACTGAATCCGTTCCGATAAAATCAGCGCCGATGATAAATGCGTCCGCAAGTCCTCTTGGCTGTTCCTGCACCGCGTACTCCATATGAAGCCCCAGCTGTTCACCTGTGCCGAACAGTTCCTCGAATACCGGCAGATCGCGCGGTGTCGAGATGATCAGTATGTCCCTGATCCCTGCAAGCATCAGTGTCGACAGCGGATAATAGATCATCGGCTTATCATAGACCGGCATGATCTGCTTGGAGATCGCCTTGGTCAGTGGATAGAGTCTCGTGCCGCTGCCGCCTGCTAATATAATCCCTTTCATTGATCGTCTGCTCCTTATATTTTTTGTGATGTGCGGCGCATCTGCCCTGCGCATCATATGTCAAAGTGGGAACGCCCTACCCTGCGGTACTGACGTTCCCTGTTTCCTCACCGTAAAACTATTTATACATCTCGGCATAATACTTCTGGTACTCGCCGCTTGTCGCATTCTTCATCCAGTCCTCATGCTCAAAATACCACTGGATCGTCCGCCTGATCCCGTCCTGAAACATCGTCTCGGGCTCCCAGCCGATCTCCGCCCTGATCTTATCCGGCGCGATCGCGTAGCGCCTGTCATGACCCTTTCTGTCCTCGACATACGTGATCAGATCCTTCGATACCAGTTTCTTTCTCGGATCATCGTCCGCAAGCTGCTGCTGGAGTGTCTCGAGAATGATATGGATGATCTCGATGTTCTGCTTCTCATTGTGTCCGCCTATATTGTAGGTCTCGAACAGCCTGCCCTTCTCCTGCACCATGTCGATCGCTTTTGCGTGATCCTCGACATAGAGCCAATCGCGCACATTCTTACCGTCGCCGTACACCGGGAGATCCTTTCCCTGCAGCGCATTGTTGATGATCAGCGGGATAAACTTCTCCGGAAACTGGTAGGGGCCGTAATTGTTGGAACAGTTGGTGATGTTCGCCGGAAACTGGTAAGTATCCATGTACGATCTCACAAGCATGTCCGAGGACGCCTTGCTCGCAGAGTACGGGCTGTGCGGCGCATACGGCGTCGTCTCATAGAAATATCCGCCGTCTTCCTCGAGAGAACCGTACACTTCGTCCGTAGAAACATGGAGAAACTTCTTGTCCGCCTTGAAACTGCCGTCTGGAAGCTCCCATGCCGCCCTCGCACAGTTGAGCATCACCGCAGTGCCGAGCACATTCGTCCGCACGAACACCTCCGGATCCCTGATGCTCCTGTCCACATGGCTCTCCGCCGCGAAATGCACCACCCTGTCGATGTCATTCTCCGCAAAGATCTTTGTGATCGCCTCCTTGTCCGTGATGTCAGCCTTTATGAATGTATAGTTATCCCTGTTCTCGATCTCTTTCAGATTCTCGAGATTTCCGGCATAAGTCAGCGCGTCCACATTGATGATCCTGATCTCGTTGTCATATTTCCGAAACATATAATGAATGTAGTTCGAGCCGATAAAGCCCGCACCGCCAGTCACCAAATAAGTTCTCATCAAATACATACCTCCACATGAATTTTAATCGTACATCTCATTTTATCCCAAATCCGGTAAGAATGCAACCCTAATGTTGCTATACTATGTCGCACTAATACCCCAGATAACTGTAGTTCAGATCCACATTGGTGCTGATCCCGCTGATCTTTCCTTTGTCAGAATACTGCCACATATCATATTTTCCCTTGTATGTGGGGGATGAAGCATACTGGGCCAGCCAGATCTTACAGCTGGCAACCGAGCCCATACTCAGTTTGTCCTCAAACCATGATTTTGATGCATAGATCCCCGGCTTGTACCCCGCGCTCGCGACGGTCTGGCAGAACGCGTTCACCACCGCTGTGCGCGTCGCCTTGTCGATCTTGTCAGCCCTGCCGCCGCTCGCCTCCGTATCGATGAAGATCGGATACGTGAGATTGTAGCCCTTCACGAGACTCACTGCCAGCGAGGCCTCCTTGACCGCCTCGACCTCGTTGACCGCCTGTGAGAACACATAGACGCCAACCTTCAGTCCGGCTGCCGTGGCACCCTTGATGTTTGTCTTAAAATTCTGGTCCTCGATCAGCGCGCCTGTGGAGGAACCTCTGTATCCGCAGCGGATGATGACATAGTCGACACCTGACGCCTTGACCGCGTTCCAGTCGATCTTTCCATTGTGCCTTGACACGTCGATCCCGAACGTCGATCCGTTGACAGTGGTCGCGATCGCCCCGTCCGCGCCAAAATTATAGGTGACGCCCTGAATGATCTGTGTGCCGGTCACGACATTGCCGTTTTTGTCATAATAATAGGTCTTTCCGTCAATCGTCTGCCATCCTGTATACATGTAGTTCGCCTGCGCCGATATATAAAATTCGGTACTGCTGTAGTAGTCCGCATAGACGGCTTCCCTGTAGCTTCCGTCCGCATTTTTGACATAGATCTGATTTCCGTTCTTGTCCTTGAGCTTCGTCGTCGTGTCGGACGTCGCATTGGAATTCACGGTCACGACGCAGGTCGCCTGCTTCTGTTTGCCCTGTGAATCCTTCTCCTTCGTCGTTGCCGTGATCTTGACGCTTCCCGCGGCAACACCTGTCACCACACCTTTCTCGTTGACTGTCGCGATCTTCTTGTCCGAAGTCTCCCATGTCACTCCCGCATCCGATTTATAGTTCGTCACGGTCGGCACAAGTGTCGTAGAGCCGCCCACCGCGATGTACACCTCGCTTGTGCGGTCAAGCACAAGTGTCAGATCCGCTTTTCCAGTGACGCTGATCTCCACACTGCACCTGATATCGAGCTCCTTCCCGTCTGCCCCCTTAACACCGGTGACTTTGCCCGTGATATGTACTTTCCCTTCCTTCACTCCGGTCACGACACCGTCCGCGGCGACAGTCGCGATGGACTTATCGCTGCTCTCCCACGCGATGGACGGGAAATTCGACGTGAGCGTCTCCGTACTTCCGTCCTCCCTGGTGTACACGAGCTTTGCAGGCTTCACTGTCAGCGTGGCACCCGCCGCGCAGCTGTCCGCGCTCTTGGACAGCGCGAGACTGCCGGATCTGATCTTTGCCGCCTCGACCGTGATCACACATGTCACGCTCGCTGTGTCGGTTGTCTCAGAAGTGCTTTTATCAGGCTCCTGCTCTGTGACTTTCTTGTATTCATAGCCAGTTATGTTCCCCTGATCATCTTTGACCTCTGTATATTTCTTTTGCTCTTCCGGATCTGTTATGGCGTTATATTCGTCCACCGTTATGCTCACGGTCTCCTCAGTGGGCGGTTTTGCCGTCACAGTCGTCGTGATCGTTTTTCTGGTGACCGTGTACGTGATATTGGTGGTTCCAACCGCCTTTGCCGTCACCTTTCCGCCGCTGACCGACGCGACACTGTCGTTCGAGCTTTTCCACTCCGACGTGTACTGGTATTCGATACTACCACCATCAGCCCCCGTTTCCGTCTTGTTGGCAAACTCCGTCCCCTTCAGGTTGATACTCGTCCCTATGCTCAGCGTCGCGCTCGTGCGGTCCAGCGACACGTTCAATGTGTCAAACAACATCCTCGCTGCTGCCCGCGAGACCTGCGACGGATCCGCGATCGTGTTCTTATCCACCAGCAGATAGCTCTCCGAACCGCTGACAGGCGTCTTGGTCGACTCCACCCACTCAACAGTGTCCTTGAGGACTTCCGCCTCCGCTGCCGCCGCATTTTTCTCCGTGTCCTCGACTGCCACATTGACCTGTTTCTCAGTCTTGACCTCGTCCTGCACATCATTGATCACTACGTACTCAACCTTGTCCTTGACCGTAACCTGCTGCGCCACTGTCGGAAACTTGTACTTGTCCGTCGAAGTCACGACCGCATCAAACACGCCCGCATTGACATTCTGTGCATAGATGATACCATCCATGTCGTCGTCCGTGAGGACAAGCTGCTTTCCCTTTGAATTTGTGAGCTTGACTTCAAATGCCGTACCTGTGATCAGTTCCCCCGTATTGACATCTGTAAAGCGTATCTTCAGGTCCTTCTCCACAGACACAAAGCTGACATTCACCTTTGTAGACTCCGGCGTTTCCACCACCTCGACCGACGAGGTCTCCCCTGTGCCTGCCTCCTCGGTATCCTCCTGCGCAAAGTTTCCTAACAGCGCTGCATCCGCCATGGCAAGCAGGCCATCGTCGCCCACGATCCCAATATCCTTGATCTCATTTCCCAATGGTGCGAGTGCCGCGATCTGTCGGTTCAGATTGTTTGACTGCAAAAACATGCTCAGGATCACTGCCGCCGCGACCAGCACCACCACACCCGTGGACGCGACCACTGCATCCAGAGCAGTCAGATGGCTGAGCCTGAATTTCAGTCTCTGCCAGAGATCGACTGGCTCCTCCGGTCCAGCATCCCCAAACACAGCAGGATCATATTCGTGATCCTCGTCGTACTCCCCATATGCGATATCGAAGGAATCCTCGTCGTACGATTCATCATAATACTCATCGTCATCAAATTCTTCACTGACATACACATCGTCATCAAATTCTTCACTGACATACACATCGTCATCAAATTCTTCACTGACATACACATCATCAGAAAGCTCTCCCTCGATGTACGCGTCGCCGGCAAATTCTTCCTCAATATACGCATCGTCGGCAAACTCATCCCCGGCATACGCGTCGTCGGCAAATTCTTCCTCGATATATGCGTCGTCTACAAACTCTTCCTCGACATACGCATCATCATAATATTCGTCAGACGTGTAATATTCCGCTCTGTCGTCCGCAGGATCCTCCTCGCCGTCATTTCCATAATAGCTCTCTGTGTCTTCAGCAAAATCATCCGGTTCATAGATCTCGATATTGATCTCCTTTGTGCTGTATAAGAATTCATCATCCTCTGGCACATCTTCATCTGGTTCATAGTCTTCCTGTTCTTCGCGATATTCTGCTCCGTCGTACTCCTGCTGTTCCTCATACTCATCCGCATATTCCTGCATTTCCTCCGGGGAATACTCGCCATACACTGTATCCGCACTTGAATACGCGACGATATATTCATCCTCACCGCCGGGACCAGCACCGTCATCCGCATCCTCCTGCACTGTCATATCTTCCCCATATCCATCCTCACAAAGATCCTCTATATATTCATCTGTATATCTGACTGTCTCTCTCTTGTTCCTGCCGCGTGCTCCCAATGTTTTCTTTTTCTTCATCCTGCCTCCCTTTTCCCACAGTGCGCTTCATGTCAGCACTTTCATTTTCTGCAGCTCCTAACGTACCAATTATAGCAAAACCTGCACCGCTGCTCAACGTTTTTTTCAAAATAACACAGTGTAAATTCTGGTATGACAGATTGTGCCGTTATATATGGAACACCGCGATCCCTGCCATAATACACGCGATTCCCGCCATCTTCCGGACACTGATCCGCTCTCCGAAGACAAAATACCCCAGCACGAGTACCACGACATTCCCCAGCGATTCAATGACCGGCCCGTTCTTGTACTCCATACCGCTGTACGCATAGATGGTCAGGAGCATTGACAGGAACAGGAGTCCATAGCCGCTGATCACATATGGGTTCAGATACTCCCTCACCACAGTGTTATACGTTTTCAGCGCACTCTTTTTCAACAAAACCTGCGATATCGAGGCGACCGCCACTGACAAAAACATCGCAAAGACAAACCTGCTGAACATATTACCCTTCCTCCGTCCCTGTATTGATGATCAGGGTGCCCGTCATAACCAGCACAACACCCGCAATATTCTGCAGTGTGATCGTATCATGAAAAAAAAGGACCGCCCACACCATGGACCACACGACTGCCATTGAGCGGTTCGCGTATGCGACGGAAAGCTCGAATCGCTTGATCATCTGCTGCCAGAGTACCGCATACACTCCCAGAATCGCAAACTCCATTCCGAAAAAAAACAGAAAACGCAGCAGGTCACCGCCGCTTGCAGACGCCTCCTTGGACATCACGCTCGAGATCGTATAGATCATGATCACTGCCTGCAGCAGTATGATATTCTTTATTTTCCCAGCCAGACTACCATTCATATCCTAACTCAGCCCCCCGCTTCGATCACATCCGCATCGAGAAGTCCCTGCTCTTTGTACACCCAGTAATAATTGTAATCCATATAGATAAAATACCCCTGCACAAACCTGAACAGAAAATATCCCTGCTCCTCCATGCTCCCGTTCATCTGTTTCGCGCAGGAGAGCACGACAAAGGCGCAGTGCTGATCGCGCGCGCACCGTGCCACCTCCTCCACATCATAGGCAGTCTTGTCCGCCTCCATGGCATCGTAGAGCTCATTCTGAAATGACCACGACGGCTCGACAACATTCCTGCCATACGGTGTGAACACATCCGCCGTATACTGGTGGAAATGCGTCAGAAGCTCTGCCGGAAGCACCGCGATCGGCTTGTAGTTGTCCAGCCTGAGCGCGTCCGCCACGTCGATCACCTGCTGCGGAATGTGGTACGCATTGGCAGCCCTGATGTGAAACGAATTGGTGTACACCAGATCCCCATTCATCACGATCACCAGAACTGCCAGAATAAAGACCAGCGCCCTGGACACCAGTCGCTCAAAATAGGCCATAAGTCTCACAACACTATAACATACAAGGATCCCGATCGGCAGTGACCACAGTACACGGTAATAGACATCCGCGTCGATCTTCATCCCCACCCACGCATAGAGCGGGAACAGAAAGACTGCTCCGACCGCCGCCACCAGATACAGCAGCACAATGCGCAGCTTCCTGTCCTTTTCCGTCATCCACAGAAACAACAGGGCGATCAGGAAAAGAGGGATCAGAAAACTCCTGTTATTGTACAGGAGTATGTCCTCCCAGACAGCCGCAGCCGCAGCTTTCCACTCCGTAAACAGACCATTTTGCACTGTTCTCCCCCTCCTTTCGCCGCAGCACCGCTGCGGTATGACAGCTACTTTATGATCATGTAACACACTGCCAGCAGCAGACAGGGCGCACAGCACAGAAACAGCTCTGCCGCAAACTTCGCGCTCCTTTTTCTGATCCCGAGCATCACCGCTGCGACAGCCGTGATCGTCGGCACGACCATAAAGGATACGCTCGTGGCAAGGACTGACGACACGCACACGCAGATATACAGCAGCCACATTCCCTGACTCACGCTCTTCTGCGCCAGATACAGCAGCGCCAGAAACAGCGCAGGGAGCACCATCCCCGCCATCACCCCTTTGCCCTGCCAGGTTCTCGTCATGGCAAAAGTCTCCGTGGTATACAGCGAGATATTCCCATACATGAACCATACAGCAGTCAGGATCATGAAAACAGGTCTGTAAGCTTTCCTGTTCCACAACAGCCTGCTGCAGATCTGTCCATAAATACAATACATAAATACCAGCCACACCGGGGCCAGCACACTGTGCGCTACGATCGCAGGCGCGATGCCGCTCAGCCGGGACATCCATGCCTGGTAGATCGGCATCGGTGAAAAAGCATGCCTTGTATCCAGCGGACAGATGTAACCGGAATAGGCATCCCGCAGATACATGGTATCAAACCTGTCCGCAAACACCGACACGGCAATGTAATAGGCGTCGTCCCCATCATAGTACTCATACAGGACCGCATACGCCATCTGAAACGCCACGATCAGGAAGAACACCGCCCAGCCAAGCTTTACGCTTCGCGGCATATCCCACATACCGCGCACATCATCCAGATACGCACTCCAGAGCTGCCGTCCATACCCCAGAGACACCACCAGCGCCGCCGCGACAATGCCAGTGTACACAGCCACCAGTTTCGTGAAGCTCCACTCCAGCAGGATAAAAGGAACAGCTGTCAGCTCAAACAGAAAAAAGCTCACAAACCACCCGCAGACATAAGTCATTGCGGGTGTCCTTTGCAAGCGATCCATATGTTTTACAGGTATAAAGCCAAGAATAAATGGCACTGGCAATATTAAAACCAGCAGTATTCCCCACCGTATAATCTCCACCTGATCCGTTCTCCTATTTTAATCCACTTCCCTCTTGCCAAAGTAGAGTGACAGTTCTGCCGCGATGTGCTCGCCCAGTACAATATTGCCATTGTCCTTAGGATGCAGTCCATCTCTCAGATAAAAATCGGAGGACTCCTTGTCCGTACAGTCCATAAATCCAATGTCGTACAGCTCGATCACATGATATCCAAACTCATCGGCGAGCTTGCGCTGCACCTCCATGTAATCATTCAGCGTCGGCTGCCCCTGCACGTCCGAGTACGTACACTGCGCCTTTTTCGAGTTGTTGTACATCGTCACAAAGAAGATGTCCCTGTCCCCGTAATATTCCTTCAGCTGCTTCATAAAATACCGCACAGAGCCGCAGTACCCTGCCGTGCTCATCTTGTCATTGACATCTCCGAACCGCTTATTCGCAGGCGTACTCAAATAATCATTCACCCCCGCAAACACGACGATGATATCCGAGTCCACATTGGTGACATTGCCAAAGTTCATGGCAAGGGACAGATCCTCATCACCATATGAAGTAAACATCCTGCCTCCCTTACCATGATTCAACGTTCTGTTGAAATGAAGATAGGACTCCGCATAGTTGACATAACTAATAAAATTCCCCTTAATGTCCACCGCGCTGGTGATCCCTTCCGTTATGCTGTCTCCGATAAACACAATATTCTTATGGCTGAAATCATAGGCATTGTTCGCAAGGATCTGCCTGTCCATCTGATTGATCTTCGAGGTCTTGTCCTTTGAATTCTTCAGGCCATACAAAAGCTGCCTCGCCTCATCAAAATTTTCCTGCTGTTCCCGCCTTGCTTTCAGTTCCCCTTCCGTTAGTTGTGCAATTTCATTTACAGGTTCTGTCTGTAACTGTTCCGTCTGTGACACACCCTCTGAAGAATTTTCTGTTGATATTTGTTCCTGTATTGTCTCTCCTTCAGCTCCCTGCAATGCGGACATCGTCTCCCCGGCACTCTCTGTCTCCGATACCTGCGTCACAACAGTCTCTGCCGGCGTTTCGCCCGATGCCAGTTCTGTCCCGTAACATATACATCCAGGACAATCGCATCCATACGGGCATCCCGTCACATTCCCATCGTTTCTCACGATGAGCGGCTCCTTCACGATATCCGTGCGCTCCCCGCATCCCACGAGCGACAGAGCCACTGCCGCCATCGCCATCAAAATCGCTACCATTGATTTTCTTTTCATAATCTTTCCCTTCTTTGATCTCTTATCATGATTCTTAAGGCATGTTTTCAATAAAAGCAAAAATGAAAACTAAAAATCACGTCCCAGCAGCTTTAAACATTCGGCTTCAAAATATCTGTTGTCGGACATATAAAACGCTACAAGCTCTTCACTCCTCGCATCCAGAAGTTCATAACGGGCAGTCAGGTTCCCGGGGTGAAACATCAGTTCCAAGTCCTGGCCCTTTCTGTCCGCATAAGCCCTGTATGCCGGAAGCAGTGCCTCTACTACTTCCTTTTTCATCTCACAGGTATAGAAA
>VSNO01000117.1 GCA_009774375.1 Lachnospiraceae bacterium
GATCAGGGTACTGCAGACACGCTGACGGGTGTCCGCGCGCGAGTATCCGGTCAGAAAAGGGAGGGATGGTCAAGATGAGGACGAATCCGATGCTTTTGATAGATTTTTACAAGGCAGTGCACTCCGACATGCTGCCGGACGGGATCGAGAGATCCGTGTCCTATTTTACGCCGCGCATGAGCCGCGTGAAAATGTGGGATCATGTCGTGATGTTCGGACTGCAGGCATTTATTAAGACATACTTGATCGAATATTTCAATGAGGCGTTTTTTGACAGGGAGCCGGACGAGGTGGTCGGTACGTATGACAGGGTGCTTGGCGCCGCGCTTGGCAGGAAGGCATATCGGACAGAAAAGATCGAGAAGCTTCACGGGCTGGGTTATCTTCCGATCGAGATCAGGGCGCTCCCGGAGGGAACAAAGGTTCCGATGCATGTGCCGATGTTTGAGATCAGCAATACGCACCCGGACTTTGCGTGGCTGCCGCAGGCGCTGGAGTCCCTGATTAGCGCGGAACTGTGGCACCCGATGATCAGTGCGACAGTCGGTGCTGCCTACAGGGAGATCGTCAACAGGTATTATGATCTATCGGTGGACGATGCGGTGTCGAGGGCAAGGGCGCTGGGCGACTTTTCATTCCGCGGTCAGGAGTGCCTGCAGTCGGCGGTGAAGTCCAGTGCGGGCTGGTGCCTGTCTTTTTTAAACACGGCGACTGTTCCGGCCATACTGTTTTTGGAGCAGATGTATTGCTGTGACTGTACTAGGGAGCCGGTTGCTTTCGGGGCTGTCAGCACGGAGCACTCTGTGATGTGCAGTAATTACGCTGTCGATGGCGACGAGATCACGCTGCTGCGGAGGCTGCTCACAGAGATCTATCCGGACACGAGTTTTTCGGCAGTGCTTGATTCCTATGATTACTGGAATGTCATCGACCATGTGATACCGCAGTTGAAAAAGGAGATCATGGCGCACAACGGCTGTATGCTGATGCGCGGCGACAGCGGGGACTGTGTGGAGGTCGTGACCAAAACGGTGTTCAGATTGTGGGATATTTTTGGCGGAACCGTAAACGCTAAGGGATATAAGGTGCTCGACCCGCATGTGAAGGCGATCTATGGAGACAGCATCACCATACAGAGATGCGAGGAAATATACAGGATCCTGATCGCGAACGGTTTTGCGTGCAGCAATGTCGCGCTGGGCGTGGGGAGTTTCAGCATGCAGTGTGTCGAGGAGGAAAACGTGTTGAAGCCGTTCACCAGGGATACGTTCAGCTTCTGCATCAAGGCGACCTACTGCGAGGTGGACGGCAGGCCGGTCCCGGTCTTCAAGGATCCGAAGGAGGGGAGCTTCAAGAAGAGCCAGCGGGGAATGTGCCGCGTGTACCGGGACGAGAGCGGGGCGCTGGCCTTTCAGGACGGTTACACAGGTGAAGGGATCCTCGGGAAAGAGAATCTGTTGGAAACGGTATTCCGTGACGGGGTACTCTTGAAGGAGCAGTCGCTTGCCGAGATCAGGAACAGGCTTAATGACGGAGATTTTGGAGCTTGACATTTTTTGGGAGCACATTATAGGATATATACAGGTGTGCAGTGACTTTTTTGTATCTTAATCATAAAAAGAAAAAGGAATGGATTGTTGAAGATGGAGAACGCATTGGAGTTATTTCGGGCAGCGGCGGTCGCGCCGCGTGTCCACATAGGAAATGTTGCAAAAAACCGCCAGGAGATCATCAAGGTGTATGACAGCCTGGCAGAGCAGGCGGACCTGGTCGTGACGCCGGAGCTCTCGCTCACAGGGTACACCTGCGCAGACCTGTTTAACAACCGGAATTTACTGGACAGGGCGCGCAGGGGGCTGTATGATCTGACCATGTACACAAAAAAATACGGCGAAAACGGGGCGGTGCTGGTCGTCGGCGTTCCACTGGAGAAAGAGGGAGAACTTTTTAACTGTGCGGCGGTGATCCACAATGGCGGACTGGCGGCAGTCGTGCCAAAGACGTATCTGCCAAACTACGGTGAATTTTATGAAAAAAGGTGGTTCTGCGCCGGTGAGCGCGACGCGCAGGAACTGGAGATCGTATGCGGGATGGAAAAACTGCAGACGACTTTTGGCAACAATGTCATCCTGGAGATCGGTACTGATAAAAGGGTCTGTGTCGGCATCGAGATCTGTGAGGACGCGTGGGCGCCGATCTCGCCGGGACGGCTCCTGGCGCTGAACGGGGCGGAGATCATTGTCAATCTCTCTGCCTCCAACGAGGTGATCGGCAAGGCGCAGTACCGGAAAAATATGCTGGGTGCCGCGTCGGCGGGCTGCATCTGCGGCTATGTGTATGTGTCTGCGGGACAGTATGAGTCCACTTCGGATCTGGTGTTCAGCGGGCATACGCTGATGTATGAGAACGGCAAGCTTCTCGGGGAGGGAAGACCGTTCAGCGATACGGTGCTCGTGAAGGATTTTAACCTCACGAAGATCCGGCATGACAGGATCGCGAACAAGACGTATTCCGAATGCAAAAATAATTTTTCAACACGGTGCTATCGCAGACTGACCTGCAGAAAGCCGCTCATGGAGAAGCGGGAACTGCTGGCGAAACTGTCCATCACGCCGTTTGTGCCGTCCTCGAACCGCAGGGAGCGGTGTCTTGATATTTTTCAGATGCAGGTCACTGCGCTTGCAAGGCGCATCGAGGCGACGAAGAGCAGATGCGTCGTGGTCGGCGTGTCGGGCGGTCTGGACTCGACGCTCGCGCTGCTGGTGTCCGCGCAGGCAGTCAGGGATCTGGGGCTTTCCGCAGACACGGTGATGGGGATCACGATGCCGGGGTTTGGCACCACGGACCGCACGAAGAACAATTCTGTCGCACTGATGCAGTATCTGGGCTGTGCGGTCAGGGAGATCGGCATCGCCGACTCGGTGAGACAGCATTTCAAAGATATCGGGCAGGATGAAAATGTGCATGACGTCACCTATGAAAATTGTCAGGCGCGGGAGCGCACGCAGATCCTGATGGATGTGGCGAACAGGGAGGGCGGCTTTGTCGTCGGCACGGGCGATCTTTCGGAGCTTGCCCTCGGGTGGTGCACGTACAATGGCGACCATATGAGCATGTACGCTGTCAACACGAGCATTCCCAAGACGCTGGTGCGCACGCTGGTCGACGAGGTGGGGCACTATATGGACGAGAACGGGTTTGCCGGAATGAGAAAAGTGATTGAAGATATCATCGACACGCCGGTAAGTCCGGAGCTGCTTCCGCCGAATGCGGACGGAACCATCGCGCAGAAGACGGAGGAGACGGTCGGATCTTATATACTGCATGACTTTTTCCTGTACTATACACTGAGATACGGAATGACGCCGGCCGAGATCTTTGCACTGTGTCAGGAGGCGGTGCGCCGCAGCGGCGAGTATAAGTTCAGCGACGAGGAGATCGCCAGGTGGCAGAACGTATTTTACAGCCGGTTTTTCAGGCAGCAGTTTAAGCGCAACTGTATGCCGGACGGCGTCAAGGTAGGCTCCGTGTCCGTGAGCCCGCGCGGGGACCTGCGCCTGCCGGCGGAGGTCGAGCCGGAGGAGTTTATGGGATATGAATAAAGACTTTTTGGATTCATACGATATCAGCCAGTACGACCGACCGTCCATCGCTGCGGACGTCGCCGTGTTCTCTATCGGGAGAAAGCAGCCAGCGGACTCCGATTACCGCAGGCTTCCTGTCAAAACGCTGCGGATCTTGCTGATCAGGCGCGCCGAGCAGCCGTTTCAGGGCGAGTGGGCGCTTCCTGGCGGGTTTATGCAGAAGGGGGAGACGATCCAGGAGACTGCAAGGCGCGAGCTCAAGGAGGAGACGGGAACAGACAAGGCGTATCTGCAGTTGTGCGGGGTGTTCAGTGACAGCGGCCGCGATCCCAGAGGGTGGATCGTCTCGCAGGCATTTGCTGCGGTGCTGAATGAGGACGACCTTGCAAACGGGCATCTCGAGGCGAGCGGTGATGCGGGTGAGGCGGCATGGTTTGACATCACTGTGCGTAAGACGGCAGACAGGAAGCTGGAGCAGGGGAATGGCGTCACCTGCGACCGCGAGTATGAGCTGCTGCTGCAAAACAGCGAGACAGCAGACGCAGAAACGGCTGCCAGTCTCCGGGCAGTGATCCGGGAACACATTGAATACCTCGACTATCATGAGATCGTCACTTATGAGATCGCGGAGTCGCGGGGGATCGCATTTGACCATGCAAAGATCATCACCAGTGTCTTTAACGATCTCAGGCGTATGCTGGGGAGCGATATACGGATCGCTTTTGACTTTATGCCCGAATATTTTACCCTGACAGATCTGCAGGAGGCGGTGGAACTGATATCGGGGCAGGAGCTGATCAAACCCAATTTCCGCCGGAAGGTCGCAGAGTATGTGACCGAGACGGACAGGCTGACACAAAACGGCGGCCACAGGCCGGCAAAGGCGTTTGTCAGAAATCTTGAGCGTTTTTATCAGTAGGGAGCTGCTGTCTGAATAACAGGATTATAAGGAGATATCTTACAATGGAGCTTAAGAAGATCGACCAGGATTTTTCAGTATGCAAAGTGGCAGATTATACACTTGTAGATCTGAATGCAGCGTTTTGCTTTGTCGGAAAAACAGATGAGGAAAACTCTCTGGTATGTCTTACAAAAGATGTGCCGCCGAATGCAACGGAGCGCTCTGACGGCTGGAAAGCCTTTCGCATTCAGGGGATCCTGGACTTTTCGCTGATCGGGATCCTGTCTGGAATCTCGGGGATCCTGGCTGAAAATAAGATCGGGATCTTTGTGGTCTCAACCTTTAACACAGACTATGTGCTGACAAAGAAGGAGGAATATCAAAAGACGGTCCGGGTTCTTGGAAACGCAGGGTATAAGATCATAGAGTGACAGGGATAAAAGGGCACAGGGAATATCAAGATGGTAGGCGGTTAGCCCTCTCCGGAGGGAATGTGACCCTCCGATTACATAGAAACCCGCAAGGGAATCGAAAGGAAAGGAGGGCTGAAGCGAATGTTGACGATAGAAGGATTGATTTCAGTGCTTGGCTTATGCCTGACCTGTTTCGGTCTTGGATACGCCATCGGCAGCAAAAATAATAACAAAACACAAAAATAGCCGCCCACCCGACCAAAGGTTACGGCTATCCTGTGACTAAATAATCGGGCTAACCGTCTATCGGTAGCTCCTGTTGGGCATCTGTTAGCGCAGATGTCCTTCTTTATGTTCAATATACCACAATATTCAGAGTGCTGCAAGCATTTTTTGTATATAGAAATTTAAGTGCAAAATTTTGAAATAAAAGACTGAAAATAGAAACAATAAAAATTTATCGAAAAACGATAAAAAGTTATTGCATTTCGATGACGAGAGTGGTAATATAAAAACACGGAATTTCCGGAGTCGGAAGGAATGAAAAGGATGGAGAGACGATGAAAAAGGAAACGGTTATCATTTTTACAAAATATCTGCTGGACTTCATGTACTTTGCGGGGATCGCCGTGACAGTGCTGCTACCCGTTCCGGGGCTGGTGCAGAGGGTGGCGGCGTTCCTGGATTTTCACGATTTCGAGGGGCGCTACACAGAGATCATCATGATCTATTTTATTCTCGGGATCCTGGCGGTTCTGATACTCGGCGAGCTGCGCAAGATGTTTCGGACAGTCTTGAAGGACGACTGCTTTGTGAAGGAAAATGTGGTCAGCCTGCAGCGGATGGGAACCTACAGTTTTGTGATCGCGGTGATCTGCCTGCTGCGGACAGTGCTCTATATGACGATCGCCATGCTGGTCCTGGTGCTGGTCTTTATCATAGCGGGGCTGTTCAGCAAAGTGCTCGCCTTTGTGTTTGACAGGGCGGTGGAGTATAAGCTGGAAAATGACCTGACGATCTAGATTTTATTCAGAAAGGCAATGTGACAATGGCGATAATAATCAATCTTGACGTGATGATGGCAAAACGAAAGGTCGGGCTCACAGAGCTTGCAAAGGAAGTGGACATCACGCTGGCAAACCTGTCGATCTTAAAAAACAATAAGGCAAAGGCGGTGCGGCTGTCAACGCTCGACGCGATCTGCAAGGCGCTGCAGTGCCAGCCGGGAGATATTCTGGAATATGTTGAGTCCGATGATGAGGAGGAGGATGTATGACAGACCGATATGATGAGATCAGGGATCCCTGACTGGACTGGCAGAGTAGGTGAATGAAAGTGATAATGAATTGGGAAAGGAAGGATGAAAAATGGATCAACACGTGATAACGACAGACCCGCAGGCACTGGCCGCGGTGCCACAGATGGATCAACTGGCAGCACAGGAGGCAAAGGCAGAAGAGACGAGAAAAAGGCAGAAGAGATTTCAGATGTTTGGCGCAGGCAGTTTTCTGTATGCACTGTTTTATACATTCTGCCTGTACCGCAATGCATCGGGGATCACATACCCTTTTTTCGCGGGCGGAACCCTCTTGTTTTTTGGCTACTTTACCAGAAAGTCAGAGAGCAGCTCCGCAGACGGGAAGACAGGGCAGACGAAGACGCATATTAACAAATGGTTTCTGATGGTCTGTATCGTGATAGCAGGCATTCTGAACGCTACAACGGATTCCGGTGTGCTGGTCTTCTTTAACACAATGCTGATGTTCGTTCTGGTTGGCGTGCTGCTCCTGCAGTACTGGCATGACCTGACCGGGTGGAGCGTGGCTGCGTATATTAAGGGCGGCATGACGATGCTGTCTGGCGTGATCGCCAGCACGATCACGCCGATCTATGATGTGACCGCATGGTGGCAGCAGAGACGTATGGGCAGCAAGGCGGAAAAGAAGGAAATTAATGAAAAAAGTGCCAGGAACAGACGCCTTGTCCGATCAGTGGGGATCGGGCTGATGATCGTCATTCCGATGGCAGTGATCATTGCCATAATGCTCGCGAGTGCGGATGCGGTATTCTGTGATCTGGTGTGCGATATCCTGTTTGATCTCCTGACTTTTTCCGTCGATATTGATGTGCTTGAGAATATGATCAGGATAACGGTATCGATCGCGGTGGTATCTGTGATGTGCTATGGCATGTTTTCTTACAATACGGAGCCGCAGAATATCAGGACGATCGACAACAGAGCCCAGACAGCGAAGACGAACTGGGATCCGTACATCGCTGTGACAGTCAACAGTGTGATGTGCGTGATGTATGTGGTATTTTCGGGGATACAGATCGTCAGCCTGTTTCTTGGAAAACTGCCGGAAGGCTACACATATTCCGCCTACGCCAGACACGGATTTTTTGAACTGGTATTTGTCTGCGTCTTCAATATCGTTCTGGTGCTGTGCACGCTGGCATATTTTGGAAGCTCGCGCATTCTGCGGGTGCTGCTGACCGTCATCTGCGGCTGCACGTACATCATGACCGTGTCGAGCGCGTACAGGATGCTCTTGTATATCGCAAGCTATCAGCTGACATTTCTGCGTCTGCTCGTGCTGTGGGGACTGGTCATGATCGCGGTTGTCATGACAGGCGTTCTGGTGTATACTTATAACCAGAAGTTTTCGTTGCTGCGCTTCGTGCTCGTGACGCTGACTGTGGGCTGGCTCTGCTTTGCGGCAGTTCACCCGGACTACTGGATCGCTTCCTATAACATTGCCGCCAGTGAGGCCGGACAGGAATGCGACAGTTACTATCTGAGAAGGAGGCTCTCCCTCGATGCTGTTGCTGCATTGCCAGAGGAACTCTGGAGGGATAAGGACAGCGTTTATTGCGGCAGACTGGAGCGGTACCGATGGCAGCGGGATGAGTTTATGGGATTTAGGACGTTTAACTTTTCGAGGGCGTATGCGGCGCATCGGGCAGGTGTTAAGGAGCCGTAGGAAAATAAAAGCGGGACAGATCTCGGATCTGTGCCCCGCAGAACAGGAAGGTATGGATATAAAAGATGCAGAAGGTACAGGTGATCGTAAGAAGGCTGTGGAAAGACCTGAAAAATTTCCGTGTCGCGATATTGGCGGTGGTATTGTACAATATGCTTGCACGAAGCGTGTTCCATGCGTTCTGCCCACAGCTGATCCTGACAGGTTTCCCCTGCGCAGGCTGTGGCATGACGCGGGCTGTGTGCTATATCCTGACGGGCAGATTCACAAGGGGGATTCAGCTTAATCCCGCAGCGCCGCTGTGGATCCTGTTTCTGGGCTGGTTTTTCGCAAACAGATATCTCAGGGGAGTGTACTCCAAACACACGACACTGTGGCTTGGAGTGGTGTGCGCCGTCACGCTTGCGGTCTATCTGTACAGAATGATTAATTGCTTTCCGGGTGAACCGCCTATGGTGTATTACAGAAATAATATTCTGCGCAGGATCTGTGCGACGAACAGGGCATTCTGGTGTGGGAGGAGAATCATGCGCGTGGACTGAGCCTTGAGGACATGTAGAACCCGAATTTTGAACCGCAGGCGGAGGCAGTGATCCGCGAGATGATACCACTTCATTACAATCATCCCTGTATCTATATATGGGGCATCCTGAACGAGTGCGCCAGTGACAGTGCGTATGGAAAAGAATGCTATAAGAAACAGTATGATCTCATAAGGGCTCTGGATGACTCCAGACCGCGATCCTCGGCGAGCTGCAAGTTCAGGACGGATCTCTGCTTCGGACTGCCGGAGGTCGTTTCCTGCAATATCTATCCGCTCTGGTATCACGATATGCCACCCGCAGAATACCTTGACGATCTGTATCAGTGGGTTCAGAAGGAGACGGAAGGGAGCGGGAAGCCGTTTCTGATCACGGAGATCGGAGCAGGCGCGGTCTATGGCTGCAGGAACAGCCATCACGCCAAGTGGACGGAGGAGTATCAGGCGCTGGCGCTGGAAAAACAGCTCACGGCTGTCCTGGAGCACAAGGGGTGCAGCGGTGTCTATATCTGGCAGTTTTGTGATGTCCGCATAAGTGATGAATGGTTTGCCGCCCGTCCGCGGACGATGAACAATAAAGGTGTCGTGGACGAGTACCGCAGACGGAAATTGTCCTGCGATGTCGTGAAGCGGATCTTTGAGTCGTATTCTGACTATTTTGACTGATTAAAGATTGTTTCCCGAAAATGTAAAAATTTTGTAAATATTTTTTGGCGATATTTGTTGCACAAAGCTGCTTTCCTGTGATATGATGATACGGTTATAGAACATTTATGGCAAACGGCAAAAGTACCTGCTGTTTACTATAAACATTTACCAGCAGATCGCTATGGAATATCGGAGGGAGATATTGATGGACAACAACAATTTATTAAACAAGGACAACCAGAACCAGAATAGTGGCCAGGGACAGTTCCAGCAGCAGCCTTATCAGCCGCAGCAGTCCTATCAGCCGCCGCAGCAGCCTTATCAGCAGTACCAGCCGCAGCAGCCTTATCAGCAGGCATATCAGGCGGGGGACGGCGAGCTGGAGGAGCCAGTAACTTTTGCGGACTGGATGGTCACGATGCTCATTATGTTCATACCCTGTGTGAACATAATCATGATGTTCGTGTGGGCATTTGGGTCAACCACGAAGAAGAGCAAGGCCAATTACTTCAAGGCAACGCTTGTGTGGACGCTGATCGCATTCGTGCTGGCGATCGTCATGGGAGGCGTGTTTGGGGCAGTATTGGGATCTCTTATGCAATCGGGCGCGTATTATTGATCATCAGATCGGGCAGGGAAGGTCATTTCTCTGCCCGATTGTTATGTATACGGCGCCCACAGGGGCGATGCCGGCATGCGCTGACGGTTCTTTCCTACGCGATCTCTGACGTCCAGCGCCCGCTGGCGCCGCAGGGGAGAACGAGCCCGTTTGATGAGACAGGCAGGCCGATCTCGGATGAATGGACCTGACCGCCGTATTTTGACGCGATGGCAGTCTCGAGCATGTACGTCAGGACTGCGGGCTGCAGTCCGGTCGTGTAGGAATTGATCAGGAAAAAAAGCGGTTCTTTGGTCAGGACTTTTGACGTGAGCTCGATAAACGGATAAACGGAATCTTCGATCTTCCAGATCTCTCCTTTGGGCCCCCTCCCGTAGGATGGCGGATCCATGATAACGGCATCATATGTGTTCCCGCGCCGGATCTCGCGCTCCACGAACTTGACGCAGTCATCCACGAGCCATCGGATCGGCGCATCGGAAAGGCCGGAAGCCGCGGCGTTTTCCTTTGCCCAGCCCACCATTCCTTTGGAGGCGTCGACATGTGTCACATGAGCCCCTGCGGCCGCAGCGCTCAGCGTTGCACCCCCTGTGTAGGCAAAAAGGTTGAGTACCCTGATCCCGCGGGAGGGATTCCTGTCCAGGGACTCTCTGATAATAGAAGAGGTCCAGTCCCAGTTGACGGCCTGTTCCGGGAAGAGCCCGGTGTGTTTGAAACTGAAGGGCTTCAGATGAAATGTCAGGTTCTGGCTGCGGGGGCTGCTGTATTGGATATCCCATTCCTGGGGCAGCCTGGAGAATTCCCACTCTCCGCCGCCTTTAGAACTTCTGTGATAGTGTCCGTTCGGCTCTTTCCAGCGGCGGTCTTTCCTTGCGGTATTCCAGATCACCTGCGGATCCGGGCGTACCAATATATAACTTCCCCAGCGCTCAAGTTTTTCACCTGAGGAGGTATCGAGGACTTCATAGTCCTTCCAGTTGTCTGCGATCCACATAATGTAAAGGTATCCTTTCTGAAATCTATAAATGGTAGTAACATAATGCCCAGTATACTATAGAAACGTGACGCATTTCAATGGATAATGCGAGATAATTCATTGTATTCAAAAAAAAACAATAAATTTGAAAAAAAGTGCTTGCAAAAGCGCAAACGCTACGATATACTACTAATTGCTGTGACATGATAGCGATGAAACGTGAGGTTGCTGCCTGTGTGCACGAAAACATATGGCAGGTTTTCCGCGGAGCGAATGTCAAGTTAGGAAACTGGCGACAAGTCACTGTACAAAGGTCAGTCCAGGAGGCTGATCCAATAAACGATGTGTCAGGAAGGCGCTCTGAGTGCAGAGACGCAAAAGGGCTGCTCTGGTAAGGGGAGCTGAATGACACACCCGGAGGAGTGTACAGTCACCGCTTGTCGTACTTATTCATAAAAAGTGCGAAAAGGAGGCGACTTTTTTTATGGCAAGTCAGGTAATGAGAATTACATTAAAAGCTTATGATCATCAGCTGGTTGATGCATCTGCCAAAAAAATAATCGAAACAGTAAAGAAAAATGGATCACAGGTGAGCGGACCGGTTCCCCTTCCCACCAAGAAGGAGGTCGTGACGATCCTGAGGGCAGTTCACAAGTACAAGGATTCCAGAGAGCAGTTCGAGCAGAGGACTCACAAGAGACTGATCGATATCATCACACCGACACCCAAGACAGTCGACGCGCTGCAGAGACTGGAGATGCCGGCTGGTGTTTATATTGATATCAAAATGAAGAACAAGTAAGCCTTCTACTAGTATGAGCGCAGACAAGGGCGCTCCGCTGTAGAAAAGATGGAGGTAGGAAAGAAATGAAGAAAGCTATATTGGCTACGAAAGTCGGAATGACTCAAATCTTCAACGAAGACGGTTCATTGATTCCGGTAACCGTGCTTCAGGCTGGTCCGTGTGTAGTGACACAGATCAAGACAGAGGAAAACGATGGCTACAAGGCGGTTCAGGTTGGCTTTGTGGACAAGAAGGACAAGATCGTCAACAAGGATAAGGGCGGCCGGAAGGAAGTCATCCACAGACATGGCGTTAACAAGGCACTCAAAGGTCACTTTGACAAGGCGGGCGTCTCTTCCAAGAGATTCCTGAGAGAGTTCAGGTTCGAGAATGCGGAAGAGTACGCATTGGGAAATGAGATCAAAGCTGACATCTTTGCAGTCGGAGATAAGATCGATGCATCTGCTGTTTCCAAGGGAAAAGGGTTCCAGGGTGCGATCAAGAGACATGGTCAGCACAGAGGGCCGATGACACATGGTTCCAAGTTCCACCGTCATCAGGGTTCCAACGGTGCCTGTTCATCACCGAGCCGCGTGTTTAAGGGCAAGGGTATGCCGGGACATATGGGCTGCGTAAAGGTAACTGTGCAGAACCTTGAGATCGTAAGAGTTGATGCTGAGAAGAACCTGCTTTTGGTAAAGGGATCTGTTCCGGGACCGAAGAAAGCACTGGTGACACTCAAGGAAACTACCAGAGTAGATGCGTAGGTGAAAGGAGGATCATACAGATGGCAAAAGTATCTGTTTACAATATGGAAGGCAAGGAAGTCGATACGATCGACTTGAGCGATGATATATTTGGCGTGGAAGTAAACGAGCACCTTGTGCATATGGCAGTCGTTCACCAGCTTGCCAATAAGCGTCAGGGTACGCAGAAGGCAAAGACGCGTTCTGAAGTGTCCGGCGGCGGAAGGAAGCCCTGGAGACAGAAGGGGACCGGCCACGCAAGACAGGGTTCTACAAGGGCTCCGCAGTGGACGGGCGGCGGCGTTGTGTTCGCACCGGTGCCGAGAGACTATTCGTTCAAGATGAATAAGAAGGAAAAGAGGGCGGCGCTCAAGTCTGCACTCACAAGCAGGGTTCAGGAGAACAAGCTGATCGTTATCGACGAGCTTAAGTTCGATGAGATCAAGACAAAGAATTTCAAGGCTGTCATGGATAACCTGAATGTGGCGAAAGCGTATGTGGTTCTGAATGACAACGATGAGAAGGTTGTCATGTCAGCGAGAAATCTTCCGAACGTACAGACAGCGTTGACAAATACGATCAACGTGTATGACGTTATGAAGGGCGGCACAGTGATCCTGACAAAGGATGCCGTAAAGACGATTGAGGAGGTGTACGCATAATGGCAGATATCAAATATTATGACGTGATCCTTAAGCCGGTCATCACAGAGAAGAGCATGGCTGGCATGGGCGAAAAGAAATATACATTTCTGGTTCATACAGAGGCAAACAAGTCTCAGATCAAGGAAGCTGTTGAGAAGATGTTCGAGGGCACCAAGGTTGCGAGAGTGAACACGATGAATCTTGACGGCAAGAAAAAGAGACGCGGCATGGTCTATGGCAGGACTGCAAAGACCAAGAAGGCAATTGTACAGCTGACAGAGGACAGCAAGGATATCGAGATCTTCTCTGGATTATAAGATCTGGTGAGGACGGCTGTGACAATTCAGACTATACACAATCAAGTGTGATAATAAAAGAGTAAAGGAGAAAAGATCATGGGAATTAAGAAATACAACCCATATACACCTTCGAGAAGAAATATGACTGGCTCTGACTTCTCCGAGATCACAAAGAAGACGCCTGAAAAGTCTCTCTGTGTGGCAAAGAAGAAACATGCTGGACGCAATAATCAGGGTAAGATTACTGTCAGACACCGCGGTGGTGGAAGCAGACAGAAATACAGGATCATCGATTTCAAGAGAAATAAGGACGGCATTGCGGCAAAGGTTATCGGCATCGAGTACGATCCGAACAGATCTGCAAATATCGCCCTGATCTGCTATGAGGATGGCCAGAAAGCATATATCCTTGCGCCGGAAGGACTGACGGACGGCATGAAGGTTATGAACGGGCCGCAGGCAGAGGTCAGGGTTGGCAACTGCTTACCCCTTTCAGAGATCCCGGTAGGTACAAATGTACACAATGTTGAGCTGTATCCCGGCAAGGGCGGACAGCTTGTGCGTTCCGCAGGAAACAGTGCACAGCTCATGGCGAAGGAAGGCAAGTATGCGACGCTCAGACTTCCCTCCGGCGAGATGAGAATGGTTCCGATCGTCTGCAGGGCATCCGTCGGGGTCGTGGGCAATGGCGATCATAATCTTATCAAGATCGGCAAGGCAGGCCGCAAGCGCCACATGGGCATCAGGCCTACCGTCCGCGGTTCGGTCATGAACCCGAACGACCATCCACATGGTGGTGGTGAAGGTAAGACCGGTATCGGTAGACCAGGTCCGTCTACACCTTGGGGCAAGCCAGCGCTTGGTCTGAAGACGAGAAAGAGCAAGAAGGCTTCTAACAAGCTGATCGTGAGAAGAAGGGACGGTAGAGCGATCAAATAAAGTCGATCGCTGAGCGGTTGGTCTGAGGATCGCTCGGCGATCAAATAAGATCGCTCTGCCTTTGGATAACAGTTTATCGATATAAGGAGGAATTACCTAATGGCAAGGTCATTAAAAAAGGGCCCTTTCGCAGACGCAAGCCTTTTGAAGAAGGTTGATGCTATGAATGCGTCAGGAAGTAAAACAGTAATAAAGACATGGTCACGTCGTTCTACAATTTTTCCATCTTTTGTAGGCCACACATTTGCAGTTCACGACGGAAGAAAGCATGTGCCTGTATATGTAACAGAAGATATGGTTGGACATAAGCTTGGAGAATTCGTTGCGACCAGAACCTATAGAGGACATGGCAAGGACGAAAAGAAATCAAAGGTGAAATAAATTGATCAGTTGAAAGGAGGTTCAACCATGGCAGAGAAATATAGCAGAACGAGTTATAAGAGAAAGAGAAATGCAGAAAATAGAGAAACCAGACCATCAGCAAAGCTTTCCTATGCCAGAGTGTCTGTTCAGAAGGCGTGTTTCGTGTTAGACGCCATCAGAGGCAAGAATGTGCAGACCGCCCTGGGAATCCTGGAGTACAGCCCGAGATATGCTTCGAGCATCATCAAGAAGCTTTTGGAATCAGCGATCGCAAACGCCGAGAACAATAACGGTATGAATGCAGAGAACCTTTATATAGCAGAGTGCTATGCAAATAAGGGCCCCACGATGAAGCGAGTTAGACCAAGGGCACAGGGAAGAGCTTATAGGATCGAGAAGAGAATGAGCCACATTACAATCGTGCTTGACGAGAGATAGGAGGAAGAAAATGGGACAGAAAGTTAATC
>VSNO01000118.1 GCA_009774375.1 Lachnospiraceae bacterium
TTCAGATGTGTATTAGAGACTGTATGTCAATAGGACTGACAAAGGAGCCGATTGATTTCATGCGCACTGCATTTGGCACCAGGTCCCTGGTCGGTGTAATGAACTTCCTGATGTGGTTTGGTAATTCGACGATCATGCTGATGGCTGCCATCATGGGTATCAGCCCTGATATTTTTGAGGCGTCCGAGATTGACGGCTGCAACAGTGTACAGCGGTTCTTCCTCATAACGCTTCCGATGATTCGTCCGATCCTTGCCTACACATTGATTACAGCGATTATCGGCGGTCTCCAGATGTTCGACGTACCACAGATTTTGACAAATGGCCAGGGAAGTCCGGACCGTACATCGACAACACTGATTATGTTCCTCAATAACCACTTAAAGAGCAAGAATTATGGTATGGCAGGCGCCCTGTCCGTATACCTGTTTATTGTCAGCGGCATTCTTTGCTATATCGTATACCGCATCACAAATGATGATGACGATGATGGTTCAAAGGCAGCTGCAAGAAAGCAGAAGAAGGCAGAAAGGAGAAGGGGATAAGTTATGGAGTCAAACGGTTATAACAAGTTTCGGACTATTTTTGCACATGTAGTACTTATTTTACTGTCATTTATGTGCTTGTTTTTCTTCTACATATTGATCGTGAATGCGTCGCGTTCCCATGCGGAATTGCAGAGAGGCTTTTCTGCGCTGCCCGGAGGAAATTTTCTGACAAACTTTAAAAACGTGGCAAACGACGGAACCTTTCCGATGATGCGCGGTATCTTAAACAGCCTGATTGTTTCGTCCAGCTCGGCAGCTATCTGTACCTATTTTTCAGCCTTGACGGCATATGGTCTCTACGCATATGACTTTAAATTAAAGAAGGCAGCGTTTACATTTATCATGGCAATCCTTGTCATGCCGACACAGGTTACGGCAATGGGTTTCCTGCGGTTAATCACAAAGATGGGTATGAATGACTCCCTTCTTCCGCTGATTATTCCGTCAATTGCTTCACCAGCCGTATTTTACTTTATGTTCAGCTACCTACAGTCGTCCCTTCCGCTCTCACTGGTAGAGGCGGCGAGAATTGACGGTTCAGGGGAGTTTCGGACATTTAACCAGATTGTGCTTCCGATCATGAAGCCGGCAATCGCCGTACAGGCAATTTTCTCATTCGTAGGTTCATGGAACAATTACTTCGTTCCCGCGCTTGTTATCGAGTCCAAGGAGAAGATGACAGTGCCAATCCTGATCGCACTCCTTCGTGGAGCGGACTATATGAACCGCGATATGGGTAAAATATACATGATGATTGTGGTTGCCATTGTTCCTATCATACTGGTATATCTGCTTCTTTCAAAATATATTATCGCAGGCGTGACGCTTGGTGGTGTTAAAGGGTAACGATATGAAAACAGGGTACTGCTGTCAAGGCTCAGCAGTATCCTGTTTATGCACACGGACACCCAAAGGAAATATGTCAGTACTGACGGGTGCACGGTGCACGAGCAGGGGAAGATGGCTCTTCTCTGCTTGATTTTTGTGCCGTAACATTCCATGCGGAGGAGGAATACAGGTCACGGTATTTCTTGGGTGTAATGCCGGTAAAATCCTTGAACAGCTGTATAAAATGGCTCTGCGAGGAGAAAGACAGGTAATTTGCGATCTCAATAAGGCTGTAATCGCAGAATTTGAGGAGATGCTGCGCTTTCTCAATCTTTTTCTCACGGACGTAGTCGCTGACGGATACACCGGTTTCCTGTTTAAAGAGGCGGGAAAGGTAGCTTGTTGACAACTCGGTATATTCGGCAAGACGCTCTATCGTGATCCGCTCCTTGATATGGGCGTAAATATAATCAATACATTGCGTGACGGGTTTGGACATTCCTGTGCTCCTTGTCAGGATGCGCATTTTTCCGGTAAAATCCAGAACCATGTGATCGTGAAGTTCGATGACAGCCTGACTGGTATGGATATTGTCAAGCTTCAGGATATAGAAGTCGCTTAAACGGAAGGCCTGCTCCATCTCCATGCCGGACTCGGCACAGAGCCTTGTCACGAATGCCGCTGTAATTACAAAATGATATTTCAGATTGAGAACCGGATCCCGGGAGAGCCTGCCGACGCCGTCCGTCTCGGCAAATCGCTGCTGTCTGCAATTTTCACGTACAAAATCAATATCTCCTGCACTGACGGCGTGGTAAAAGAGCAGTTCGTCGCACAGTGGACGGTGGTACTTATCTTCTTCGCTGTCTTCGAGTTCCTGCATGTACCATTCCTGTAATATTCCCATATATGACAATCCTCCATTATATGTATAAATGTTACGTCAAATTGGTGCTCTTTATCAGTTTGCGTGCAAAAAAGTTGCTGTTTACGCCGACAATATCTCAGATCCTGTTATAATATAACGCATAAACAAAAAATATTATAGCATGAATTTGATATAATGACAAGGAATCTGATATATGTTATACTGGAATCAATAGCTTACGTGTAGCGCTGGTGGGAGTGGAAGGGTTTAAGAAAATGTGTATAATAGTATATAAGTTTAGAAGAGATTGTGGAGTAGTAGAATATAGAAAATGTTATTGAGGAAATAAAACCATGAGAATGATCACAACAGATGCATCACTCATATGGCATCATGAGAATCCGATCTTAGAGAAGTTTAAGGAAATCCTGCTGGTTGTCTGTCTGGAGGGGAGACCCGTATCCGATCAATATGAGTGTTTTGTCAGTCCATATGAGCGGCGTTGTCTGGGTATGGACAAGTATGGTATTGAAAGTTACCGATACAGAGCGTTGGAATCTGTGGCTGGCAAGCTGAATGACTGGCTGAACTATGGGGAAGATGTCCTTTTCCTGACAGATGGGAGTCCGGAGAGTTTATATCCGTATCATGTCATTAAGGACAGAAATGAATTCAATAAACTCCATCTGTGCACTGTATCGCCGTGGAGGTTTGAGAGTGATCGAAGGAAAAGGGCGCATAAGGAATTGCTGTCCGATCTGTCCCAGCTCAAATCGATCGTATATATCAACAGTGATGATTATCTTGACAAACTTGATGGGCAAATTCATATAAAGTACACAAACGGGAGCCAATGAGGAAGGATACATAGAGAGAATTAGCGCTTTAAACGCAGGAGGAATGACCATGAAAATACCGAAGATGATTCTGTTTGACTATGGACAGACGCTTGTCGCGGAGCGCAGGTTCGATGGCGTGAAGGGGACGGCGGCAGTCTTACGGTATGCTGTGAGAAATAAATACGGTCTGTCCGCGGAACAGGTGCAGGCAAAGGCAGATGAGATTAATCAGGAATTCGGGAGATTTGATCCGGAGAAAAGGCACTTAAACCAGATCGAGATACCCAATACGATGTTTACGCCATATCTCTATGAGTCCATGGGAATAGAGATCGCGTTGACAAATGCTGAGCTCGACACGGTATTCTGGGATGCCGCGGCGCCGGGAGCTGCGACGGAGGGGATAGAAGATTTTTTGAAATTTCTCAAAAACAACGGGATCCGCACAGGCGTGATCAGCAATATCTGCTATGATCCGTCTGCGGTGGCAGCGCGCATCAATCGATTGCTGCCGGAAAATGCGTTTGAGTTTATCCTGGCTTCAAGCAACTATATATTCCGCAAACCGCACAGGAGGATATTTGACCTGGCTTTGGAGAAGGCAGGTTTGAGACCGGACGAGGTCTGGTATATCGGCGACCAGTACGAATGCGATGTAAATGGCGCTTTAAATGCCGGTCTGTTTCCTGTCTGGTACATCGGGGCGATCGACCTGCCATACAGGGAGGACCGCAATGTACTGACAGTAACGGACTGGGAGGCGTTAAGGCAGATCATTGTCGCCGATCCGCAGGATTCTTTTCTGTGATCCCTTTTCTTCTCAGAAAGATTGCCGCTTTTAAGTTAACACGCCCTGGAGCATATTAACCTAAAAGAACAGGAATACGGCAACAAGCGATATCGCGTTTCCAAGAATATGAGAAAAGGTACTGATAACGCAATTACCCGATTTATGATAAATTACCGAGAAAATCAAACTGTCAATGAATACAGTGGCAACATCATAGAGTACAATTCCTGTGTTTCCTGCGGCAATATGCCCTGCCGCAAAAGTAAGCGATGAGACAACTGCGCAGAACCAAAACGGAAATATCTTTATACTTTTCCCGAGGAAGAAACCCCGGTATGCAATTTCCTCGCCAAATGCCGCAATGATGACCTGCCCTATCAGCAGTACTGTTTTATCAAAAGACAGGATGGAACTCGTCCGTCTTATTACATGGGCAGCAAATGCTCCGCTGAAAATCAGATTTCCCACTACGAGCGTTACAATACCACTCACACCTGGCAGCAGCGCCCAAGCGATCACATGCGGCTTTTTAATATCCTCCACAATCGTATGAAAACGCAATCCCGATTCGGCATTTGGTGTTTTGGAAACTGCTTCCGTAATGAAGAAAAACGCAATTCCGACAAACACGGAATAACTCGCAATATTCGAGGACGGCACAGCTTTTGTTACGGTCAATAATATCATTATCGCCGTACCTGTCATCGTGAGGACAACACTTTTTTTGTTGTTCTCCATAATTTGTTGATTTTTCATTTCGTTTCCTCCTGCACTGCCAATAATGCACCTCGATATGCCTGTTCCAAATGGGATTTTATAAGCGCCTCATCGTATTCCAATGAATTGTTTGCAATGATGCTTGCATACCCATGAGCGAACAGGGCAATAGTCAAAAAGACTTTTTTGGTCTGCGCCATGCTTAGTCCCATTGCGCCCTGCATCGCAGAAATAACAGGCACAAGTTCCTCGGAGTCAATCATTTCAAGTAGATTCTTTTCAACGGCAAAACCCGATTGAAACAGGAAACGGAACAAGTTCGGTTCTTCAACTGCAAAACGGATATAATTCAATCCAATTCCAGGCATAACGCCTTGCTGTGGCTTCTGAATATTCATTAGATATTCCGTATGATACCGGTCCAATTTTGTATAGACAGCCTGTTTCAGTTCTTCGATCGTTGCAAAGTGATACATTACGGGCTGCGTGGAACAGTTCAGTTTTTTTGCGACAGTCCTTGCGTTGATGTTTTCTCCACCTGCTTCACGAGCGACCTCAAAGGCAGCATCAATGACCATATCTTTTGTGATTTTAGGTTTTGGCGGCATGGTTTTTCCTCCTTTATTATAATTATCGTTATATAACATGAATTATATTATAAGTCACAACACTGATTTTGTCAATCTCTACGACGGATCTTTCACCCGGTTCTGCGCATAAAGCCTTTCGCAGTCTTTCATTTTGTGCACAAAAAAAGCAGGGACTCTCCTGACTCTCTGCTTTTGATTTTCGTTTCATGCTGCAGCCGCGCTCACTTTGTGTACTCTGCCAGTTCATATACCCTTGCTTTTGTTAAGTCTGCCGCTCTTGATGCTTCCACTGATGGCTGTATGCTTCCGCCCTCACATTCCTGTCCGGCGGCCTGCACTTCTGCGTCCTTGAATGCGATCCACTCTCTTTCCTCTTTCCGCAAAACTTCCATGTCCGCTTCGCTCAGGTTCGCTTCCAGCAGTCCCCACACAATATTCAGGGTATCGTCCCACATTTGATGCATCTCTGCGGCAGTTAGATTCATATCCATCTGCGTGACGGCCGCCTTCTGTTTTTTCTCTATTTCTTTCTCCCGCTCCTCGGCATAGAAAATCTCCGCAGCGATTTGATCGGAAAGGCTCGGCTGGGACGCAGCCGCTTCGGCTTGTCCTTCCTCCGGTTTGTTCGGTGCGCCGTCAGGGAAGGAATAGACATCACCAGCCTGAATACCAAGGACACCCGCCTTCGTAAATGCCACTTCCGCCTGGCTGCCAGTGACAGAAATATCTGCCAGCACATAGGGATAGGAGTCATCGCTGGTGAAGCGGAGCGTGTCCCCCTCCCAGACTGCCGTACCCTTCAATCCAGTGACCCGGTAGATGCCGATTTCTACCGCATAGGTTCCATCTGCCTGCAAGGCAAGAACCAGCTCGCTATAGACGTCAGATGTGCCCTGCTTATCGGTATAGATGCCAGAAATATCCTTCTTCTCTGTCTGCTTCTTTTTGGCACAATACAGAAATTCCGCTTCTTCCTGTGGTGACTTTCTGTAATACACATTGATTTTATCAATGCCATATTCTAACGTATAATAGCTGAAATCAGCCGTATCATCAGTATATACCTGTTCTGGATATTTGATATATATTTTGTTGTCCTCCACGGCTTCTATGTTAGAAGAATCTGCCAAAAACCGATAAGAGTATTCCGATTTATAATCGGAAATATCATATCCTCCGGATGTTTTCTCTATCACCAGTTTTCCGATTTCCCCATCCGATACATACTCATATTCCCCCGCCGGAATTTCCGGCACACTCTCTTTTCCGGTTTCTGCCTTCTCCCCTCCCGCCACACGTGCAGCCGAATCGCCATTGTCCGAGCCGGTATGATCTTCGCTGTCTCCTGCGGTCCCGGTATTCTGTGCAGCCTGCGGCTTTTCATCAATTTCTATGATTTTTTCTATGCCGCTTCCCACCTTCGTCTCATCTTCCGGTTTCTCTATCCGCCCACACGAAGAGAGCACAAACAGAATTGTGCCCGCCGCCATTGCTATTTTCATCTTCCTCATGTGTTATCACACCTCCTGCCTCGATTATATCACAGTGAGAAAGGGAATAAAATACTTCCCGCACAAACGACATCATTTTTGCGCGAACGACTATGCCTCTCCCAATGATTATCCTGTCTTTTTCCGAATAAACAAATGACTTTATTGAAAAACCTCATTCCATTAGTTATAATGACATTTATATTAGTTTAGGGGGATACAATATGGCAAGAGCAGGTCCTGATAAAAATATAATTGTCAGAAAAATGGCGCAAATAGCAAATGAGATAGGCGCAGAAAATGTTACATTAAAAATGCTCGCGGACAATTTGAATATTCAGACACCATCTTTATATAATCACATCAAAAGTTTTGAAGATTTACAAAAAGAGTTAATGATTTATGGCTGGGATCAAATGGCAGATGTAGTATTAAATGCAGTAGCAGTAGTTAGCGGCTATGACGATTTAGAAGCACTTTGCTACGCATTTTATAGATATGCAGTCCTAAATCCGGGTATTTTTAATGCTATGCTTTGGTATAACAGATATCAAAATAAAGAAATGCTGGATTCAACAGAAAGGATTTTTTCAATTGTATATAAAATCACCGCATCATTAAATATATCAAAAGAAACTTGTAATCATTTGATCCGAACATTTCACGGATTTTTAGAGGGATTTTCTTTATAAACGGATATATAATAAAGCAACGACAAATGGAAATTTGAAAGGAGTAACAGACATGGAATTTCCTTTTTATGATCCGCCCGATACTGCTGCGATTATCTGTTGCCATATATTGAAGCGTCAGGTACCTATTCTATATGTATCGCATGATGAAGATGATGGAATGTGGCAATTTCTATGCGGAGAAACACACGAAACAGATGAAGCAAAGTTCGTATCTTTAAAATGGGTTTTTGATTTCGATAACTCTGTTCGTACCTTAAAGGATATGCCTTGCGGTTACTATGCAGAAAGAAAAACCCAGGATGACAATTGGATCATCAGAAAGCGATGTTACTGTTTACACAGGACTTAGCATTTACTGCTAAGTCCGTACGAAAACGTACATATAGCGAGTAAAAATCCATTTGCGAAGTAAATTTTGTATGGATTTTTACCTGTTACTGGGAACGGAGTGAACAGTAACAAAGCGATAACTTCCCGTTTAGAAAAGTGATATAATATGTGATTTCTACTGTGATGTGTGCTATACTATTGACAAGAGGATCATGCCATTATTTCTGCTGGAAAGGATGTGTTATTGCTATGCAGACAAGACTTCCAATGGGGATCGAGAATTTTAAAAGAATACGCACCGAAGGATATTATTATGTTGACAAGACGGGGCTTATCAGGGATCTGCTTCAGAATCAGGCATATGTGAGTCTGTTTACGCGTCCAAGACGTTTTGGAAAAACGTTGAACATGAGCATGCTGAAATATTTTTTTGAAATAGAAAGTGACATTATGCCGTTTAACAACGCCACGCTTTTTGACGGGCTAGAGATTGCAAAGGAGAGCGAACTTTGTGAAAAAAATATGGGCAGATTTCCAGTAATCTCAATTACATTAAAAGGGGCGACAGGGGTAAATTTCGAAGAAGCCAGGGGAATGCTCCGGCATATTATTGGCAACGAGGCAATGCGGTTTCAATTTTTGCTGCAGAGTGTCCGGCTGACAGAGATGGAGCGCAGACGTTATGAAGCACTGATCAGTATTGATAAAAGAGGGGCTTATACAATGTCGGATGAACTGCTCAAAAGCAGCCTGCAGACCCTGTCACAGCTTTTGCACAAGCATTATGGACAAAGTGTGGTCATGCTGATCGACGAATACGATGTGCCGCTCGATAAGGCATACCAGTCGGGATATTATGATTCCATGGTAGAACTGATCAGGGTTCTGTTTGGAAATGCCTTTAAGACAAACGACAGTCTGCACTTTGCAGTATTGACAGGATGCCTTAGAATTTCAAAGGAAAGTATCTTTACAGGTCTGAATAACTTTAATGTATATACAGTAAAAGATGTGCAGTATAATGAATATTTTGGCTTTACGGATACGGAAGTCCGGCAGATGCTGGAATATTATGGTTTTAAAGACCAGTATGATGCCGTCAGGGAGTGGTATGACGGATATCGTTTTGGCGAGCTGAATGTGTACTGCCCGTGGGATGTGGTAAGCTACTGTCATGCCCTGAAAATGGAACCTTCCACAGAACCGCAGAATTACTGGGTGAACACGAGCAGCAATGATATCATCAGAAGGTTTTTGAGCAGGGCAAAGACAGCGGACCGAAACGAGATCGAGCAACTGATCAACGGGAACAGTATCCGGAAGAGGATCCATCAGGAGCTGACCTACAGGGATCTTGATTCCGGTCCGGATAACCTGTGGAGCATTCTCTTCACGACCGGATATCTGACACAGTGCAGTGCACAGACCGGAGACGAGATGGAGCTTGTCATCCCAAACAGGGAGATACGGTGGATCTTTATCCAGCAGTTCCGGGAATGGTTCAGGTGGGAGACCATAAGGAACACGGAAAAGCTGGAAAGCTTCTGTAAAGCATTTCAGGAAAATGATACAGACGCCATTGAAGAGGGATTTAATGCCTACCTGAAGAAGACGATCAGTATCCGGGATTCAAATACCAGAAAGGCGATGAAAGAGAATTTTTATCATGGTATCCTGCTTGGACTCTTCGCAAATATGGATGGGTGGGATGTCCAGTCCAATGCGGAGTCCGGAGACGGTTACAGCGATATCAGTGTCGAGATCGAAGATCAGGAAATGGGTATCATCATTGAATTGAAGTATGCGGAGAAGGCAGCATTTGATGCCGCCTGCCAGGAGGCATTGGATCAGATCAATGACCGGAATTACGCGGAAAGATTGATCGATGATGGTATGACTACCATTCGCAGGTACGGGATCGCGTGCTATAAAAGGCGCTGTAAGGTAATTTCGGGAGGTACAGATGAAAAATAATATGATTATCGCAGGCGTTCCCAGAGCCGGGAAAGGTACGATCGCCCACCGGCTGGCATCGTGTTACGGTTATCAGCATGTCAGCATGGATTCTATCATAGCGGGATTTGAAAAATGTTTTCCGGAGACGGGTGTCAGCACCTATGCGGGTCTGTCCTCCATGGATACGCTCCGCATGATCAGCGGAAAGATGGCGCCGTTTGTGCGGTCGATGCTTGAAAGCGCCGAGTACGATGAGTTTGAACCTGGTATGGTGCTGGATATGTACCAGCTCCTGCCGGAAGATTACATGAAGCATATCCACGGGGCGAACTGTGAGATCTATTATTTTATCACCTCCGACGTGACGCCTGCGGAGCGCTTTGAGATTCAGAAGAGATATGACACGGAGAAAGACTACACTTTTTATAAGCCTGACGAAGAACTGCGGGAAGGCGCTGTCTATATCGTGGAGCAGAGCATACTGATGAGAGAGCAGTGCCTGCGATACGGCCTGCCATATTTTGAGACTGCCAGGGACAGAGAGCAGGTCTTTGAGAAGTTTCTGCTCTCTGTGAATGCTCAGCGTCCCTTACTCTCATAAGATCCTTTCGCTGTGTTCCATCTGCTTTAGCACTTTTTCATAATACTGCCGCTGATACAGCAGCCGCTGCGCGATCATCTGCCTGGCAGTCTCTGTGCCGGACTTTTCACCCAGCCGCGATCTCCCTGGCAGCGTGAGCCACCCGATAGGAATGCTGCAGGCGGTATTCCCCGTCGGCAGGGTGCTCCTGAAAAAAGACACAATTGTCAAACTGCGCTTTCAAAAAGGCTTCTGTTTTCTGGATATTTGTCATGCGTTCTTTCTCCTTGGTATGCAGGGCAGTGTTTCAAATAAGTTTTAGATAAATTATATCACTTTCGGATGTTGTTTTCTACAAAAATGTAAGATGTCACAGGCATTCTTCAAACACGCTCGAGAACAGCATTGAAGTACATGGAAGATACCCACAGTAAGAACCGGCAGCCATGACATGGGCTTTTGTCCAGCGATGCGATGCCGCCGGCTGCCTTGATCTTTACATTTTTCCGACGTGCACCCACATGAGTTTGATATCCTCAAACGTTGCGCCCGCTGTCGAAAAGCCTGTGGAGGTTTTGATGTATTCTGCACCCGCATTGGTGACGATCTCACACATCTTGATCTTCTCGCTCTCTGTGAGCAGGCAGGTTTCGATGATAACCTTTAAGATCTTGCCGTCGCATGCCTCGTGAATCCGGCGGATCTCATCCCAGGTGGCAGTCTGTGTGAGGAGTGTGTGGTCAACCATTTTTAGAATTTCCTGTTTGTCCGTGATGTGTATCCTTTCTGCTGATACAGGAGAACATCTCAGACGCAGATGGAAGGATTCTTGTTTCGAGCAAGCATTATATACCGTTTGAGCTATTCCGTATCGAGTTTTTTATAGGGATCAGGTCATTTAGCTAAGGAAGGGTAAAAGAGCAGATATAAAAGCTATTGTTGAAAACAGGTTTCGCGAGCTTGGAGCAACACAACTGGAATTGTATCCGTCAGGTGTCTGCTGGACATTGAATGGAGCATTTTTCATTGATCCAATGCCATATGATATATCGAAACAGGAGATAATACGGCAGGTAGATGAAGTGTTGTTATAAACCGTCGGATCATGAATAATCCCCAAAACCGGTGGCTCAGAAGTTTGTGGATGCGTTAGCTGTTTTTGAGGAGGTGAAGGAGCATGGAAAAAGGACGTATCATTTATTTAAACGGGGTGACAAGTGCAGGAAAAACATCGATCGTTGAAGCCATTCAGGAGCGCGATGACGTATTTTTTTATGTTGTTGCCAATGATCTGTTTCAGGAGATGGTTGGAGACAGGTACCTGCGAGAAAATTATTGGAAATATCTCAGCGAGGTGATCATTATGATGTACCACACTGCGAAACTTTATTCCGATATGGGCAAGAATGTCCTGATCGATGGTATATTGGTTGAGAGGGATGAAATAGCGCCTCACTACCGGCAGTTGACGGAGATATTAAAGGATAATCCGCTGGATCTGGTTGATGTATATTGTCCGTTGGAGATATGCAGAGAAAGAAATATTGCGCGTGGGGACCGATCCGAAAGTCAATCGGACGAACAATATGAACTGATGGCAAAAGATATCGCTTATAAGCTGAGAGTAGATACAAGTCTGCACAGTGCAGAGGAATGTGCAGAGATCATTGTCAGTGAATTTTTGAAAGCCGTGCAGGAGCACTGAATGACGAAAGCGGCTGTGGTGTTTTCCGACAGCCGCTTTTGGCATCTATACGTGGTCCGGGAGAATGATCTCCCCGGCTTCCTGGAGCGTGTGGACTGTATTTAACATTTTTGCTACTCTTGCAGCCACATCTTTTTCGCTGACGGACGCGCACAGCGCCACGTCTTCCATGATGGCGTGGGTCAGTCCGGCGCTGATATTTGCCAGGATCTTTTTGCGGATGTCCTGTTGGATGACGTATATGCAGATCGCCAGATCCATGTTGTCCAGTTCCCGCAGCACCCGCTGTATGCACCGGTCGGGGAGGCGGCTGACGGTTTCTTCCAGAGCGTGGATGGATTCCCAGACGCCATAATCCTGAAAGGTGGGATGGACGTCAAACAGTTTCTCTACTTCTTCATTCTGATGAAGGATCTCCATCTGTGCACGGTATTCCTGATGCAGTCCGACAGGCATCAGGCTCACCAGGATATGCTCAAGTAATCTGGGGTTGTCCCCGTTTTGTATGCCGAGCATTCCTCTCAGGTACATATAATCGGCCATGGCATCTGCGCCGTCCGGCGCTTTGGTCCAGTAGATATTTGTTCCGATCTCGGCGATGGCTGCCGGAAATGTGCCGTCCACAACCAGTAGGATCAGTTGTCTCAGATAATCTGACGGTATCGTTTCTACGGTGTCCTCCAGAATGAGCAATCCGTTTCTCCGCGCCAGATCAGCAAGCTTCATGATCTGTTTTGCCGCATCGATGATTTTGTCCAGTCCTGAGTCGGCGTTCCTTAACCTGGAGATCGCGTCAAGCCGCACCGCATCTAAGATCGTATCCAGTGTTTGTTTCATTTGTATTGCCTCCATTCAAAAATATTTTTTTCATCATAACACAATGTCCCTGTCTGCTCAATATTTTTTGGAACTACTCATCGGCGTTAACGGAAGCAAACTCCATTGCTTTTTTCATCTTGCGTTCAAACATTTTTTAATAACGAATTTATGGTTTCTATGTACAGCGCGCTGTGGACGGTGTGGATCACGTGATCGCTGGTGGGCGTCTCGATCAGGCGGCAGTTCTCACCGATATAGGATACGGCGCGTTCTGCCTGTTCGCGGGAGGCTGCGCACAGCAGGGTTCCGCTCTTGTGCAGGTTTTCTTTTGCGTGGATGTACACGCAGGGTACGCTGATATCTGACAGGATCTTTTCGTGTGCGATCCCATGATTCCAGCTCAGGTCGTAAAAATGTTCACCATAAGCAGGATCATAGTCCTTTGCATATTCAAATACGGTCCAGATCGACGACGGCAGGAATCGGATCCGCACCGCTTCGCCCGGATGCGTTCTGTGATAATGCTCCGCGTAGTCTGCGATCCTGTCCATGGCATTTTTCATGAATAACTGTCCCCAATAGCAGTGACGCAGATAATATGCCTCCCAGCATTCGGATCTGTCTGACCTATTGTAATCATGGAGGGGTTTATAGGTGTCCAGATAGGCAAAGCTTTCTTCCCAGCCTTCTCCCTGCGTCGAAAATACCGGAGGGTCCTCCAGCACAACGCCGGATATATTTTCACCGCCGTTCGCTGCGATGTATGCGGCGGTCAGGGCGCCGTTTGAATGACCGGATACGACTGTTGGCCTGCCGATCACGTGATCGATGAACCAGATCAGATCATCACCGTTTGTATCGATATAATACAGGCTTTCGTCATGCGTGGATTTCCCATGACCGTATACGTCGACTGCATAGATATGCCAGTTTTGGCCGAGCGCTGGCATGACAAGGGCGTAATCTTCCCAGATGCCCATCTGGCCGTGGATCAGAAGAAGCGCCGGCCGGTCATTTTCTACCTCGCCGTAATTGATGACGTTTCCTGAGGGAAGTGTGATCTGCTTTTCTTTGGCGCCGGCTCGGTCCAATGCCTCTTTATACGGATCACGCCAGTGGATATTTTTGTGCCAGTAAATGCTTACCGTGGTCATTGCCAGGACGATCATGAGCAGAAGGACGATCCCGGTCAGTTCTATTACTTTTATCATAGCGGCTCCTTTTGTGCTGTCAATAACTTTTATGAATATTGTAATCAATGACTGCGAAAGGTACAATCTGTCATGGTTGTCAAAAAATGCACAGATCTGTTATGTTTGGTTGCGCCTATCGTTTCTGATACACTAATTCCACAATACCGTTGCTGTTTTTGGCTGTGATGAGGCGCAGATCAGTTTTTTGGTCTGTCACATCAAAAAGGCGGATACCATTCCCCAGAATCATCGGAATGATGGAAATGTGATACTGATCGATCAGATGGTTTTGCATGAGCTGGCGGACAATGTCAGCTCCGCCAGCTCCACGGGAAGCAATCTGTACACGTTCATATCTTTGTCTGGCTGACCGGCTGTCTGATCTTTGCAGCGGTACATTTGATCAGTTATTTTCATTACAAGCGGCGGGTGACGACATCGGGGCGGCTGATAGAGGACATCGATCTTTTCCACAGGGGATAAACCATATTTCCCTGTATGCGGTTTTTGAAAGCATCAGCTTAACTTTTCACCGTAAGCTGGCTTCCCTGTTTCATAAAATGCATCGTATCCGCCTTTTTCTGTAAGGTTTCCTGTTCAGTCTGTGCTTTCTCCATCATGCGGGTAAAATTCGTTTCGTTAATCCTGCCCGCCACCCAGTCCTCATAAAGTTTGGAAATCAGCGCATCCAGTTCGGAAAGCCTGCGCTCACTCTTGGAAAGTTTTGCTTTTATGCGCCTGCTTTCTTCCTCGCTGTCGCACTGGCAGCTTTTCCGTAACTCTTCCATGACTTTTGTTTCGTCTGCAAGGGCGAGTGCCGCACACGAACGTATCTGCTCCAAAACAATCTGATACAGCGTGT
>VSNO01000119.1 GCA_009774375.1 Lachnospiraceae bacterium
CCATAGAAGTCCCTGATCTCATGTTCTGTGAAACCGGTGTCCTCCCCCTTGGAAAAATTCAGGGAGCCGCCCACCCCCATCGCATCCGCGATATGGTGCGCCACATCCAGGATCCGCTCCTGCCGCCAGTGCGTGTCCGTATTGTAATAATCATCGGCCGTCAGATCCGAGATGATATCGATATAGCCAAACTCTGCATTTTTTGCAAGCTCCTGCGACAGCAGTCTGATCATACGCTCATAGTCCATTGACGGGTAGCCGTTTTTCTCCGCCAGGAAATAATTCTTGTCCGGCACGACCGCATACCACACGTCCTGCTCCGGAAAGTACTGCTGCCAAAGTCCTGTCATCTTCGCCGCAAGGCGCTTCACCGACGATTCGTTCAGCGGATATTCCAGCTTCGCAGCATGACCCTGTACCACGTAAATGTCATTGTTCTCCTTCTGCTGCAGCACGTCATAGGCAAAGTACGCCTTGATGCGCCGCAGGCCATCCCGGAACGGAAAGTGATCCAGCAGATATTGCTCCGTATCGTCCATAAAAGACTTATCCGCAAGGCTCTCCCACGTCAGCTCTGGCTTTTCCGCGAGCCGCCTCCGCTCAGATCTGGACACTGTCTCCTCCGGATCGACAGTCCATATCACCATCATGCCTGCCAGACAGACCAGAAAACTGCCAAGCGCAATACCCCACTCCCATTTATAACGCTTCACCGCGATCACCTCCCTGCACTCAAAACCGGAAATACAAGAACGGGTTGAACGATCCATCGATCAGATACGCTGTGCACAGCACCAGCAAGCCCGTCGTCACAGCGGTCCTCAGAATATGGACGATCCTGTCCCCAGCCGCGCCCGCCTGCATCCGCGCCCGCAGCTTCGTCCAGAGCCACGCCGGAAACGGCACCGAACCAATCAGCCCGATGCAGAGCATCACGATCCGGTTTCTAAATAAATATGCGTACACCGCCATCTGCGTGTCTCCCGCATCGCGGGAAATGCGGCTGCCGGCTCCAAACAGCGCCTGTATGTCCGCCCATGCCCCGGACAGACTGTCATTGTGGAATACCAGAAAGCTCACCAGGATCACCATACCCACATACACATGCCGTATCCCACTCAGCGCCGCCTCCGGCAGAAATCTCCTGCGGTCATACAGCCTGCCGGCTCCCTTCTCAAAGACCAGGAGCACCGCAAACATCAGTCCCCACACGATGAAGTTCCAGCCCGCCCCATGCCACAGCCCCGTGAAGAGCCAGACGACAAGAACGTTTCCGATCCACCTTGGCATGCTCACCCGGTTGCCGCCCATCGGAATGTATACATAGTCGCGGAACCACGCGCCGAGCGTGATGTGCCACCGCCGCCAGAATTCACTCACACTTCTGGATATGAACGGATATCTGAAATTCTCCGGAAAGTCAAACCCCAGCATGCTCCCCAGACCGATCGCCATATCGGAATAGCCGGAGAAATCAAAATAGATCTGGATCGCTACAGCAGCCGCATATGCCCACGAGAGCAGGATATCGCGCTGACCGAGCGCGGCGATCTCTGACACGAACTCCCCCGCCACATTGGCGATCAGCACCTTTTTTCCAAGCCCCACCGCAAACCGGACCATGCCATTGCCAAAATTCATGCGTATATGCGAAAGTTCCGCTCCGCGCGTCAATGTCCGTTCGATCTCGCTGTACCGCACGATCGGTCCCGCCACAAGCTGCGGAAAGAGCGTCACATACGCCGCATAAGTAACGATGTTTTTCTGCCGCTCCACGCGCCCGCGGTACACATCAACACAGTAGCTCGCAATCTGGAACGTATAGAAAGAGATCCCGATCGGAAGCGCGATGGTCTTTGTCCGGATCCCAAATACCGTATCCATAAAAAAATTAAAATATTTAAAATAAAACAGTGCCATGAACGGCAAAAGGACAGACAGAATATAAAATATCCCGCCTGCCCTTCTCTCCCTGTATCGGTCCACCAGCCACAACAGCGCATAGGAGACCGCGATCTGCGCAAGCATCAGCAGCACATACACTGGCTCCCCCCATGCATAGAACAACAGAGACATCACCAGAAGGACAAGGTTCCTGCCCTTTTGCGGTGAAGCGAAATACAGAAAGATCGTGGCTGGCAGAAAAAAGTATAAGAATGTAATACTGGAAAAAAGCATTTTCGCCTCTCCTACTATGGGAATCTACACCGGATTTGCCTTCTCGAGCGTGTCCGATACCTTCATATCACGGGACTCTGCCGCGGCGACCGCCTTTGCGAGCACCTCTGAAGCCGTATCCTGAAATCCCATCACGAAAAATATGTCATTGCCCACGATCACGGCATACTGCTGTTCTGCACTGACGCAGACCCACTTTGCCGGATTGATGTTGTCCATGAGCTGTTTGCGGATACTCTCGGCGTCCGCGTCATCTGTCGTCCTGATGTATATGGCACTGTAGGGTACCGAGGATACCATCGACTCGGAGAGATACACCCCCTCGATCCCATCCAGCGCTGTCAGCCCCGTGTGATACGACAGCATATCTGTATCGCCCAGGTCAAGCTCAGTCATCACAGCACCACCCATAGGGAGCAGATCTTCCGCCACTCCCCCGTACACTTCGTCAAAAAATGCCGACACATCGTCCGCACTGTTCAGATGCACCATCCCCGCAGTGTCCGCATTTTCCTCGGACGATACCTCATCCGAGGTCCTGTTGCCGCCTGTGTTTCCGCACCCGGTCACCGCTGACATGGAAAGCGCCATGATCACTGCCAGGATCCCTGTTTTGCTAATGATTGTTTTCTTTTTCATAAGAGTATACCCTCCCTTTCTGAACTTATTGTTTCCTTCCCTTTTCACAAATATTCACGTTTCCTGTCATCATTTATCAACAAGAAGATACTTCTCCCCCTGCTCCGGATCCTCCGACCGGATCCCGCTCAGCACAAGATCGTAAGTCTGATCCGTTTCCATCAACTCCGTTCCCTCAGACGCCGCCAGGGGATCAAAGATCTGGATCTCGCTGTCAGGCTCGATACCGGACTGATCCGATGAGAGCACTTTCGCGATGTACAGGACACCGCTGTCCATACTGACGTCCACCTCCAGAATCTCGACTGCCGCATGAAATCTGTACAGTTCCTGGATGCCTCCTGCAGCACCCATCCCGGAATCTGCAGTGGCCTCAGCAGCCTCCTCACAGAGCGCTGCCTCCTTCCCGGCGTTATCCGCTGCCCTCTCGTATGCCTCCGCTGCCTGCGGCGCTGTATCCGCAACGGGAGCAGGCGCTGAATTGCTGCCGCCCTTCATCCCTGTATTCCTCACCAGCGCCGGCACGACCAGCGCCGCGCACACACACGCTGCCGCAAGCCCCGCCCATACTTTGTAATTCATTTTCCTGTCACGTGTATCTTTCATCAGAGTATCCGCCAGAGTATCTGCCGCCGGCTTTTTTTCCTCCAGTCCCGACTCGATCCGAGCCCACAGATCCGGTACTTCGCTGTCCACAAACGCCCTGTACTCCCTCTCCAAATCTCTACTCATAACCGCATCTCCTTAACTTCCGAATCGCATTCTGATAGCGCCAGGTCACAGTCCCAAGCGGGATTTTGAGAATATCTGCTATTTCCTGAAAAGTCATTTCACCCATGATCTTTAAGTGCACCACCTCGCGCTCCCCGGGTTTGAGCGAATCGAGCGCCTGGCGCAGGCTCATGTCGGCTATAACCTCCTTCTCGACAGACACATCCGAGGCGTCTTCTGTCACCACTTCCGTCAGCACTTCCCGCTTCGTTTTTCGCAGAAGGTCGACCGCCATATTCCTGGCGATCGCGGCCATCCATGCCCTGTGCCCGTTTCCTTCACGATATGTATCCGCAAGCCGCCACAGTTTCATAAAAAATTCACTCGTCACATCCTCTGCATCCTCGCGGTTTGATACGGTCTGAAGCACGATCGTGTAAATATAGCCGATATAGGACTCGTATACCTCATGCAATGCACTTCTGTCGCCGGACCTCATGCGCTCCATACATGCACTGAACTGTTTCTCTTCCACACTGACTCCCCTCTGGAAAAACAAAGACCTCTGATAATCTATACACGTATTTCCCTCTGTATTTTTATGGCTCCTGTGTAAAAATATTTTTATTTTAAATTTCTTTATTTGATCAGGATCGGTTCCGCAAAAACTTCACAGTAGCGCTCTGCCCGCTCCCAGATCACCACATCCGGGTTGTAGCGGTCAAGCATTGAATACTGGAAATCCCTCGCATCCTCCCAGTAAACCTCCTTATAGTACCCCTTGCAGATCTGCGACAGGAATCCGCCAAAGGAATCCCCCACATACAGCAGGACCTGGTCATGATACTGTGCCCTGTCCGCCGAATCCTGCTCAAACACGTACACGGTATCAATGTCATATTTGTCTGTCAGACCCGCCATCGTCACCAGATCCCCCGCATAGTCCGTGGCATCTGTCCTGAACGTCACCGAGTCGATCTCCGCGTGCGTGTCATAAACCGTCCTGAAAAACTCCTGCATGTTCACAAAAGCCCCGACCTGGTTGCTGTGCGAATCCGTACTGTAATAGAGCTGTATCTTATCCTTGTTCGCCATCAGCGCATCCTTGGGATAGACAAACACCAGATCCGTATTCTCATGCAGATAATCAGCAAGCTGCTCCCCGCGGGAGACCTCATTCACCCGCGCGATCGTGTCGGGCATATTCTCCGCATAGATGATCTCCTTGTTGGGAATGCACATCGTATAAAACTCGATCCCGACCGCGTTCAGATGCTCCCGCGTCGCTGTCAGATTCGCCGCGATCGCCGCCATCTCCTCATCTGTGAAATGATTGATCCCCATATAATCCCAGATCGGTTTCCCGTCAAGCTCCGTCTTGTAAAAGAACATGTTGTTCTTTCCCTTGAGCGTCTGCGTGGATTCAATATAGGTTCCGCCGGTCAGCAGTGACGTAAGCCCCGTGTTGAAGGCGATCAGCTTCGTCCGCCCGAACAACCCGTCCGTAAACTGGTCGATCCCGCTCTGGAGTTTTGCAAATCCAGTCGCTTTAGGCTGGTTTCCCTGCGCTGTTCCGTCCCCCGTCCCTGTATTCCCCGTATGGACATTTCCATCCTCCGTTATCGCCCCGTTCTGTTCCAGAACCGTCTTCTCATCCTCGGAAAGCTCCTGTCCCCCCTGTCCCGGCAGCATATTCCTCGCCACCGTCACAAGCGGTATCACCAGTATAAAGATAAGAAAAGCGATCGTGATCCATTTGTCCCTGTTCTTCATTTGATATCCTGCCCTTCCTGTTCCCGCACGGCCAAACCATGCGCAGATAACTGTACACATACACAAACTCAAACATATGATCTGTTATTTCCCTGCAGCTCCTATGATCAGAAATTAAAGTATATGAACGGATTGTACGCGTTGTTGCTGATGAACGACACACTGACGAACAGACACACAAGAATGCCTGCAGCGTACACCACCTGCCAGATCCGGCTGTTCTTCAGCCGCTCGTCAATCCTCGGTATGATCGGCGCACACCCAATGATCGCAAATACAAAGTATATCCAGTTCTGCGCGATATATGCCCACACCGCCTTGTCAATGATTCCCTTGGCGCCGATGCCGAACATCGCCTTGATGTACAGCAGAGCGTTCCCCATACCTGTCGAGCGGAAGATCACCCATCCGATGATGACAAACACCATCGTATAGATGTGTCCCCACCAATAGTCCTTCTTTCCCAGTCCTGTCAGCTTCTCAAACGTGAGGATCACAAAATACATCAGCCCCCACGCGATAAAGGTCCAGTTCGCGCCGTGCCACATCCCGGTCAGCAACCACACGACAAAGAGATTCAGGATCAGCCTTGGCCTGGAGACCCTGCTGCCGCCCAGCGGAAAATACACATAGTCCCGAAACCATGTCTGCATCGAGATATGCCATCTGCGCCAGAACTCCGACACCGTCCTGGAAATATATGGATAGTTAAAGTTCTCCTCAAAATGAAATCCAAACATCTGTCCCAGACCGATCGCCATATCCGAGTATCCTGAGAAGTCAAAAAAGATCTGAAGCGTGTACGCGACCGCGCCGAGCCACGCCATGCCCATCGACGCCTGAAATTCGCCGTTGATGATCAGCCCGAACGCATTGTCCGCAATCACAGCCATGTTGTTGGCGATCAATACTTTCTTTCCAAGACCGATACAGAATCTCGTAACACCCGCAGAAAAATCCGCAAGATTCTCGACCCGGTTGTGGATCTGTTCCGCGATCGTCTCATACCGCACGATCGGCCCCGCGATCAGCTGTGGGAACAGTGCGATGTAGAGTCCCACCTGCAGCGGATTTTTCTGCACCTTTCCACGGCGCCTGTACACATCGATCACATACGACATCGCCTGGAATGTGTAGAAGGAGATGCCGATCGGCAGTGCCACGATCGGCACCGGGATGTTCGTGTGCAGGAAACGGTTGATCTGCAGCACCGTGAACTCACTGTACTTATACCACCCCAGTGTACCGATATTGACCAGCACGAGCAGCACGAACAACAGCCTCACGACCGCTTTTTTGCCGCGGAACGCATCCACCGCGATACCCAACAGCCAGTTGACCAGGATCGTCCCGATCATCAGAAATACATATGTCGGCTCACCCCATGCATAGAAAAAAAGACTTGCCACCAGCAGAAAAATGTTTTTCAATGTCTTCGTCTTTCTGAGCAGTGCATAATATACCACCAGCACGACCGGCAGAAACACGAACAAAAAAACCTCACTTGGGAAAAGCATCTCAGATTTCCTCCCGAACTATCATCTTCTCATCGATCTCGCCTTCAAACACCGTGGCAGCCGGTCCTGTCATATAGACCACATTGTCCTGCCTGTCCCACTCACACAGGATCTCGCCGCCCGGCACACTAACATTTACTTTCGTATCCGTCAACCCGTTGAGCACACACGCCACCGCGGTCGCACAGCACCCTGTCCCGCAGGCGAGCGTCTCCCCTGTCCCGCGCTCCCACACGCGCATCTGCACATTGTTCCGGTCAATGATCCGCACAAACTCCGTGTTCGTCCGCTCCGGAAAGCGCGCATGATTCTCAAAATACGGTCCCACCGCTTCGATATCAAGGTCCTTTATATCTGCATCATCGATAAAAACGACCGCATGCGGATTTCCCATCGATACGCAGGTCATCTCATATACCTTCCCGTCCACCTCGATCGCCTCGCTGACGACCTGCTCATTGTCCGATATGACCGGTATTTCCGCCGCTCTTAAGACCGGCTCGCCCATATTGACCCTAACAGTCGACACTTTATCGTCACTGCCAGGTGTGAGCTCCAGATATTTTACCCTGCCGAAGCTCTCGATCGCAATATCCGTCTGATCCGTCAGACCGTGGTCATAGATGTACTTCGCCACACAGCGGATCCCGTTCCCGCACATCTGCGCCCTCGTCCCGTCCGCATTGTACATCTCCATCTCAAATGCGGCGCTTTTTCCCGGATTGATGAAGATCACGCCGTCCCCGCCAATGCCAAAATGCCTGTCGCTGAGGCGCCTGACAAGCTCCGGCTTCCTGTCCGCGTCGATATGCTCTGCAAAACCATTGACATAGATGTAGTCATTCCCACAGCCATGCATTTTTGTAAATTTCATATTTCGATTTTATCCTTTCTATTCGATCATGCCTCTCCGACACAGACTACTGACTTTTCCCGTCCGAACCCTCAGCAGCGCGCGCTGACCAGCTCCAGTCGAACACTTCCGTATCCCCCTCCGTATTGTCCTCGCTGATCTGTACCGATATTAGCTGCAGATCCTCAAAAGCCCTGATCGCATGCTTCTGTTTTCTTCTGATGGAAATCGTGTCGCCGCGTGAAAGCTTCATCAGACAGCCGTCCACGACAAGCTCCCCCTGTCCGTTTGCCACCGTTATCACCTCGTCCTTGTACTTATGCACATGATAGTCCTGCGCACAGCCCGCGTTGATCGTGACATGCTTCGTGAGCGATTTGGTTCCGTCGGCATACTGGCTGTAGTCGTACACCTTGTACTCGCCCCAGCGCCGCTCCTCATACATCGGACGTTTGTCAATGTTCTCCACATGCGGCTTGATATACGAACTCTTGTGCTTATCTGACACAAGGATCCCATCCTGACCTGCCGCGACGACCAGATCCTGTGTGCCGAGCACCACGACTGGAATGGAAAGCTCGTTGATCACATGGGTATTGACGCACGCCTCCCCCATGATGACATCGCCGATGCTCTCCTCCTTCATCTCCTCCGTCAGCGTATTCCAGGTCCCGATGTCCTTCCACGCGCCGCTGTACGGCACGACAGCGAGTGCATCCGCCTTCTCCACGACCTCGTAGTCAAAGCTGTCCTTCTTCAGATCGGCATAGTGCGCTATCACGTCCGAAAACTCCCTGCTCTGCACATATTTGTCCGCGATCCCCATCAGATACTTTAAACTGAAGGCAAACACGCCCGCATTCCAGAGCGCTCCCCTGCCGATCAGCTCCCTCGCCGTCGCCTCGTCCGGCTTTTCCTTGAAGCCTGTCACCCTTCCGCCCTCGCCGGGTATGATATATCCGTACTTTTCAGAGGGATACGACGGCGTGATGCCCATGAGCACGATGTCCGCCCCGCCCTGCTGTACGCGCGCGTCCATCGTCTTAAACGTCTCAAAATACTCCACGTCCACATAGGGATCGACCGGAAGCACGATCACCGTCTCCTCCGGATCCATTTTCTTTCTCGATTCCAGATATGACGCCGCGAGCACGATCGCCGGAAAAGTATTCCTGCGCTCCGGCTCCACCACGATATCCACGTCGTCCGGAAGCTGTCCGCGGATCGACTCCACCTGTGTGGCCGACGTCGCCACCACGATATCCGCATTGATGCCGGCCTTTGCGATCTGCCTGTAGACACGCTGCACCATGGATTCATGACCGCCGTCCTCATCGCTGAGCAGCTTCAGAAACTGCTTTGACCGGATCTCATTTGACAAAGGCCAGAGACGCTTCCCCGAACCACCTGACAATAAAACGATATTCATATCCTCATTCCTCCAACTCCCTTGCGTTCTTTATTCTTCATTTTAAAGCCAGCACCATCTGTGCCGTCTCCACCATCCCCGTGCCGTTGTCCATGCTGTGTTTCTGCAGGTAGCGGTGCGCCTCCTCCTCGGTCATATGGTTTCTCGTGATCAGCAGCTGCTTCGCACGCTCTATGACAGCTACCTCCTTCTCATCGCGGACCGGGGGCTTTTCCCTGCGCTTCTTTCTGCGCCGGACGATCCCCTGCGACAGCATATCCACTGTGTTGACCAGCTCATGCACCTTGAGCGGCATGGCCAGCCCGATGATCCCGCTGCCCAGCGCATCTGTCAGGACCCTCTGCGACGCCATGACCACCATCTCAAAGCCTTTGGGCAGATTCTCCCTGACCTCGACACAGATCATATCGGCAAGGCGGTATCCCGCTATGACGATGCCGTCGCGATATTCATCGGCATAACCCAGTGCCTGTGCCCCGGAAGTACAGACTGCCGTCACGCTATATCCATTTTTGACCAAAATATTCTTGATGCTCTTTGCATCCTCCATTCTGGCAAAAACTACTATAATATTCGTCAATCGTACACCCCCAAAATCACACCGAAATGAATGTCGTGTCCAGCCATCAGAAGTGCACTCATATTTTGTACAGATACGACTCGATCTCCCAGCTTGTCACCTGGGAATCATACTCCTTCCACGCCGCAAGCTTGGAGTCATAATACTGCTCAAACACACGGTCTCCAAGAAGTCCGCGCAGAAGCGGATCTTTCTTCATCTCCCTGCACGCCTCCAGCAGATCCGTCGGAAGTTTTCCAATCCCGCGCCTCTCCGCCTCCTCCTCCGAGATCACATTGATGTTGTCCATCACCTTTTTCTCCGGCTCGATCCTGTTTCTGATGCCGTCAAGCCCCGCCATCAGGCACGCCGCGATGGCCAGATACGGATTGGCGGAAGGATCTGGGCTCCTGAGCTCGATCCGCGTGTGCTCCCCGCGTATGTTCGGCACCCGGATCAGCGTGTTTGCCCCGAGCGTGCTCCACGCGATATACACCGGCGCCTCAAATCCGGGGCGCAGTCTTTTATATGAATTCACCAGCGGGTTTGTCACCGCGCAGATGCCCTTCACATGCTTCATCAGTCCCCCCATAAAATAATAGGCTTCCCTGCTCAGCCCGTTTTCATCAGAGGGATCGTCAAAAATATTCCTGCCGTCCTTGTGCAGCGACATGTTGATATGCATGCCCGAACCGCAGAATTCCATCCTGGGTTTTGGCATAAATGTCCCGTGCAGTCCGTGGTGCTTGGCGATCGTCTTGACCGCAAGCTTGAAGGTCATAATGTTGTCCGCCGTCGCGAGCGCCTCATCATACCGGAAATCCACCTCGTGCTGGGAAGGCGCCTTCTCATGGTGGGACGCCTCCACCTCAAAGCCCATATCCTCGAGTGTGAGCACGATATCGCGCCTGGCATTCTCGCCATTGTCGAGCGGCCCCATATCAAAAAAACCTGCCTGCTCGTTCGTGTTCGTCGTCGGTCTGCCATTCTCATCTGCATTGAACAGGAAAAACTCACACTCCGGTCCCACCTCAAAAGTATACCCCATATCAGCGGCTTCCCTCAGCGCCTTCTTCAGTATATAACGGCAGTCGCTCTCAAAGGGCGTGCGGTCCGCGCGGTACACATCGCAGATAAAACGCGCGACCTTTCCCTGCTGCGGCCGCCATGGGAAGATCGTGAACGTATCCAGATCCGGATACAGGAACATATCCGCATTGTCCGTGGGCAGCATTCCCTTGACGAGTGAACAGTCAAACATACAGTCGTTTCCCAGCGCCTTTTCCAGCTGGCTTGAAGTGATCGCCACATTCTTAAAATTTCCCTCAATATCCGTGAACTGCATGCGGATGAACTCGACATCCTCCTCTTCTACCATCGCGATGATGTCCTGCTTTGTATATTTTGCCATAGCCTGTACCTTCCTTTTCCACATTTCTTAGCATCCCAATCTCAACACTACTATACGAATATACTTTTTGTCAACACAAACGCATAATCCCGGCATGCCGCTCATACCATTATAAAAAGATCAAAAATGGAGTCATCACATGAGCTCTAACACAAAAATCGTCGTACTTCGCTCAAAGGAATTAGTCTATGCACTTGTGCTTCTGGTTGTGAGTGTACTTATCATAATGGTGGCAGTATCCCTCTTCATGCCTTCGAAAGACGCTGCCTCCCCTGTTCCTGCCCAGAACGCAGAGGAGACGCCGGAACAGGTTCCATCGCAAACTCCGTCGCAGACTGCTCCTGGCACAACTCCCGCAGGCAGTCCCCAGAACGGCACTACCAGCGGCGCCGGCACGAGCAAACCTTCCGCTGGAACGCCGGACGATTCCCGGACCCCGGACGGTTCTTCAAACGGTTCTCAGAACAGTACACCGGGCAGAACCTCCAACGGATCTTCCAATGGCACGCAGAACAGTTCTTCGAACGGCACCCGGAGCAGCGCTTCCAGTTCCACCACACAGAACCGCTACGTTCCCGGTATCTACTCCAGCACACTGCTGCTCGGAAATTCCAACGTAGAACTGCAGATCGCCGTTGACAGGGATCACATCAATTCCATAACACTGTCAAATCTCGACGAGTCCGTTACGACACTGTACCCGCTGATGAGCCCCACCCTGTCCGAACTGGCGTCCGTCATCCTGTCCGAGCAGAGGATCGACAATATCAGCTACGGCACCGAGAACCGCTACACCTCCATGCTGCTGATGCAGGCGATCACGGAGGCTCTGGACAAAGCCGCCGTATCCGAAAATGCCGACAGGCCGGAAGCCGGTGTGATCTATTAAAGTGTTATCATTTTGCTTCCTGCAGCATCTTTTTGAGATCATCGGTCTCAAAATGATATAGTCGATCACAGAACTGACAGCGCACCTCAACCGGCTTGCCGTCATCGATCATCTCCCGGATATCCTTTTTTCCGATGCTGATGATCGCCCGCTCCACGCGTTCGCGGCTGCAGTCACAATAGTACTGCGCCGGTATCGTGTCGTTGATCTCAAGTCCCAGACCGCCCAACAGAAGCTCAAGAAGCTGCTCGGGAGAGCTGCCTCTGTCCAGGATATTCGTGACACTGTCCATCTCCTTGAGCTTCTCTTCGAGGGCGCTGATCGTCTCGTCACTGGCAAAGGGCATCAGTTGGATGATAAAGCCCCCCGCCTGTCTCACTGTATTATCCCTCTCCATCAGTACGCCGAGCCCGACTGCCGACGGAACCTGTTCCGATGTCGCAAAATAATACGTGAGATCCTCCGCGATCTCCCCCGTCTGTAACTGCGTCTGTCCGACATATGGCTCTTTCAGTCCCATATCCTTGATGACACTCAGTATGCCGGTTCCCACAGCGCCGCCCACATCGAGCTTTCCGAGCGCGTTGGGCGGAAGCATCACCTGCGGTTCAAGCGCCGCCCCCTTCACATTCGCCTTTGCATCAGCCGTCACAGCCAGCCCCCGCACCGGCCCGTCGCAGTGGATCTGCAGTGTCAGGGTATCCTTCTCCCCCTTGAGCATACTCCCCATCATCGCGCCTGCCGTGAGCAGCCGTCCCAGAGCCGCCGTGATCACAGGACTCAGGTCATGAATGGCTCTCGCCTGCTCCACAAGCTCCTTCGAAGTCATCGCAAAAGCCCTGATCTGCGCATCTGCCGCCGTTGCCCTCACTATATAATCACTCATATCACAACTCCCTTTATACTAATCTCAAACATCACTTTTTTATCGCGCAAATTTGTGCAAACAAATTTGCCAGACGAAACTTAGAAAAACTTAGGCAGTGTCCTTTACTTCCTTAGTTTTTCTTTTCGTCTTTTTGTCTTTCCTGCGCCACACAGTAGATCCGCTCACTCGTCCCTGTGACCGCCCCGAGCGTATCCGCGTCGAACGCCCGGACAAATGCCAGCCCGGAACGCTCTATAAAAGACCACATCTCTTCCAACGTGTAGCCTCTCTGGAAATGCACCTCCTGAAAACGGGAAAACAGTTCCTCACCAGAGGACGATGCCTCCGGTTCTTTTACGAATATCGTCAGATCATACTCGTTGATACCGCTGTCCGCATCATAATAATTTTCCCAGATAAAGCTGCAGTCCTCCCGGTTCTCTGCGATCACGCTGTCCCCGATGACCGTCTCGTACTTGTATCTCGTGTTAAAATCAAAGATAAAGATCCCACCCGGATCCAGATAATTGTTCACAAGCCGGAAGCATGCTGTCAGGTCCTCGTCCTCGAGCAGATAGTTCAGGCTGTCACACACACTCACGACAGCCCGCACCGTCCCGTACAGTTCAAAAGAACGCATGTCCTGATTCAGATAGAGGATATCCCGTCCTGACTTCTCCCTCTTTTCACAGGCAATGTTAAGCATTTCATCGGAATTGTCCACGCCGATCATGTCAAAGCCGCGCGCGGCAAGAAGCTCTGTCAGACTCCCTGTGCCGCAGCCAAGCTCCAGCACCAGCCCGTCCCTGATACCATATTCTCCCAGCGCCTGCGCAATGTTCTCGCACCACTGCGCATAGGGCGTCTCGTCCATCAACTGGTCATAAACACATGCAAAATCTGTATATACCTCCATCCGTTCTCATCTCCATCCATAAATCAGGCGCCCAACTTCAATGAGATGAAGAATCCCACCGCAAGCAGGACAACCCCGGTGATGATCTCCACAAACCCGACCGTGCCGATCTCCATCATGATCAGGATCGCAAGCGGCGAAGCCACGATCAGTCCTATGATCGCCCAGTATGTGACCAGCGGGAATTTCTTGAGCATGAACTCGATCAGCTTCGCCACCGCGACAATACCGACAACCACGCCGATCCCAAACGGTACCAGCACCACGAACGTATCCAGCATCTCGGCAATGTCAAACGCCTTCAGCGCATTGATGAAATCATTGATCGTGTCGATGATCGTGTTGTAATAGCCGAGGATCATCATGATCATCGATCCGCTCACCCCCGGAATGACCATCGTCGCCGCCGCGATGATGCCAACGCCAAAGAGCTTTGCAACATTGCCCACACTGAAGGAAATGTCCGCACTCGAACCGCCGCCCTCACCGACACAGGCAAAACCCACCACCATCGCAAAAAACAAAACAAACGCGATGATCTGGGGGATCCGGATCGTATTTCCCTTCACCTTTCCATAAATAACGGGCAGTCCGCCGAGGATCAGCCCGATAAAGAACAGGTTCGTCTGCAGCGGGAACCTCGGAAACAAGATCTCCGAAAATATCTTAGCAAAGATCGCTATGGACAGGAGCATTCCGACCAGGATCGGCACCAGGAGCGCCACAGCCTCCTTCATGCGTTTGATAAAATGCGTCAGTACCAGAATCAGCTTGTCATAGCTCCCCATGGAAACCATCATGGTTCCGCCGCTGACTCCCGGGATCACGTTCGCGATCCCGATCACCGTACCTCTTAAAATGTTTGCGATAAATTCTTTCATCATCTCAACTGTCTAACCTTTCCTTAAATAAAATAAATCCAAAATAAATTCAAAAATGTCTTATCTGTCTCTCAGATA
>VSNO01000012.1 GCA_009774375.1 Lachnospiraceae bacterium
AGAACACCTTCGAAAGGAAGGGTATCGGAAGCCACTGTCATGAGCTATCTGCGGAAACATTTTTTCCGCCTTTTAGGAAAACAGCCAGAATTATGCATAACGCAAATAATTCAGGAGCAACAGAACGAGTCAGGAATTTACTGGGATTCACTGGCTTCTTAGTGGTACAAACTTTTTACTCTCAAGTCATTATCTTATTTTCAGTATCTTATTGCGGCTGATATTTTCTTGTGAGACGATAGGTATTGTGATATAATTTCATTGTATTTGAAACAAAAGACTACTGCAGCAGTCTGGGATAAGATCAACTGTTGCGATCGCAAAAAAGGCAGGAATCAGGAAGTTACGATTATGAACAGATATACACTAAGGCAGTCCATGATCTTATTCATGGCAGCAGCAATATGGGGATTTGCATTTGTCGCACAGAGTGTGGGAATGGACTATGTGGGGCCGTACACTTTTGTCACGGCGCGCAATGTGGTCGCGCTGGCGGTTTTGCTGCCGTGGGTCGCAGCAGCGAGGAGACAGAGGAAAAAAGGCGGGAAGCGGCGGAGCGGCCGGCGGTCCTTGATATATGGAGGGGGATGCTGCGGCATATGTCTCTTTGCCGCGAGTGCGCTCCAGCAGTTTGGCATGAAGTACACGACAGTGGGAAAGGCCGGTTTCATCACGGCGATGTATATCGTGCTCGTGCCTGTATTTGGCATTTTTGTGAAGAAGAAAACAGGCATCAAGGTATGGATCGCGGTGGCGGCTGCGCTGGCAGGACTCTATCTGCTCTGCATGACAAAAGGTGATTTTCAGCTGCAAAAGGGCGATGCCTACATACTCGGCTGTGCAGCGGTGTTTGCCCTGCACATACTGGTCGTGGATCATTTCTCGCCGCTGGTGGACGGAGTGGAGCTCTCCTGTGTGCAGTTTGCAGTGAACGCAGTGCTGGGCACGATTCTGATGATGCTGCTGGAGCAGCCCCGCATGGCGGATCTGCTCGCGGCGTGGCTGCCGATCGTGTATGCGGGTGCACTCTCGAGCGGCGTGGGGTACACCTTCCAGATCATCGGCCAGAAGGGCATGAACCCCACGGTTGCTTCCCTGATCTTAAGTCTGGAATCCGTGATCTCCGTTCTGGCGGGCTGGCTGCTTCTCCATCAGGCGCTGACCGCGCGGGAGCTTGCAGGCTGCGCGCTGGTCTTTGCGGCGATCATTCTCGTGCAGCTGCCTGGATGGCATATCAGGAAAGGGACTTGAGGCTGTGACTTGAAATTGTACGGAAAATACTCTATACTGTTAGTAGTAAAGATGTGAATATCAAAAAATGATTAGGGGGATATATACATATGGAGAGCAGAACCTACAAAAAAGTTTCCATTATAGTAACCATCACTGTTTTTATGTTTATCATTCTCACGGTCGCGTTCTCTGTCAACAATGTCATATCCTGCAAAATGATGGAAGAAGAGGTTGTGAGAGTCGCCGGGATCACCATGGAGGAGGCACGGACACAGATCATGGGGACAGTCAGGACGGCGACGATCGTGAGTCTCACAGTGGGGATCATCGCCCTGATCCTGCTGGCGCTGCTCATGGAGTTCCTTCTGGTGATACCGCTCAAGAAGACTGTGGCGGAGATCCACCGGATCGCTCGCTATGATCTGACGGAGGAGGACATGGCAAGTGTGCGCGCCATGACGACGAGAAAGGATGAGATCGGGAGCATCAGCAGGAATATTGTCATGATGTTTGAGAATCTGCGCAATATTGTACAGCAGATCGAGCAGTCGTCGACAGTATTGTCCCGGAATGCGGGTACGCTTGCGGATCAGACGATGCAGCTAAAGCGCTCTTCTGTTGAGATTAGCACGACGATGAACGATCTCAGCAACGCGGCAATGTCGCAGGCTGGCGACACGACGACCAGCGCCAACGAGGTTTCGAAGCTCGACGGGCTGATCGTGCGCAACATCAGTGATACCGAGAATCTCAGAAGCAATGCGGATCAGATGGATAAAGTGAAGAATAACGGTCTTGCCGCGATAAAGGATCTGATCGAAAAGACGGCCAGAAGCCGCGAGAGTATTGCCATCGTGCGGGAAGCGATGCAGCAGAACAACGAGCAGGCGCAGAAGATCGAGGTGACGAGCCAGAAGATCAATGATATCGCGGACCAGACAAACCTGCTGTCACTCAACGCGGCGATCGAGGCGGCGAGAGCAGGAGATGCAGGAAGAGGCTTTGCAGTCGTTGCGGAAGAGATCAGAGGTCTTGCGGAGGAGACGAACAGTCTGACAAATGAGATCGGCACTATCATACAGAAGTTGCTGGAGAAGACTGCGGACGCGACGCAGAATATGGAGAGCATGGAGAAGATCTTTGAGGAACAGGAGCGCAGCGTAGGGGAGACAAAGGAGAATTTTATTCAGATCGAGCAGTGTCTTGAGAGCGTTCAGTCGAGTGTCAGCACACTCTATGAGTCCAGCAGCAACATGACAGGCAGCAAGGAGATCATCGTACAGATGATCGAGGGGATCTCGGCGGCATCGCAGGAGAATGCGGCGGGGAGTGAGGAAGCGCTGGCGGCGGTGGAGACACAGGACAGTGTCATCTCCGATATCACGGGCATGACGCAGAATCTTTCGGCAGTCGCGGAGGAGCTGATGGAGCAGGCGCACAAATTCAGTCTGTGATCAGGGCGGTCGGGATTATAATACAGACAACACACTCTGGGAAAGGGATAGGATCAAACAGGAGGATATTATGAAACAGGACAATTTATGGCTTAGGTACACACAGGAGGACAGGAAGGAAGCAGACGGGGTCTGCGAGCGATACAAGAGATGTCTCGATCAGGCCAAGACAGAGCGCGAGTGTGTGACGCTCGCTGTGGAGATGGCGGAGGAAAGAGGTTATAAAGACCTGGACAGCGCGGTGCGGGAAGGCAGGGCTGTCAGGCCGGGCGACAGATTCTATGCAGTACAGATGGGGAAGAGCGCTGTATTTTTTCAGATCGGGAGGAAACCGCTGTCTGAGGGGATGAACATTCTCGGTGCGCATATCGATTCACCGAGGATCGATATCAAGCCCAATCCATTGTATGAGAAGGACGGGTTTGCGTACTTTGACACACATTATTACGGCGGTATCAAGAAATACCAGTGGACTGCGATCCCCATGGCGATCCATGGCGTGATCGCAAAGAAGGATGGCACTGTTGTCAAAGTCTGCATCGGTGAGCGGGAGGAGGATCCGGTGTTTGTGATCACAGATCTGCTGGTGCATCTGGCAGGAGAGCAGATGACGAAGAAAGCGGCGGAGGTGGTCGCCGGCGAGAATCTGGATCTGCTGATCGGGAACTGCCCGCTCGAACAGAGCGAGGAGCTGGAAAAGGAGGAGAAAGAGGCGCTCAAGGCGAATGTCATGCGGATCCTCGCGGATATGTACGGGATCGAGGAGGGGGATCTGCTCTCGGCGGAGCTGGAGATCGTTCCGGCAGGAAAGGCGAGGGATCTGGGGTTTGACAGGAGCATGATCCTCGGATATGGGCATGATGACAGGGTGTGCGCTTTTACGTCACTCTTTGCGATGCTCGACATGGCGGATGAGATCACGGACGCAACACTCTGCTGTCTGCTTGCCGACAAGGAGGAGATCGGGAATGTGGGTGCCACCGGGATGGCGTCCCGCTTTTTTGAGAACACGGTGGCAGAGCTTGTCGCGGCGGCGGAAAGGGATTCCCAGCTTCTGGTGCGCCGCACGCTGGCAAACTCCAGGATGCTCTCATCGGATGTCAGCGCAGGTTTTGATCCGCTCTATGCCAGTGCTTTTGAGAAAAATAACGCCGCCTTTCTGGCAAAGGGACTTGCATTCAACAAATACACCGGTTCGGGTGGAAAGCGTGGGGCAAGTGATGCCAATGCGGAGTATGTGGCATGGATCAGGAAGATCATGGACGATGCGGATGTGATGTTTCAGTTCTCAGAGCTTGGAAAAGTCGATGCGGGCGGCGGCGGAACCATAGCGCACCTCATGGCGGAGTACGGGATGAACGTGATCGACTGCGGCGTGTCCGTGATGAACATGCATGCGCCGTTCGAGGTTGTCAGCAAGGCGGACGTGTATGAGACGGTGCGCGGCTACAGGGCATTTTTGAGGGCTTAGGAGCTGTTATGCGTCAGTTCAGCCGAACGGATGCAGTGGAGATCCGTCTGCGCTGTTTTCCACACGTGGAGATGGCGCTGGCGGAGATCTCTGATCATATTGTTTAGAGGCGGATTGTCTAAATAATATCAATGGTTGTAAAACGGAAAAAGTCCGTGTACAATAGCATGTAAGAGCTTACATAGTCTCTTACATGCTTTTTTCATTTTCTTTTATATTTATGTAGGAGACCGGATATTTTTTACAAAATGAGGAGGTAATCAATGAGCAGACTTGAGATTTCCGTGCCGAATAGAGCGCAGGTCGTTGTGGAGCAGCTTTATAAGGATCTGGAGAGAAGGATCGAGGCGAGCCCGTCTGGACTCTGCCCCATAGACATGTCAAAGGCATTTCTGGAGCTGTGTCACGCGCAGACATGCGGGAAATGTGTGCCCTGCCGTGTCGGCCTGCGGCAGCTGGGAAATATGATATCGGATGTCCTGGACGGGCGGGCTGCATTAGGAATCCTGGACGAGATGAAGGAGACGGCGCTCAGTATCATGGAGTCCGCCGACTGTGCCATCGGCTATGAGGCGGCAAATATGGTGTACAAGGGACTGATCGGTTTTCACGATGAGTATGTGGCGCACATCGAGCTGGGGCGCTGCAACTGCAATTACCAGCAGCCGGTTCCGTGCGTGTCGCTGTGCCCTGCCGGTGTGGACATACCCGGTTACATAGCGCTCGTGCGCGAAGGCAGATACAAGGACGCGATCCGGCTGATCCGGAAGGACAATCCTTTTCCGACTACCTGCGGTTTTATCTGCGAGCACCCCTGCGAGGCGAGATGCCGCAGGAACATGGTCGACGATGCCGTCAACATCAGGGGATTGAAGCGCATGGCGGCGGATCTTGCGGGAAAAGTCGAACCGCCGGCGTGTCAGCCGTCCACGGGCAAAAGGGTGGCGATCGTGGGCGGTGGGCCAGGGGGGCTGAGCACTGCGTATTATCTGCAGCTGATGGGGCATCAGGTTGTCGTGTACGAGATGCTTCCCAGGCTGGGCGGCATGCTCCGCTATGGCATTCCGAACTACAGGCTGCCAAAGGACCGGCTCGACGATGACATCAATGCGATATTGGAGACAGGCGTGCAGGTGAGATACGGTCTCAGGATCGGCATTGACATCACGATCAATGAGCTGCGCGAGCAGTATGACGCCGTGCTCATCACGATCGGCGCCAGCACGGACAAAAAGCTCGGCGTCGAGGGCGAGGATGCGGACGGCGTGATCTCGGCAGTACAGTTTCTGCGCGACGTGGGAAAGGGAAATGCGGTCGACCTCAAGGGACAGGAGGTCTGTGTCGTCGGCGGCGGCAATGTGTCGATGGACGCGGTGCGCACGGCGGTGCGTCTCGGCGCTAAGAAAGTGACGATCGTCTACCGCCGGCGTGTTGCCGATATGACGGCGCTGCGCGATGAGATCGATGGGGCTGTCGCGGAGGGCGTGGAAGTGGCGACACTCAGAGCGCCTGTCCGGATCGAGACGGACAATGACTACAGCGCGCGGGGGCTGTGGGTGCGGCCGCAGATGATCAGCAGCATTAAAAACGGACGTGCGAGTGTGAAGGACACCGGGGAGACGGATCTGCTGATCCCATGCACGACAGTGATCGTGGCGATCGGGCAGGATATCGAGTCGCAGCATTTCGCGGACGCGGGCGTTCCGGTCAGCAGGGGTGTGATACAGACTGGGCGGCACGGCGGATTTGACCTGCTTCCCGGCGTGTTTGCGGGCGGCGACTGCGCGACGGGGCCGGCGACGGTGATCAGGGCGATCGGCGCGGCGAAGGTGATCGCGGCCAATATAGACGAGTACCTGGGATTTCATCATGTGATACAGAGCGGCGTCGATGTGCCGTCGCCCGATCTGTCCGACCGGAATCCCTGCGGGCGCGTCAACATGACAGAGCGCGAGGCGTGTCAGAGGGTGTGTGATTTTGACGGTGTGGAACTTCCGATGTCGGAGGCGGAGTGCAAGCAGGAGGCTTCAAGGTGTCTGCGCTGCGACCATTTCGGATATGGAATATTCAAAGGAGGGCGAAATACAGTATGGTAAAGCTTATGATCGACCAGAAGGCAGTCGAAGTACCAGAGGGGAGCACGATCATGGAGGCGGCAGAAAACGCAGGCATTCCGATCCCCAGGCTGTGCTTCTTAAAAGATATCAATGAGATCGGCGCCTGCCGTGTGTGTGTCGTGGAGATCGAGGGCAGGGAGAAGCTTGTCACCTCCTGCAACAACGAGGTGGAGGATGGCATGATCATCTATACCAACAGTCCCAAAGTCCGCAGGAACCGCAAGAAGACCGTTGAGATGATCCTCTCACAGCATAACAGCAACTGTGTGACCTGCGCCAGGAACAGAAACTGCTCCCTTCAGACGATCACCAGGGATCTGAACATTCTCGAGGTGCCATACAGGAAAGAGCTGATGCCGCTCCTGTGGAACAAGGATTTCCCGCTGATCCGTGACAATGACAAATGTATCAAGTGCATGCGCTGTATTTCCGTCTGTGACAAAGTGCAGGGCGTCAGCGTGTGGGACGTGGAAGGGACGGGATCGCGCACCGGTGTGTACGTGTCCGGAAACAGGAAGATCGAGGAGTCTGACTGCGCCCTGTGCGGACAGTGCATCACACACTGCCCGGTAGGCGCGCTCAGGGAGCGCGATGACACGGAGAAGGCGTGGTGGGCGATCGAGAACAGGAAGAAGGTCACTGTCGTGCAGGTGGCGCCCGCAGTCCGCGCCGCGTGGGGAGAAGCGTTTGGACTTTCCCGCGAGGAAGCCACGATGGGGAAGATTGCCGATGCGCTGAAGAAGATCGGGTTTGACTATGTGTTTGACACTGTATTTTCCGCCGATCTCACGATCATGGAGGAGGGCAGTGAGTTTGTGGAGCGTTTCCAGAAGGGCGACACGCGGCAGATGCCGATGTTCACATCATGCTGTCCGGGGTGGGTGCGTTTTGTGAAATCACAGTATCCGCATCTGGTGTCGCGGCTTTCTACGGCAAAATCGCCCCAGCAGATGTTCGGCGCGGTGATGAAGACTTATTTTGCCAAAAAGATCGGCGTCGTTCCTGAGGATATGGTGACAGTGTCCGTCATGCCGTGCGTGGCGAAAAAGGGCGAGCGCAATATGGAGCTCTTTTATGAGGAGTACGCAGGGCATGATGTGGACGTGGTGCTCACGACGAGGGAGCTGACGCGCATGATCCGCATGGCGCACATTGACCCCGGCACACTTAAGGATATCCCGTGTGACGATCCCATGGCAGACGGCACGGGCGCCGGCGTGATCTTTGGCGCGACGGGCGGTGTCATGGAGGCGGCGCTGCGGTCGGCGTATTATCTGATCACCGGGGAGAATCCGGATGCGGACGCTTTCTGCGGAGTCAGGAGTACAAGGGAACAGCCTGGATGGAAGGAAGCGGAATACCATATCAGGGATCTCACAGTCAGGACCGCTGTCGTGAATGGTCTTGGCAACACGAGAAAACTGCTTGACGCGCTGGAGCGCGGGGAGGTCCGCTATGATTTTGTTGAGGTCATGGCATGTCCGGGCGGTTGTGTGGGCGGCGGCGGACAGCCGATCCGGGACGGCTGCGAGCTTGCCGCGGAGCGGGACAGGAGCCTGAGGGCGCTGGATGAGACGGCATCTGTCCGCTTCTCGCACGAGAACAAGGATGTGCAGCGGCTCTATGATGAGTTCATGGAAAAGCCCCTGTCCCACAGGGCGCATATGCTGCTGCACACAGACCACATGGCGTGGGAGATGCCAGGAACCGGAAGAAAATGAATTCAACTGCGGTCTGACGTCTTAGGATCCACGTTGGGATAATAGATGACACTGTCGGGTGGGATCACGATATTTTCCACATAGGGCTCTGGCGCCGGCACGGCTGTCCCGCAGCTAGGGCAGAAGGCGTTGCCCAGGGCGACCTCGATGCCGCAGCCAGGGCACTGCTTTGCGCCCTTCGCCGTGATGATCGCGGAGTGGAGCCGCGCGATCTCGGCATAGGCATTTGTGACCGCGGTGTATTTTTCCGCCAGTGCGCTGTCCGGGAACAGATCGCGTTTTTCGTAGACTGTTTTTCCGATCTCCAGACAGAGCTTGTCGATGATCTCCTCCTGCAAGTCGATCTGACTGTTCAGGTTTGAGATCTCGGCAAGCTCTTTTGCTTTCTTTGCGACGTCTTTGCTTTTGTTGGAAATGGTGGAACTGAATCTGCTCAATAAATCCATGGTGTCTCCTCTTGAACTAAATCCCGCAAGACTATATAATAGAATATGACGCTGCAGGTCAAAATAGACGCGCAGTATATATGATTCAGGAAGGAGAGCGCTTATGTCCGTTAGGATCTTTGCGATGACACACAAACGATTTGAGGTTCCCGGCGACCCGATGTATATACCGCTCCACGTCGGACACAGGAATGCGAAGGAGGATTTTGGCTACCTTGGAGACGATACCGGTGACAACATCTCGGAGCTGAACTGCTATTACGCGGAGCTCTCCGGCGTCTACTGGGTGTGGAAGAATTACCGGGACGCAGACTGTGTGGGGATCTGCCATTACCGCCGGTTTCTCACCAGCGAGGCGGGGTATGTCTTCTCGGAGGCGGAGTACGAGCAGATCCTGGCGGAGTACGATATCGTCACGACAAAACTGCTTGAATTACCGGGCACTTACAGGGAAGGGTTTGGCGCGCACCACAAGGTCGGCACGCTCGATGAGACGGGGCGCATCATCGGGGAGCTCTACCCGGAATACCATGACACGTTTGTCACGCTGGTGCATCAGAACCGGACGTATTTTGGCAATATCATGGTGGCGAAGAAAGAACTGTATGACGAATACTGCAAATGGCTCTTTACGATATTTTCCGAGCTGCAGAAGCGCATCGACCTCACCTTTGAGGACGACTATCACAGGAGGGTATTTGGTTTTATCTCGGAATTCCTGCTTTATGTGTGGGTGACGGCAAACCGTCTTCGGGCATTTGAGTGCAGGGTTGCGGTGATCGGTGAGAAGAGCGAGACAAGGGAAGTCACAGAACAGGCGGCGGCATTCTTTCGCAGAAGGGATGCGGCGGGGGCGAAGGCGTATTTTGAAGCTGTCCTGAAACAGAGGCCGGATATTCTGATGGAGGCGTCGGATCTCAACGGCGAGTGCAAGCTCTGCCTGCAGGCGGTGTCGACGGCGAATCTGGAGCTTGCGGAGTACGGGCGCTGTTTTCTGGACCAGATCGATGATTATGCGGCGGTCATAGACTATTTCAGGAAGCTAAACGGTCTTGCAGCCGATGCGGTCAGGGCGGTATTGACGGAGGACGAGGTGCAGGGTCAGACAGGAAAGGCGGAGTATGTGCGCACGATCAGGAGCGCGGATGCGGCGGGGACGGTGAGCGCAACGGATGTGGCGCTCCGGGCGGCGATCCGCCTGTTTGCACAGAACCGGGATATCGCGGATCGGGCGTACCGGCAGATTCGGGCAAAATTGGGCTGAAATGTCAAAATTCACACTTGTAATAACTTCTATTTTAGCATAAAATAATGAGTGGGTATGCATAGAGGGGCTCTGAGAAGGAGTATGTGATATCCATGAAAAAAACGAATAGATTTAACCGTAAAAAGTCTGTATGTGCCATATGTACATTCTTATTTGTGCTGTTTGAGCCGGTGCTGCTCTGCGGATGCGCGTCGTCGCGGGATGAGATCACGATGGTGCTGGACAATGAGGCGCCCGCAGTGCAGGGATCTGCCGATACAGAGTCAGCGGACAGCGATGTGACGGAGGTGTCATTTTCGGATGCCGGAATTCCGGGGGCGGAAACTGACGAGCCGCCGCAGGCATACATCTATGTGTGCGGGGCGGTCGAGCTGCCGGGCGTGTATTGTCTGCGGCAGGGAAGCCGGCTGTATGAGGCGGTGGAGCTGGCTGGCGGATTGACGGCTGAGGCTGACGAGAACTGCCTTAACATGGCAAGACAGATCACGGATGGGGAGCAGGTCGTGATCCTGACGCAGGAGGAAGCCCTGGCGCTTCAGGAGGCGGGAACCTATCCGCAGCCCGGTCTGTCAGGAGATGCCGCGCAGGGGACGGTTTCACAGGATTCCGGTCTGGTCAATATCAACACTGCCTCTGTCACGGAACTGACAACCGTGTCCGGGATCGGGGAGAGCAGGGCGCAGGCGATCGTTGACTACAGGGAGAAACACGGCGGATTTGGCAGCATCGATGACATCAAGAAAGTGGATGGCATCAAGGACGGACTTTTTTCAAAGATAAAGGACAAGATAACGATATAAATGAGTTGGGAGATTCGGGAGTAATGGGAAAAAAGGTTTTGGTGGTAGATGATGAGAGACTGATCGTGAAGGGACTGCGCTTCAGCCTGGAACAGGATGACATGGAAGTCGAGTGCGCATATGACGGGGAGGAAGCGCTCGAGATGGCAAAGAATAAGAAGTATGATATCATTTTGCTGGACATCATGCTTCCGAAGCTGACCGGATTGGAAGTGTGCCAGCAGATCAGGGAATTTTCGGATGTGCCTGTCATCATGCTTACCGCAAAGGGTGAGGATATGGACAAGATACTCGGACTCGAGTACGGGGCAGACGATTATATCACCAAACCGTTCAATATTCTTGAAGTCAAGGCGAGGATCAAGGCGATCATCCGCAGGACCGGCGCGAAGGGAAAAGAGCCGGTTGAGAAAAAAGCCCAGATCATAGAGGCCGGGGATCTGCGGCTCGACTGTGAGGGAAGGCGTCTGCATGTCAGCGGCAGGGAAGTCAATCTCACGGCGAAGGAGTTTGATGTTCTCGAGCTGTTAGTGCTCAACCCGAACAAGGTCTACGGCAGGGATAATCTGCTGAAGCTTGTCTGGGGGGAGGATTATCCCGGGGATGTCAGGACAGTGGATGTACACATCAGGAGACTGCGCGAGAAGATCGAACCCAATCCAAGCGAACCCAAATACGTGCACACGAAATGGGGTGTCGGATACTATTATAAATAATTAGGAGATAGAAGTGGCAAAGTTTTGGGAAAAGATCAAAAACGGAAAGGTAGTCACGAGTTTCAGAAGTTTGAAGACAAGGATGTTCTGCTTCATCATGGCGGCGGGGATCGTTCCCTGCGTCGTGCTGCACTTTGGCATACTGGAACGATATCTGGACAACACGATCGCGACGAGGACGACCGAGGTACAGACACAGGTGCGGATCATTGCGGATCATCTGATCACGTACAATTACATGCTTGACAGCAGCAATGCGGTTGTCAATGCGGAGCTTTTACAGCTGTCCAATCTCTATGACGGGCGCGTGCTGATCATCGACGGCGGACTGAAGATCATCAAGGACACCTATGCGGTCAGTGAGGGAAAGACGCTGATCTCCGAGGCGATCATTAAGTGCTTGAAGGGCGAGGGCGCCTCCAACAGTCTTAAGGATGCGGGGTACATCGAGATCATCGTGCCCATAGAGGAGAAGAGTGAGGACAAGCCGCGCGTTGTCGGGGCGATGCTCACCAGCGTGTCGACGGACAGCATCATCAGCGGCTACGAGTATATTCAGAGCCGGGCTTTTCTGCTCGAGATCGTCGCGATGGTAGTCACATTTGGTTTTGCCCTCCTGCTGAGCCGCAAGATGCTAAAACCTTTTGAAAAGATCACCGATGCGATCAATGATGTGAAGAACGGGTTTACGGACGAGGAGATCAGTGTCACGGACTATATCGAGACAGAGCATATCGGGGATGCGTTCAACCAGATGATGGGAAGGATGAAGGTGCTTGATGATTCCAGGCAGGAATTTGTGTCCAATGTGTCCCATGAGCTGAAGACGCCGCTGGCCTCCATGAAAGTGCTCGCGGACTCCCTGCTCACGCAGGAGAACGTCCCTGCAGAGCTGTACCGGGAGTTTATGACCGATATCGCGGAGGAGATCGACCGGGAAAATAAGATCATCACGGATCTGTTATCCCTTGTAAAAATGACGCGGACCTCGACGGATATCAATGTTGAGGAGGTAGATATCAATGCGGTGCTGGAGCTTCTGCTCAAGCGTCTGGGACCCATCGCATCGCGCGCGGATGTCAAACTGATCTTTGAGAGCCGAAGGCCGGTGAGCGCGGAGGTGGATGAGGTCAAGCTGACACTGGCGCTGTCAAATCTGGTTGAAAATGGGATCAAATACAATAACAAGGGCGGCTGGGTGAAAGTGATACTCGATGCGGATCATCAGTATTTTACGGTCGAGGTGTCCGACTCGGGGGTGGGGATCCCGCCAGAGTCGATCGAACATATTTATGAGCGCTTTTACAGGGTCGATAAATCCCACTCAAAAGAGATCGGCGGCACAGGGCTGGGACTTGCGATCACAAGGAGCGCGATCCTCAGACACCGCGGTTCCATCACCGTGAACAGCGAGGAGGGCGTGGGGACTGTTTTTTCTGTCAGGATTCCGCTGACCTATATCGCGCAATAATAAAGACTGAATAGGAAATAAATAGAAAGGCGTTTATATGAATCAAAAGCCTTTAAAGAGATATTGCCGGCTCCTGCTTTTACTGGGGCTTCTACTGTTTCCGGCTGTCATACTGGCCGGGTGCGGGAGCGAGGAGCCGCAGGGAACACCGATCGATATCTCTTATCTGAATAAGAATGAGACAAAATTAGTGACAGAGACGCATTACATCACGAGCACGGACACAAAGGACATGATCGTGGAGGTTCTGACGCTGCTGTGCACCGTGCCGGACAATAAGGAGCTGAAAGCGACGCTTACAAGCGGGATCAACATTATCACATATTCCTATGATGGAGAACAGGTGATCGTGTCTCTTGGCGAGAAATATAAAGAGCTTTCGCGGACGACGGAGGTATTGACGCGGGCTGCCGTCGTCAGGAGCCTGACCAATATTCCGGAGGTGAAGTATGTCATGATCACGATCAATGGGGAATCCCTGACCGATACGTCGGGAAACGCGATCGGGATCATGACAGCGGATATGTTCGTGAACAATGCCGGGACACAGGTGGAGACGGTGAACAGCACGGTGACGCTGCGGCTGTATTTTGCAAACGAGGAGGGGGACGGGCTGGTAGCAGTCAACAGGGAGCTTGCGCACAACGCGGATGTATCGAACGTGCCGATGGAAAAACTGGTGGTTGAGCAGTTGATCAGCGGACCTGTGAATGATGAAACCTTTCCGACGATCAGCCCGGACACGAAACTGGTCAATATCACGGTCAGGGACAATATCTGTTATCTGACCTTTGACAGTGCGATACTCACGGCAGTCAACAATGTGACGACAGATGTGACGATCTATTCGATCGTCAACTCTCTTGTGGAGCTCAGCAACATTAACAAAGTACAGATATCTATCGATGGGAATAAAGAGGGAAAATTTCGGGACAAATACGAGGCGTCCACTGTGTTTGAGCGTAATCTGTCACTTGTCAACTGACCATCTGGGATAGGGAGGAGATCAATATCAATGAGGAGACCACTGTGCTGCGTCTGTGTGGCATTTGTGGTGACTGTGTTCTTATATCTAAAATTCTGCCCACTGCCAGAGCCGGTTCATGATTACCCGGAAGGTGAAAGGATCACACTGCTGGGGGACGTGTACAAAAAAGAATTCAAAAGCGGATCCCAGGGAAATGCGCTGGTGGTCGAGCTGGAAAATGTCCAGCGGTGGAGTCCTGACCTGGCGGGGAAGGAGACAGAAATAAAGACAAAAACAAAGGGAGGGAAGGTGCTCTGTTATCTTGAGGCAGATGAGAACCTGACAGTGCCAAAAGCCGGGAGCACGATCGCTGTGGAGGGGAAAGTGTCCTGTTTTGACAGGGCAGGCAACCCGGGGGAATTTGACGCGCGGCAGTATTATCGGATCCTCGGTGTGGACTGCAGGCTCTACAAGGCAGAGATCCGTGCAGAGGGCAGCAGGTATTCCGCGTATCGCGAGATCCTGTATCAGCTCCGGTGCCATTTTGAGGGGATCTTTGACAGGGTGCTTGCGCCTGGGGATGCATCGATCATGAAGGCGGTCCTTCTTGGAAACAAGTCCGGCCTTGACGAGCAGAGCAGACGGCTTTTTCAGAAGAGCGGCATTGCGCATATCCTGGCGATCTCAGGACTTCATATCACACTGCTGGGCATGGGCTTCTATAAGCTGCTGCGAAAGGTATGTCTTCCGCAGGCGGCCTGCGCGGTGGTGTCTGTCGGACTGATGATCGCTTACGGGGATATGGTTGGCATGAGCAGTTCGGCGTATAGGGCTGTGTTCATGTTTGGCATGCAGCTTGTGGCACAGATGCTGCGGCGGACATACGATATGCTCACGGCGCTGGCACTGGCAGCGATGCTGATCCTGTTGGAAGAGCCGCTGTACCTGTATCATTCGGGATTCCTGCTTTCTTTTGGTGCGATTCTGGGTGTGGGATGTCTTTCTGATGTCGTGAAGCCTGCGGGTGGCAGGGATGGAAAGCGCCTGACAGAGAGAGCGGTGCAGTCCCTGTGTGGAAGTCTCAGTATCTTTCTGGTACATTTTCCGGTCATGCTGTGCGTGTATTACGAATTTCCGGTTTATTCGTTTTTGCTGAATCTGGTGATCATACCTGCCATGTCCGTTCTGATGGCGGCGGGACTTTTGTGCCTTGGGGCGGGAAGTCTGCCTGCTGCGGCAGGAACCGGTATCGCGGAGGCGATGGGAGGGGTGTGCCATACCCTGCTCACCGCGTTTGAGCGGCTGTGTGCAGTATCATTGAAACTGCCGTTTGCGAACTGGACAGTGGGAAGGCCGGAGGACTGGAGAATCTATGTATATGGCATAGGTATCTTATTTTTGTATGCAGCGCATCAGTATGGGGAGCACATATCAGGTGGCAGGGCATGCGAAAAGCGTGGGATCCACATAGGGCTGCCATTGCCAGTGAGGCTTGTCACAGTGCTCGCGGCAGTCATTCTGATCAGTGATTCCCCGGTTGACGGTGTGTCCATGACTTTTCTCGATGTAGGGCAGGGGGACTGTATCTGGATCGAGAGCGCGAAGGGAGAGCATTTTCTGGTGGATGGCGGAAGCACTTCGAAGAGTCAGGTTGGAGCGTATACGATCGTTCCGTATCTGAAATATATGGGGGTTTCAAGACTGGATGCGGTCTTTCTGACGCATCTGGACAGTGACCATACGTCCGGGGTGATGGAAATACTGGAAGGTTCCGGAGGCAGGGATATGAAAACGGGCAGTGCTGTGGAGGACAGCATGGAGATCGGGATCAGCCGGATCTGCGTATCGGAGGCCGTCATTGAGGACGAAGCGTATGAGAGACTGACGTTCCTGTGTGAGATGAGGGGGATACCAGTCTGCCGTCTGAAGGCTGGCGACAGGATCGAGGCGCGCGGACTGCGGTTTGAGGTGCTCCACCCACAGGGGGATTATGAGACAGATTCCCGGAATGCATATTCGCTCGTCATGAGACTCAGGACCGATGACAATGTCACAGCGCTGCTGACAGGGGATGTCGAGGCGGACGGGGAGCAGGCGGCGGCAAAAAGACTTTGTGATCTGTCTGATCCTGCGGGGATCGATATATACAAGGCGACGCATCACGGTTCAAGGTACTCGAATACACAGGAGCTGATATCGCTGACCAGGCCGAAGCTTGCCGTCATATCCTGCGGGGAGGGCAACAGCTATGGGCACCCGCATGCAGAGACGATCGAAAAACTTGAGGATATAGGAAGTGACATACGGATAACAAAGGACACAGGAGCCATTTTCATTCAAATAAAGAACGGGAAATACAGTGTCGAGGACTATATTAAATGAGAAGGATAGCAAAATGAAAAGGATAGCACAGGACATCAGGAGCGGTCAGCTTCGAAATCTCTACCTGCTCTGGGGGGAGGAGGCATATCTGCGCAAACAGTATCGCGACAATCTGAGAAAGGCGCTGGTGCCGGAGGAGGACACCATGAACTGCAGTGTGTACTCCGGCAAGGACATCAATGTGAATGAGATCGTCGATCTGGCGGGGACGATGCCGTTTTTTGCGGAGCGCAGGGTGATCATAGTCGAGAACAGCGGCTGGTTCAAGAGCGGCAATGAGCAGATCGTCACGCTGGTGAAAGCCTTGCCGGACACCACCTGCATGGTATTCGTGGAGGAGGAGGTCGATAAGCGCGGCAGGCTTTATAAGGCTGTGACGGCGAACGGTTATGCGGCGCTCTGTGAGATGCAGGACGAGCCGATGCTCAAAAAGTGGGTGATGGGACTGCTGAAAAAGGAAAATAAATCGATCACGCCCGACGCGCTGGATCTCCTGCTGGACAAAACCGGCACGAACATGGAGAATATTCGGCGGGAGGTGGAGAAGCTGGTCTGTTACAGGTATTATGATGAGGGGATCACGGCTGCTGACGTGGAGGAACTGTGCATCGTGCAGATACAGAACCAGATCTTTGACATGGTGGAGGCTGTCGCGCAGAAAAGGCAGAAGCAGGCGCTGAGCCTGTATTATGACCTGCTTGCGCTGAAGGAGGCGCCCATGAAGATCCTGGCATTGATCGCCCGCCAGTTTCATATGTTGTTACAGGTAAAAGAAATGAAGTCAAAGGGGTATCAGGAGAGCGATATTGCCAGACAGACCGGACTCAACCCGTATTTCCTGAAAAAGAAATATATTCCGCAGTCGACGCAGTTTAAGCTGCCACAGCTCGAGGCCGCCCTCCGGACCTGCGTGGAGGCGGAGGAGCGTGTCAAAACAGGGCGCATGCCCGATGTGCTCAGTGTCGAGCTCACCATCGTGAGTCTGAGTGCAGCCGGACAGGATCTGTAGAAAATAGAGAAGGAGGATCAGATCATGATACCAAATGACCCGGTAATGCTGTTAAGCTGTATCAATCTCAAGCTCAGGGACTTTTATCCGAGTCTCGAAGCGTTCTGTGAGGATACGGACGAGGACATGAAAAAAATAGTAGACAAACTGAGTCAGATCGATTATCATTACGACGAGGAAAAAAATCAGTTTGTGTGATATCAGAATCTGAAGTGGAGGTGGCAGGGAGATGATCAGAGATCGTATGAAAAAATGGATACTGCCCTTTATGGCGGCAGCCCTGCTGATGCAGGGGTGTGCGGATACAGGTGCCGCTGGGACAGGGACAGCGGTGGAGACCGCCGGGGAGGAGCACAGCGAGGGAGAGGCGAGAAGCACGATCCTTGAGGAAAAGCTGGAAAAGGAAGCAGAGAAGCACAGTGAGGAATCCCCGCAGGAGGAAAGCGCAGGGGTCTCCTTTACAGATGATATCGGCAGAAATGTCACGGTTGAGAGCCATGACAGGGTGGTTACCCTGATCGGAAGCTTTACGGATATATGGCTGCTTGCCGGCGGTGAGGTAGTGGGAGCTGCCAATGATTCCTGGGACAGCTTTGACCTGGATCTGGGCGCTGATGTGGTGAATATCGGTTCCCACGTCGAGCCGGACATCGAGAAGATCATCGCGGCGAGACCGGATCTCGTCATCGCGAGTGCCAATACGGACGCGGATATCAAGATGGAAAAGCTTTTGACCGATTCCGGGATCACTGTGGCATATTTCTCCGTGTCCAACTTTAATGAATATATGAACATGCTTGAGATCTGTACGGACATCACAGGGCGCAGGGATCTCTATACCCGGTACGGAACAGATGTGCAGCGGCAGATCGATGCGGTGAGGGAGCTCGTCAGCCAGAGAAATCTGGAAGGAAAGGAAGCGCCAAGGATCGTGTTCCTGCGCGCCAGCGCAGCGGGGATCAAGGCAAAGGGCAGCTATGGAAATGTCGGCGGGGAGATGCTAGCCGATCTGGGGTGTATCAATATCGCCGACGACGATGACAGTCTGCTCGATGACCTCAGCATGGAGGCTGTCATTGCAGCCGATCCGGATTATATATTTGTGACGACACAGGGAAAGGATGCTGATGCCGTACAGCGCAACATCGAGGAGACGCTGCTGGGCAGTCCCGCGTGGAACAGCCTTTCGGCCGTGAAGAACGGCAGGTACTTTCTGCTTGAGAAGGAGCTGTACAATCTTAAACCAAACGCAAGGTGGGGGGAGGCATATCAAAAACTCGCGGACATTCTGTACGGTTCGCATCAGTAAAAAAAGTAATAACAGCCTTCCTCATCAGAGAACTCTTTGATGCGCACATCAAAGACCTCTTCGATAATGTGCTGCCGCAGACACTCCCTGGGGGTGGCTGTGGCAGCTATTTTTCTATCCCGCATGACGACCAGCGTATCGGAAATGCGCAGCGCCTGTCCGAGATCGTGAAGGACAAGAATGATGGTTCTTCCCTGGTCTTTCAACTGCTGTATCATATCTGTAAACGCACGCTGACCATTCAGGTCAAGGTATGTGGTGGGCTCGTCCAGTACGATGTGGTCACAGTCTTGTGCGAGCGTCATGGCAAAAAAGGCGCGCTGGCGGATCCCGCCGGACAGCGTGTCTGCGAACTGTGCGGCGTAGGGGCTGACATGGGTAAACTCCATGGTGCGCTCTACGATCATAGTATCTTTCCGGGATTTTCTGCGCGAGAATCCCAGATGCGGAAAACGTCCGTGTTCGACAAGCGTCCTGACAGGCAGCGCGGGAATGATCGTCCGCACCTGCGGCAGGAAGGACAGCCTGCGCGCACGTTCCTTCAGGGGCAGGGCAAGATAGTCCGTGCCGTCCAGGAGGATGCTGCCCGACGTCACCTTTGAGGAACCGTTCAGGCACTGGAGCAGGGTTGTCTTGCCACAGCCGTTTGGCCCGATCACGGTCGTGATCCTGCCGGTCTGAAACACCGCGGAGATATCGTTCAATACCGGTACGGAGCCGCAGCTGACATTGACATGGCGAAATTCAAGCATTGACTCTGCGCCCTCCCTTCTTTTTGAATAACAGATACAGAAAAAACGGTCCGCCGACAAAGGACATGAGGACGCCGGCAGGAAGCTCGAAGGGCGCAAACAGGATCCTTCCCAGAATGTCGCATATGAGCACAAAGCAGGCTCCGAGCAGGACAGAACAGGGCAGCAGATACCGGGCATCATTGCCAAAGAGTCTGCGGCAGATGTGGGGGACGATCAGTCCTACGAAGCTTAAAAGCCCGGCATAACTGACCACACAGCCTGACAGGATGCTTGACAGAACGAGCAGTGCTAGCCGCACAAAGGTGACATTCAGTCCCAGAGAGCGCGCGATATCATCACCGAGTCCGAGAACGTTCAGCGCTTTTGTGAGGAAGAGGGACAGGAAAAGCGCCGCAATGATGGCAGCGGCGGGGAATCTGAGGCTGTCAAAGGTGAGTCCCGACAGGGAGCCGATCATGAAGGCCGTGAGATTTACAGTGATGTCGGTGTCGAGGAGCTTGATGGTGTTGATGCCCGCGTTCAGAAAGCCTGACACAGTGATGCCTGCAAGGATGATGGTCGTGCGCGAGCTGTCAGCCAGGTACGCAAGGCTGAAGATGACGAGCGTGGTGGCAAGTGCGCCCGCAAAGGCGGCGGGGGCAGTCGACGTATATCCTCCGCCGAGCATCAGTGTGAGCATCACTGCGAATCCGGCGCCGGAGTTGACGCCGATCGTGTTCGGGCTCGCGAGGGAATTGTTCATGACACCCTGGAGGATGACGCCGGCGGCAGCAAGCCCCATACCGGCAAGACATGCGCCTGCAACGCGCGGCAGGCGCACGGTAGTGACGAGGATATAGGTGGTCGAATCCCTGTCAAGGCCGGCCAGGCACCGCAGGACACTGACGGGGGAGATGTGTACGCTCCCCAGAAGGATGCCTGCAAAGATGCACAGGATCAACAGTATGACAAGGAATGATATCTTTTTTCGCATGGCAGTGGTTCCTTTGTATAGATTTCATTTTTAATAATGACATATTTTTTGTATTTAATCAAATAATATTTTATCGACTGTCACAAATTCGTAGCCCTGCTGCATAAGTTCGTCGATGATCATGAGTGCCGCTTCCACGGAGGTGTCATAGTAGTCGTGCAGCAGGATAATGTCATTGTCCGACACTTTGTTGATGACGGCGCTCGCCACACGGCCGGCATTGGCAGTGTTCCAGTCGAGCGGGTCGACATTCCACAGCACGGGAAACATATTCAGGTCTGTCTCAAGTTTTTTGTCCCACGAGCCGTAAGGCGGCCGCACATACTGGATCTCATCGCCGGTGATATCATAGAGAATCTCGTTGGTCTGTATCAGCTCATTTTTGAATTTGTCGCGGTTTGCCGTGGTGAGCTGTATGTGGCTGTAGGTGTGGTTGCCGATGAGATGCCCTTCCTCGTGCATTCTCCTGATGATGTCAGGATGAAGCTCCGCGTGCTCTCCTGTGACGAAGAAAGTGGCTTTCACGCCGCGCTCCTTCAGACCGTCAAGCAGCTGTTCCGTATAGACAGGATGCGGCCCGTCGTCGAAGGTGAGCGCCGTGCGCCTGATGTCAGCCGGCACAGGATCGGAGGGGGCAGGATCTATGGAGGCGGCAGGCGGGCTGGCGGAAGCGATGGCCGGGATCGCTCTCTGGGACAGGAGCGGTCTTGCGATCGCTGTCAGAGTCAGACACGCACATATCATATACAGGATATTGAAAATACGATTATCATGTTTCATAAACATAACCGCCACATCGCGCTGTATTCATGATTATGATATGCGGTTCGGCAAAAAAGGTTCTCATTTTATGAATAATATGTAAAAAATTTTTGATACTCAAATGTTTGGTTGTGGGAAAAAACAAATGATGGTATAATATAAATATTAAATGTTACAGTTCACGTGTTCATCAACGTTGTGAAAAACGAAGACGTGACATTGATCATTAGAGAAAGGTATTGGATCTATATGGAAAAGAATATAAAATGGCATGTATTTGAAGACCTGACTGCCAAATGTTATAAGACACTGGACAATGGCAATAGTATGAATGAGTGCTGGTACAAGGCGTTCGATACACTCCTTGAGATCATGGAGGAGGAGCGGGAGAAGCATCCCGACTGTTTCGGGGAGCTGGCGGATATTGATCAGAATACGGAAAATAAATATAATGTACAGGGCTGGGTTGACGACTATTTTAAGAAACTGAATTCACACGGGGCTTACGACAGGATCTACCGGGACGGCCTGCGCCTGATCGACGCTTTTCAATGGCGGAAACAGTCGCCGGTGCAGATCAAGATGCGCGTGGTGAATGCCATGGAGCGTCTCGGAATGCACGAGGCTGCCGACAAGTACAGCGAAGAGTGGGTAGGGCAGGAGCCGGGGGACATGAACGCGCTGTTCGCCGCTCTGATCTTTGGCAAAAAGGGCACAGAGACAGTGAAAACGACGGGAGAATGAGTATGCTGGAGAAAAATGTAAAACTGTATGACAAAACAATACTTGTGACAGGAGCCGCGGGATTTATCGGTGCGAACCTTATACAGGCGCTGTTCAGAGATGTGGGAAGTGTCCATATCGTGGGGATCGACAATATGAATGCCTATTATGATGTGTCGCTCAAGGAGTTTCGGCTGAATCAGATCAGGGAGCTTGAAGCCGCCGTGTCCGGTGATTTTACGTTCATAGAGGGCAGTATAGCGGACAAGGGGCTTGTCTGCAGCCTGTTTGAGCAGTACAGACCGCAGATCGTGGTCAACCTTGCCGCACAGGCGGGCGTGCGCTACAGCATCGAGAACCCGGATGCCTATATAGAGTCCAACCTGATCGGATTTTACAACATACTCGAGGCGTGCCGCCACAGCTATGATGACGGTGCAGCCGGGGTGGAGCATCTGGTGTATGCGAGTTCCTCGTCCGTGTATGGGAGCAATAAGAAGATCCCCTATGCGACGCAGGACAAAGTGGACAATCCGGTGTCGCTCTATGCAGCAACCAAGAAATCAAACGAACTGCTGGCACATTCTTACTCAAAACTGTACGGCATTCCCTCGACGGGGCTGCGCTTTTTCACGGTATACGGTCCGGCGGGGCGGCCGGATATGGCGTACTTTGGTTTCACGGATAAACTTGTCAAAAATGAGACGATCAGGATATTTAACTATGGAAACTGCCGGCGCGATTTCACGTATATTGACGATATCGTCACGGGGGTCGAGGCAGTCCTGCAGTGTGCCCCGCTTCCGAATGAGGACGGAGTGAGGTACAAGATCTATAACATCGGAAACAATCAGCCCGAAAATCTGCTGGATTTCGTGGAGATCCTGCAGGAGGAGCTGAAACGGGCAGAGATACTGCCGGAAGACTACGATTTTGAAGCGCACAAGGAGCTTGTGGGCATGCAGCCGGGTGATGTGGAGGTCACGTTTGCGGATGTGAGTGAGCTGGAGCGCGACTTTGGATTCAGGCCGTCGACAGACTTGAGGGAAGGGCTTAGAAAATTTGCACAATGGTACAGGGATTTTTATCTGTAAATAAATAGTGGATATTTTTGGGATTGTATGGTAATATATACAATGTAAGGGCTTACACATTATTGCTTATACTATTTTTGCTGGCGAGGAAACAGTAACTGACAATTCACAATTTATATCTGAGGAGCTGGAATATGGACACAAACAAAGAAAATTTTAAGAAAGAGAATTTCAAGAGAAGAGGGTTTGACCTGCTGGCACTCGGGGAGATCCTGCTGCGCCTGTCGCCGCCGGTAAACGAGAGGCTGACCAGGGGTGACGCGTTTCAGAAGCAGGCGGGCGGCGCAGAGCTGAACGTCGTGTCGGGCACGTCGCTGTTAGGTCTGAGGACGGGGATCATCTCGAGGGTACCTGCCAATGACCTGGGCAGGTATATTCAGAACCGTGTGCGGTTCTGCGGCGTCAGCGATGACTATCTGGTCTATGACAGGACAAAGGATTCGAGACTGGGCATCTATTATTACGAGTACGGCGCACATCCGAGAAAGCCGAATGTTGTCTACGACAGGAAGAACACGGCGTTTACCGAGATATCCGTCGACGACTTCCCGGAGGAGATGTTCACCTCGGCGCGCTGTTTCCACACGACGGGCATCACGCTCGCACTCGGACAGAAGACGAGGGACACTGCTGTCGAGATGATCAGGCGCTTCAAGGAAAACGGCACGCTGATCTCGTTTGATGTCAATTTCAGGGGAAATCTGTGGACCGGCGAGGAGGCGAGGGCGTGCATCGAGCAGATCCTTCCGTATGTGGATGTATTCTTCTGCTCGGAGGATACGGCGCGGCTGACCTTCAAAAAGGAAGGAACTGTGCAGGAAATGATGCGCAGCTTCACGAAGGAGTACAATATCAGCGTTGTGGCATCGACCCAGCGTGTTGTGCATTCACCCAAAGTTCATTCTTTTGGTTCTATCATCTATGATGCGATCAACGACTGCTTTGTGCAGGAGCCGGCGTATGAGAATATTGACGTGGTGGACCGCATCGGAAGCGGCGATGCGTACATATCGGGCGCGCTGTACGGCCTGCTTGCGCACAATATGGACTGCACCAGGGCGATGGAGTACGGCAATGCGACAGCGGCGGTCAAGAATACGATCCCGGGCGACCTGCCTTCGTCGGATCTGAAGGAGATCGACGGCATCATAAAGAATCATCATTCCACGGGACCGCAGCTGGAGATGAACCGATGACCAACTGAATATAAAAGTTCGAAAGAAGGGGAGTGTGCCATCGGCGGCCCCTTCTTTGCGCAATCGGTTGCGCGAAAAACGGCAGAAGGATGATCTGAAAAGGATATGACGGAAATGCGCTTCCCGCATTGGAAGTCATCAGGGATCATCAGCTGAAATAACTCCCGGAATTTTTCCGGGTGGCTATAATAAATAAAATGGGGGTATGGCAATGATCACAGAAAACATTTCGACACTTGTAAACTATGGTATCGCAGCGGGACTTCTCGGGGAGCCTGACAGGATCTATGTGACCAACACGCTTCTGGAGCTGTTCGGGCTGGACGAATATGAAGAACCGGAAAATTCGGTGGAGATCGCAGATCCGGCAGGATTCGATCTGGAGGGACTTCTGGGGCAGATGCTCGACTACGCGGTTGGGAAAGGGCTTCTTCCCGATGACAGCATCGTGTACAGGGATCTGTTTGACACGAGGATCATGGGGCTGTTAGTCCCGCGTCCGTCAGACGTGACGCGGACCTTTCAGAAGCTCTATGATGAGAAGGGGGCGAAGGCCGCGACAGACTGGTATTACACATTCAGCCAGGATACGGATTATATCAGGCGCTACCGCATCGCCCGCGACATGAAGTGGAAGGCGGACACCGAGTATGGCGAGATGGACATCACGATCAACCTGTCGAAGCCGGAAAAAGATCCCAAGGCGATCGCTGCGGCGAAGAACGCAAAGCAGAGCGGCTATCCGAAGTGCCAGCTCTGTATGGAAAACGAAGGGTATGCAGGCAGGGTAAACCATCCGGCGAGACAGAATCACAGGATCATTCCGGTCACGATCCAGGGAAACAAATGGGGATTCCAGTATTCCCCGTACGTATATTACAATGAGCACTGCATCGTGTTCAACAGCCAGCATATTCCCATGAAGATCGAGCATGATACTTTTGTCAAGCTTTTCAACTTTGTGGAGCAGTTCCCGCACTATTTTGTGGGTTCCAATGCGGATCTTCCGATCGTGGGCGGATCGATACTGAGCCACGATCATTTCCAGGGCGGGAATTATGAGTTTGCGATGGCGAAAGCGCCGGTCGAGAAGGCATTTCACATCAAGGGCTTTGAGGATATCGACACAGGCATCGTCAAGTGGCCGATGTCAGTCATCAGGCTTTCGCATGAGGACTATAACAGGGTCATCGAGCTTGCGGATGTGATCCTCGCAAAGTGGCGCGGTTACACGGACGAGGCGGCGTTCATCTTTGCGGAGACGGACGGTGAGCCGCACAATACGATCACCCCGATCGCCAGAAAGCGCGGCGGAAAGTATGAGCTCGATCTGGTGCTGCGCAACAATATCACGACAGAGGAGCACCCGCTCGGGGTGTACCACCCGCATGCAGAGCTGCATCATATCAAGAAAGAAAATATCGGTCTGATCGAGGTGATGGGGCTTGCAGTGCTGCCGTCGAGATTAAAGCCGGAGCTGGAGCAGCTTGCGGAGGCGATCGTTGCGAAGGAGGATATCCGCAAAAATGAAGTGCTGGAGAAGCATGCGGACTGGGTCGACGAGTTCCTGCCGAAATATGACACTGTCCTGCAGGACAATGCAGCCACGAAGGAAAAAGTGATGGGTATCATCAAAAAGGAGACCGGGATCGTGTTTGGCAAAGTGCTTGAGCACGCGGGCGTGTACAAGAGGGACGAGGCCGGAAAAGCGGCATTCCAGCGGTTTATAGACAGCATATAGGCGGATATAGAAGATAAATATGAAGAAAGGGCGGATGCTATAATGAAAATGCGCAGCACACAGGCGTCCGCTGTGGGAATGGGATATGCAGGATAAGATAAAAAATTCTCTGATCTATGAGGAAAACAGGGTGGCAGCACACTCTGACCACAGGTATTATGTGAGCGAAGCTGAGCTTGTGCAGAAGGTGCAGAGCTTAAAGCGGTCTCTGGACGGCGTCTGGAAATTTCATTATGCGAGGAATATGGACGAGGCGCCAAAGGAGTTTTACAGGAGCGATACGGACTGCAGAAGCTGGGAGGATATCCGGGTTCCGGCGCACATACAGCTCGAGGGATATGACAGGCCGCAGTATGTGAATGTGCAGTATCCGTGGGACGGACACGAGGCCGTCGAACCGGGCGGGGTGCCCACGCGCTTTAACCCGACGGCGAGCTATGTGAAATATTTCACTGTGCCGGCGCAGTTTGCGGGAAAGCGGGTGTTTGTCTCCTTTCAGGGCGTCGAGAGCGGGTTTACGCTCTGGTGCAACGGCACATACATCGGTTACAGTGAGGACAGCTTCACGCCGTCGGAGTTTGAGCTGACGGATGTGCTGCAGGCTGGCGAGAACAAGCTGGCGGTGCAGGTGTACAAGTGGACGAGCGGAAGCTGGTGCGAGGATCAGGATTTCTTCCGTTTCTCGGGAATCTTCAGGAGTGTCTATCTGTACGCGGTGCCTGACACGCATGTCAGTGACATCAGGGTCAGGACGGATCTGAATGCGGATCATACCAGAGCGGATCTGGCCGTGGCGCTGACCGTGATGACCAATAAAGCACTGTCAGCCAAAACGGCATCACAGACGACGGCATTGCTGAAACTCACTGATGCCAAGACTTCCGGCGCGGCAGAAGTCGCGGAAGCAGAGATCGCACTCATAGAGGGAGAGAATCCGCCTGTCCATATGACAGTTGACGCGCCGATGCTCTGGAGTGCGGAGGATCCGTTCCTGTATGAGCTGACGATCACGGTGTGCGATGCGGACGGAAACGTTGTGGAGATCATTCCGCAGAAAGTCGGTTTCCGGCGGTTTGCGATTGACGACGGGATCATGACGATCAACGGGAAGCGTATCGTGTTCAAGGGTGTCGACAGGCATGAGTTTGGCGGGCGCTTCGGCAGGGTTCCCAACGAGGAGGAGATGCTGCAGGACATCATCACGATGAAGCGGCACAACATCAATGCCATACGGACGAGCCACTATCCGAACGACTCCAGGCTGTATGAGCTGTGCGACGAGTACGGGCTGTATCTGATCGATGAGTGCAATCTGGAAACACACGGCACATGGGCTGCAGTTGATGAACATACGATGGAGAATGTGCTTCCGGGAGACCACAGGGAGTGGGAGCCGCTTCTGCTCGACAGGGTCAATTCCATGTACCAGCGCGACAAGAACCATCCGTCGATCCTCATCTGGTCGTGCGGAAATGAATCGTTCGGCGGTTCGGTGATCCACGCGATGTCACAGAAGCTCCGCGCGCTTGACGATACGAGACTCGTCCACTACGAGGGGATCTTCCACGACAGGCGCTACAACGACACGTCGGATATGGAGAGCCAGATGTATCCGAGTGTGGCTGCCATCAAAGAGTTTCTGGCGGAGCACAGGGAGAAGCCGATGCTGTTGTGCGAGTACACCCACGCGATGGGGAATTCCTGCGGGGCGATGCACAAGTACACCGATCTGACGGACGAGGAACCGCTCTTCCAGGGCGGATTTATCTGGGACTATGTAGACCAGTCGATCTACCACAAGGACAGGTACGGAAACGAAGTGCTCGGCTACGGCGGAGATTTCGACGACAGACCGTGCGATTATAATTTCAGCGGAAACGGCATTGTCTACGGCGGCAGCAGAAAACCGTCGCCGAAGATGCAGGAAGTGAAGTTCAACTATCAGAATATCCAGATCCGGGTGGACGGTGACAGCTTTGAAGTCATCAACAGGAATCTCTTTACCAGCACATCAGCATACCAGTGTATCGTCACACTGGCGCTGGACGGTGAGGAGCTTGCCAGGACGACGGTGGCCACAGAGGTGGAGCCGCTCTCCTCGAAGGTCTATAAGCTGCCTGTATTTGATCACATGACGCCGTGGAGCGACGAGGAGCCGTGGAAGGCAGTCCGGGGCGGCGAGTATGCCGCGACAGTGAGCTTTGTGCTGAAGGAGGATACGCGCTGGGCAGAACGCGGTCATGAGGTCGCATTCGGACAGGGCGTGTATGAGATCGCGGGTTTCAATGACGCAGGCGACGTGTCTGACGCAGGGATCCCTGCCATAACAGAGGCGCCGATGTTTGAGGTCGCGGACGGCACGTTTAATATCGGCGTGCGCGGCATGCATTTTGAGGCGTTGTTTGACAAGGGCGGAAAAGGGCTGGTGTCGTATGTGTACGCGGGCAGGGAGCTGATCAAGGCGATACCGAAGCCGAATTTCTGGCGCGCGCCGACAGACAATGACTGCGGCAACCAGATGCCGTTCCGGTATGCGCAGTGGAAGACGGCGAGCCTGTACCAGCAGATCAAGCCCGCCGTTGTCACGAAAAAGGACACGGATGTCATGATCCGCTATGCTTACACCCTGCCGACATCGCCGGAATCAGAATGTTTTGTGACCTACAAAGTCACATGTGATGGAACCATCAATACCACATTGGAGTACGAGGCGCCGGAGGGCGTCACGGATATCCCGGAGTTTGGCATGCTGTTCAAATTTGATGCGGATCTGGAGAATCTGACATGGTATGGATTCGGACCGGAGGATACCTACTGCGACCGCGAGAAGGGCGGGAAGCTCGGAATATATCACAAAAAAGCAGTCCAAAACCTGGCAGAGTACTTAGTCCCGCAGGAGTGCGGCAACCACACAGGCGTGCGCAGCGCGCGCATCACGGACAACAAGGGCAGAGGCGTGCTGTTCACAGGCAAGGATCTGAGCGTGAACGTGCTGCCGTACACACCGCATGAGCTGGAGAACGCCATGCATGTCTATGAACTGCCGCCGATATACTACACGGTGGCGCGCATTGCCTTGAAGCAGATGGGTGTGGCCGGCGACGACAGCTGGGGTGCGAGAACCCATGAGGAGTACCTGGTGGATGCAGGGCAGAAATTAGTGTTATCATTTGATATGAAAGGGGTATAAAATATATAATAAAGACATCAAATGCGCAAGGGGAGGTGTCCTCATGGGAATATATCTGAATCCCGACAACAGAGGTTTCTGGAAAGCGGTACGTTCTGAAATATATGTGGATAAAACAGGGCTGATCACAGTTACAAATAAATGCATTAACACGGAGCAGCAACATATCTGCGTCAGCAGACCGCGCCGCTTCGGGAAGTCGATGGCTCTGAAAATGCTCGCGGCGTATTACAGCTGCGGCTGTGAGTCCGCTGATCTGTTCAGGGGGCTGAAAATAGAGCAGGATGAATCTTTCCCGGAACATCTGAACAAGTATGATGTGATCTACCTGAATATGCAGCAGTTTTTGATCGGGGCGAAGCAGGGGAAGGTCACTGAATATCTGGAGCAGGAGGTGGTTCGTGAGCTCAGGAAAGCTTATGGGAAAATTTTGGACAGGGAAACGGAACAGCTTGCTGTCACATTGATGGATATCTATGCAGAAACAGACAGGCAGTTTATTATTCTGGTAGATGAATGGGACTGTGTGATGCGGGAACGGCAGGAGTCGGAGGAGTTACAGAAACAATACCTTGATTTTCTGAGGCTGCTGTTAAAAGACCAGCCTTATGTCGCGCTTGCGTACATGACAGGGATTCTGCCGGTTAAGAAGTACGGGGAACACTCTGCCCTGAATATGTTCACGGAATATTCCATGACGGATCAAAAGGCGCTGGAAGAGTACACCGGGTTTACCGAGGATGAAGTAAAAAAACTGTGCATGCGGTATGACATGGACTTTGATGAAACGAGCAGTTGGTATGACGGATATATGTTTGAAAACTTTCAGCATATCTATAACCCGAAGTCTGTGGTGGAGGCGATGCTCTGCCATAGATTTTCCAATTATTGGACTTCCACCGAGGTATACGATGCGCTGAAAATCTATATGGATATGGATTTTGACGGGCTGCGGAGTGACATCGTGCAGATGCTGGGCGGCGGGCGTGCTGCGGTAAACACGCGCAGTTTTAAGAATGACATGCGCACTTTTGAGACGAAAGATGACGTGCTCACGCTGCTGGTGCATCTGGGGTATCTCGCGTATGATTCGGGGAACAGGGAAGCCTTTATCCCGAATAAGGAAATTGTAGAGGAATTTGAAAACGCCATGGGCGTCGGCGGCTGGCCGGAGGTCATGCGCGTGCTGAAAGCGTCGCAAAAGCTCCTCGAAGCTACGATCAGCGGGGAGGCGCAGCGTGTCGCCGAGGCGCTGGACAGGGCGCATACAGAGGTGGCGTCCATGCTCACTTACAATGATGAGAACTCCCTTGCCGCGGCGATCGGCCTTGCGTACTACAGCGCGAGAAAGGACTATGTGCTGATACGAGAGTTCCCGTCAGGGAAAGGCTTTGCGGACATCGTATTTCTGCCATTGCCGCATACAGATAAAACCGCGCTCATCATTGAACTCAAATATGACAAATCCGCCGCCACGGCACTGCAGCAGATCAGGGACAGGAAGTACACGCAGGCGCTGGAGCGCTATCGTGGAGAAATCGTGCTCGTGGGGGTGGACTATGACAGGGATCGGGCAGATAAGCCGCATAGCTGCCTGATCGAGCGGGTAAAATATAGATAGGATTCATATGGTAATGATGCAAAGGACACTTCATATAGGTAGGTGTCCTTTGCTACAGTTATTATAAATCATTCATGTTTTTTGAAGTTCTTGTAGTTCTGAACAGCTCAGGGTGGTTGAGCTGCGTTTCCCGACTCAATATCTTGTTGATTGTACATATTATTTTCCTGTGATAAACTTTTATGTATCAGTAATCTCGATCGGGGAATATTACACTGATAATGAAAGGGGAGGGAAAAATGCTGGACAGGGAAAAAGTTGGCAGGGCGATCGCTGAACAGAGGAGATTGAAGGGCATGACGCAGAAACAGCTTGCGGATATATTGAACGTGTCCTATCAGGCGGTCTCAAGATGGGAGCAGGGGCAGAGCCTGCCGTCGGTGGATATGATCTATGATATTGCGCAGTCGCTGGAAACGACAGTTGATTACCTGCTCAAAGGGCTTTCGGAGGAGAGGAAGATCATCAACTACGAGGACTCAGGACTTGACACCAGAAAGCTTCATATGATCAAGAAGCGGCTGGACAGCATTGTCACTACGGACAGGAGACTGCTCCACGCAAAGTATACGGATCCTGCATTTTTCCGTTTCGATACATCAGAGATGGACGATCCGATCTGGGTGTCTGCGAGCCATGTTCCAGGCTCAAAAGAACGCTTTGCGGCGGAGAACGGGTACGACAGGGAGATCTGTATGGATCTGGTGTCAAATGCCGCCAACAACCTGATCCGCTTCGGTGTCAGGCCGGCGTTTCTGCAGGCAAATATCGTCTGTGGAAACAATGACAGCGGCCAGCTCCTGCTCATGGGAGAGGCGTTCAGGGAAGCATGCGAGTGCAGTAAGATCATGTTTGCAGGGTTGGAGGTGAGCGGCCAGGCGGTAAATTATCACGAAGGAGAATACAGGATCGGGGCTTCGGTGAGCGGCATCGTGGACAGGAAAAAGATAATCGGGGGAGACCGGATCGCCGAGGGGGATATCCTGATCGGACTGCACACGGACGGCATCTCATCGGTCAGCTATCCCTTTATCAAAGTCATACTGGATCGGAGGCCGGACGCGGCATACGCAAAGATCGACGAACAAAATCTATTTGGCGACGAACTGATGAAGCCGAATGCCTGCTATGTCAACGTGGTCAGTGCACTGCAGGAACAGGATCTCGTACATGGTATTTTTGTCATCAGCAATTCCCTGTTCAACAGGAAATGTTACAGTGTGATACCCAAAGGGCTTGGAGCAGGTATCTGTATCTCACAGGTTCCGGTTCCTTCGCTGCTTCAGTATATATATGACCTGGATCTGATGGACAGGGAGTGTTTTCTGAAGGATTTCTCACTGGGGATCGGCATGGTGCTGGCAGTGCCTGAGCGGGAATGTGACAGGGCGATGGAGATCATCGGGAAATATCACAGATGCTATCGGATGGGAAGGATACAAAAGGACGATGCGCATCCGGATGCACGGGTATGGTTGGAATAAAGGAGGCTCCAAAATGACAGATACAGGCAGCAACCAGTCTTTTTGTCCGGAACGTCTGGAGGCAGAGCGAGTCGTGCTGCTCCCGCTCCCGGATCACTGCATGACAGACGACAGTATGGATATATGGTATGCGATCATCGACAAGGAGGAGCACACTTCGATCGGCATGATCGGGATGGTGCGGCGGCATCCGGAATGGAAGAATACCGGGCTGTGGATCGTGATCCCTGACGAGCAGAACCGCAGGGAGGGATACGGAATGGAGGCGCTCGGGCTGATGGAGCGGTATATATTCGACAGTCTGGAATACCAGCGGATCGCCGTGCAGATCGCGGAATATGATCAGGATACGGTCTGTTTCTTCAAGAAGGCGGGCTACAAACTGGAAGGGGTGCAGGAGCTGGGATATTTTTGTGATGGCATGTACTGTGATCTGATATTACTCCGGCTTCTGCGGAAGGAATACATCAATTTAAAAAGTTCATCTAAAATTCATTGAATTATGGCATATTATCTGCTACAATAATCTTTAGTTTGTGCAGTAGTCATATTATGTTAATCAATATATACTGATATACTGCAAAAAGCTTATTTGTAACGATGCCTGTCACACGTTTTCCTGCGGTCGGCATGGAGGGCAGCCTGGTCAGGCAAAGATTATGTAGATTGGAGCCGTATATGAGTATTATAGAAAAAGTATTCGGTACACACAGCGAACGCGAACTGAAAAGGATCGAACCCATCGTGAAAAAGATCGAAAGTTACCGCGATGAGATGGGGAAGCTGACTGACGAGGAGCTTCGGGGAAAGACCGCGGAGTTCAAGCGGAGAGTGGCGGAGGGTACGAGCCTTGATGACATTCTCCCAGAGGCGTATGCAGTCGTCCGGGAGGGCGCGAGACGTGTACTAAACCAGGAGCATTACAGAGTACAGCTGATCGGCGGAATCGTCCTGCACCAGGGGCGTATCGCGGAGATGCGGACCGGTGAGGGTAAGACGCAGACCGCGCTTCTCCCTGCCTATCTGAATGCGCTGGAGGGAAAAGGTGTACATGTCGTCACCGTCAACGATTATCTGGCAAAACGAGATGCCGAGTGGATGGGACAGGTGCATGAATTTCTGGGATTGAAAGTCGGTGTCGTGCTCAATGACATGAAGCCTGATGAGCGGCGCGAGGCGTACAACTGCGATATCACCTATGTCACGAACAATGAGCTTGGCTTTGACTATCTGCGCGACAACATGGTGATCTACAAGGAGCAGCTCGTGTTGAGGGATCTGCACTATGCCATCATCGACGAGGTGGACTCTGTGCTGATCGACGAGGCGAGAACACCGCTGATCATTTCGGGGCAGAGCAGCAAATCCACAAAGCTCTATGAGGTGTGTGATATCCTTGCCAGACAGATGAAGCGCGGCGAGGACATTCCCGAGATGACCAAGATGGATTACGTCATGGGTACGGAGCAGGAGGAGACGGGTGACTTTATCGTCAATGAGAAGGACAAGGTTGTCAACCTCACGGCTGCAGGGGTGGAGCGCGTGGAGAAGTTCTTCCAGATCGAGAACCTCGCAGATCCTGAGAACCTCGAGATACAGCACAATATCATACTGGCACTCCGGGCGCACAACCTGATGTTCCGAGATCAGGATTATGTGGTGAAGGACGACGAAGTGCTGATCGTCGATGAGTTTACAGGGCGTATCATGCCGGGGCGCCGCTATTCGGACGGCCTGCATCAGGCGATCGAGGCAAAAGAGCATGTCAAGGTAAAGCGCGAGAGCAAGACGCTTGCCACGATCACGTTCCAGAATTTCTTTAACAAGTTTGACAAGAAGTGCGGCATGACCGGTACGGCGCTCACTGAGGAGAAAGAGTTCCGCGATATCTACGGCATGGATGTTGTCGTCGTGCCGACGAACCGTCCTGTGATACGCGAGGATAAGCAGGACAGTGTATATAAGACCAGAAAAGAAAAGCTCAAGGCGATCGTGGACACCGTGGAGCAGGCGCATGCCACAGGACAGCCGGTGCTCGTGGGCACGATCACGATCGAGGCGAGTGAGGAGCTGAGCAAGATGTTCACGCGCCGCGGTATCCAGCATAAGGTATTAAATGCTAAGTTCCATGAGCTCGAGGCGGAGATCGTCGCGGATGCAGGACAGCATGGCGCGGTCACGATCGCGACGAACATGGCAGGCCGCGGTACGGACATCAAGCTCGACGAGGAGGCAAGAGCAGCCGGCGGTCTGCTGATCATTGGTACGGAGCGCCACGAGTCGAGGCGTATCGACAATCAGCTGCGCGGACGTTCGGGTCGTCAGGGCGATCCCGGTATGTCCCGGTTCTACATCTCGCTTGAGGACGATCTCATGCGTCTGTTTGGTTCCGAGCGATTGATCAATATGTTCAATACGCTGGGGATACCGGAGGGACAGGAGATCGAGCACAAGATGCTCACGAGCGCGATCGAGAATGCACAGAAGAAGATCGAGAGCAATAACTTTGGCATCAGGAAAAATCTGCTGGAGTATGATCAGGTCATGAATGAGCAGCGCGAGATCATTTATGAGGAGCGCCGCCGTGTTCTTGACGGCGAGAGCATGCGCGATGCGATCTATAAAATGATCACGGACATTGTTGAGAGCTCAGTGGATACAGCGATCAATGATGATCTGGAGCCGGAAGAGTGGGATCTGAAGGAGCTCAATACACTGCTGCTCCCGATCGTGCCGCTGCATCCGGTGGTGCTTGACCGCGTTTCCAAGAAGACCAAGAACGGTTTGAAGCACCAGCTGAAGGAGGAGGCTGTCAGGCTCTATGAGAGCAAGGAAGCCGAGTTTCCCGAGGCGGAGAATATCCGCGAGATCGAGCGCGTCATCCTGCTCCGGGTGATCGACCGCAAGTGGATGGATCATATCGACGACATGGACCAGCTGAGGCAGGGTGTGGGATTGCAGGCGTATGGCCAGAGAGATCCGCTCGTGGAATACAAGATGAACGGTTATGAGATGTTCGATGCCATGACAGCGAATATCAAGCAGGACACTGTGCGCATGCTGCTGCATGTCAAGGTAGAGCAGAAGGTAGAGCGCGAGGAAGTCGCAAAGGTCACCGGCACGAACAAGGACGACTCGCTGCAGAAGGGGCCGAAGATGCGTGCGGAGACGAAAGTGTATCCGAACGATCCATGTCCGTGCGGCAGTGGAAAGAAGTACAAGCAGTGCTGCGGACGGAAAGCATAAAACGAATCAATATAAAGGTGGTGAACGCTATGGTAGAACTCGACCAGATGAAACAGGAGTTACAGACCTACGAAAGTCCATTAGCGGAAGTGAGGGATTCACTTTGACCTCGCTAATAAGGAGAGGCGTATCGAAGAGTTAGAGCGCGAGATGGAGGCTCCCGGGTTCTGGGATGATCCTGACCGCTCCAATAAACAGATGAAAGAATTAAAGCAGCTCAAGGATACCGTGGATCAGTGCAGCGGACTGAAGTCACAGTATGAGGATATCGAGACACTGATCGAGATGGGATATGAGGCGCAGGATGCAGAGATGATACCGGAGATCCGCGAGGAGCTGGATCGCTTTATCGAGGCGTTCGAGACGCTCCGCATCAGCACGCTCCTGTCGGAGGAGTATGACAAGTGCAATGCGATCCTGAAGCTAAATGCAGGTGCAGGCGGCACGGAGAGCTGTGACTGGGCAGGAATGCTCTACCGCATGTATACCAGATGGGCGGAGCGGAAGGGATTTTCCATCGAGGTGCTCGATTATCTTGACGGGGACGAGGCGGGCATCAAGTCTGTCACCTTCCAGGTAAACGGTGAGAACGCCTATGGGTATCTGAAATCAGAGAAAGGGGTGCACAGACTTGTGCGCATCTCGCCGTTCAATGCGCAGGGAAAGCGCCAGACATCGTTTGTGTCGCTCGATGTCATGCCGGATATCGAGGAAGATCTGGATGTGGAGATCAATGAGGACGATCTGCGGATCGATACCTATCGAAGCAGCGGTGCGGGCGGACAGCACATCAACAAGACCTCGTCCGCGATCCGTATCACCCACATTCCGACAGGTACAGTCGTACAGTGCCAGAATGAGCGCTCCCAGTTCCAGAATAAGGATAAGGCGATGCAGATGCTGAAGGCGAAGCTCTACCTGCTGAAGCAGGAGGCAAACGCCGAGAAGCTTTCCGATATACGCGGCGAGGTGAAGGAAATCGGCTGGGGCAGCCAGATCCGGTCCTATGTCATGCAGCCCTACACAATGGTAAAGGACCACAGGACGAACTTCGAGTCGGGCAATGTGGATGCAGTCATGGACGGTGCGCTGGACGGATTCATCAATGCCTATCTGAAGTGGAAGAACAGATAAAAAAGCAGGTTGTACCTGCTTTTTTATTTGCGGGGGTTTGATCGTGTTTTTATATGGTCACAGTGTTGTCGACAGTCTTATTCCGCACCGCCATGATATCCAGATAGAGGTTTGTCAGCGCCATGCTCTGGTAAGGGATCACCCAGATCAGCATAATGCCGCAGGTAAAGAGGCTGAGCAGGAAGGCGGGGATAAAGCTCACATACAGCAGGAATAGCCGGAGCTTGTGTCCGCTCATGACCTCAAAGCTCTTTTTCAGGATGGTCGATGCACTCCAGTCCGGAAAATCGAGCACCATGTAAAAGGCGGGGAAGAAGGGCAGCGTCAGTATGAGTGAGATCACACTGCACACGAACATGATCAGGTAAAATTTCATGGAGGCGCTGTACAGAATGCTGTAGGATTCCAGAAGCGCATTGCTGTCCATGGAGCTGCCTGCACGAAAGAGGCCGAGTTCACCAGCACTGCCTCCGCTGAGCGGGGCGAGGGAGTTGATGAGCTCGGTATACTGCGCGGAGGCGATCTCAAGCGGGATCATGCAGATGGATTCGATGACGGCGATCACAGCGCCGATCTTGAGGATCTTGACCGTGTTTTGCTGGAATCCGCAGAATAAGTCCCCGATGGAGCTCGTCATGCCGCATGCAGATTTCAGGAAGATGAAGGAGGTTCCGACATTCAGCACGGACGCGAGGACTTGGACGGCAAAGACTGCGATATAGTTGACGACAGAGCCCGCCGCGGAGGTCATGGGAATCATGGTGGAGACAAGGTTCACGGCAAAAAATGTGATGACAAACTTTAACAGGATCGCCCCGACCAGGATTCCCAGATACTGCCCGGTCTGCATCCTTGCCAGAAATTTTAATTCAAAATTGGTTTTATATTGTGGCTGCTGCATAGTGTTAAGTCCTTTCTCGTCTGACCGATGATATGACATATCAGACTGAAACCCATTGTATCATGTTTAATACAATAAAACAATGAAATCAAAGTGAAAATTTCTTGAATCGCGTGGGATTTTCCTTTATACTTTATAATTGAACGGATCAGCTGCCAGCTGGGATCACATATACTTTTACAATATTTTAAAGAGGGAAAAGTTAAGCTATGGATATTATTTTAAAGCTAAAAGAAGAACTGAAAGTAGAAAGGTGGCAGGTCGAAGCTGCTGTCAAACTGATAGATGAGGGAAACACGATCCCGTTCATCTCCAGATACCGCAAGGAGGTCACAGGATCGCTCAATGACGAAGTGCTGCGAAATCTCAACGAGAGACTTGGATATCTCAGAAATCTGGAGGAGAAAAAGGAGCAGGTGCTCGGAAGCATCGAGGAACAGGGGAGGCTCACAGAGGAGCTGAGGGCGAAGATCCTCGCGGCGGAGACGATCGTCGCCGTTGACGACCTGTATCTGCCGTACAGGCCAAAGAGAAAGACGCGCGCCAGCGTAGCCAGGGAGAAGGGGCTTGACGGGCTGGCGGACATCATTCTGGCGCAGGAGACTGCCAGCCCGCTGACTGTGGAGGCGGAGAGCTATGTCAGCGAGGAAAAGGGTGTAGCCAATATCAGGGAAGCCCTGCAGGGAGCGATGGACATTATCGCGGAAATGATCTCGGACGAGGCTGATTACAGGACATATATCCGCCAGGCAACCTTCGAGGAGGGAAAGGTCACAAGCACGGCAAAGGATCCAAAAGCACAGAGTGTGTACGAGATGTACTACAACTATGAGGAGCCTGTCAATAAGGTCGCAGGACACAGGGTTCTCGCGCTGAACAGAGGAGAGAATGAGAAGATCCTCACGGTGAAGATCGAGGCGCCCACAGAGCGCATTATCCGTTTTCTCGAGAAGAAACTGATCACAAAGGAGAATGAAAATACGACGCCGGCACTGCAGGAGACCATCTTAGACAGCTATAACAGGCTGATCGCGCCTGCGATCGAGCGCGATATCAGGAACGAGCTGACCGAGAAGGCGGAGGACGGTGCGATCGCAGTGTTTGGCAAGAATCTGGAACAGCTCCTCATGCAGCCGCCGATCGCAGGGAAGGTAGTGCTTGGCTGGGATCCCGCGTTCCGGACAGGCTGCAAACTTGCCGTGGTGGACGCGACGGGCAAGGTGCTCGACACGAAAGTGATCTACCCGACTGCCCCCCAGAACAAGGTCGAGGAGGCGAAAAAGGAGTTAAAGAAGCTGATCAGCAAATACCATGTGAGCCTGATCTCGGTGGGCAACGGCACCGCGTCGCGCGAGTCCGAGCAGGTCATCGTGGAGCTGATCAGGGAGCTTGACACGCCGGTTCAGTATGTTATCGTCAATGAGGCAGGCGCGTCCGTCTATTCGGCGAGCAAGCTGGCGACGGAGGAGTTTCCGAATTTTGACGTGGGTCAGCGAAGCGCGGCCTCGATCGCAAGGCGTCTGCAGGATCCGCTGGCGGAGCTTGTGAAGATCGATCCGAAGTCCATCGGCGTGGGACAGTATCAGCACGACATGAACCAGAAGAAGCTCAGCGAAGCGCTGAACGGAGTCGTCGAGGACTCCGTGAACAAGGTCGGCGTGGATCTGAACACGGCATCAGCCTCGCTGCTTGAGTACATCTCAGGCATCAACAAGACCATCGCCAAAAACATTGTGGATTACAGGGAGACGAACGGGCGCTTCCGCAACAGAAAGCAGCTGTTGAAGGTGGCAAAGCTTGGACCCAAGGCATACGAGCAGTGCGCGGGCTTTATGCGCATTCTCGACGGCGACAATCCGCTTGATGCCACGAGCGTGCACCCGGAGTCATACGACGCGGCGCTGAAGCTTCTGGAGAAGCTGGGTATCTCCATGGATGATCTGAAAGAAATCCAGAAGAAGGCGGCATCCGCCAAGACGGCGAAAACGGAAAAACAGGAGAGCGCGAAAAACAGGAAAAATAATAAAAAGCAGAATATCGTCATCAAGAACACCAACACTGCCATGGGAAAAGCGCTCGCGGCAGCGATGGGCGGCGTGACACTCGATGCGCCGCAGGACCAGGGCGCAAAAAAGGAAAGCGATGCGCCGCAGGCAGCAGCGGGAGGGCTTGAGAAGCGCGTCAGGGACAAGAAGAAGATGGCGCAGGAGCTTGGGATCGGGGAGATCACCCTGACAGATATCCTGAAGGAACTCGAGAAGCCGGCACGCGACCCGCGTGAGAACATGCCCAAGCCGATCCTCAGAAGCGATGTCCTCGAGATGAAGGACTTAAAGCCGGGAATGATCCTGAAGGGAACCGTCCGAAATGTCATCGATTTCGGCGTGTTCGTGGATATCGGGGTTCACCAGGACGGTCTGGTGCACATATCCCAGATCACCAACAAGTTCATCAAGCATCCGCTCGAGGCGGTCAGCGTCGGCGATATCGTGGATGTCAAAGTGCTCGATGTCGATCTGGCAAAGAAGCGGATCTCCCTCACGATGCGGTTGGATCAGGACGGCAAGAAGAATTCCTGACAGGAATGAAATACGTGAATCAATGCAAAAGTCCATTGTTAAATGGACTTTTGCTGTATCATATTTGGGGCTGTGAAGGGGCAGGTACAGTATTTACCCTGACCGCGGATTTGTGCCAAACGCTTTGCAGTACATGCGGTAAAAATGGGCATAACTGTTGAATCCGGCGTTCGTGCTGGCCTCCAGCAGTGTCTGCCCCCTGCCGTGCAGTTCCCGCGCAAGCAGCAGCCTTTTGTAATTGATATAATGGTTGACTGTGTAACCAGTTACTTTTTTGAAGATGCGGCACAGATAATATTTATTGATATAAAACCTTTCAGACAGCCCGTCCAGGGATAAGTCTGAGTCGATATGCTCGTTGATATAGAGCAGGACATTCGTGATGTGCCTGTCCGCAGCGACTGGAGTGGTCAGCGGTTCCTGTATCTGGTTAAGAAGATATAAAAATTCCAGAAAAACATATTTGGCGATATCATATGCGCCGTCTTTTATATACGTGTTCATCTTCATGAGCAGATGATACATCTCCCTGTCAACGATCCTGGCCGGGATCTGGCAGTCTGCACCGGGCGTCCTGTCCAGGAATACACGTTCCAGCTCTGTGCAGTGGTTGTCCGCAAAAAAATTCAGGGGAATGTGGATGACCACGCGGGAATATCTTTCAGGGGAGAGAAAGCAGTTATGATGCATTTCCATCGGGCGTGCGATATAGATGTCGTGAGGATGGGACTGATAGATATTTCCCTCGATGTGGAATTCCGCGTTGCCCGTCAGAAATAGAACGATCTCATAGCGGTCGCTGTGGTTGTGCAGTTTAAATTCATCGTCGTTTTGAGGTGCATTATCAACAGTGTACACATAGTCGTAGCCATAGTGATGTTCACTGTCATAAAAAGCGTTGATGATCTCGTCTACCATTTCAATCAATCTCCCTATTCGTCATGCAAAAGGCTGTCTTATGAAGCAGAAATATATCACGCACAAAAACAGTATAGTGCACAAAGTCAAGATACGCAATGTATTTGTCAAAAAAAGAGCAGAAAAATTAAAAATGCCAGTGTATGATAAAGAGGATAGAATTGTGAGCCGCATGGAGCGCCATGACATTCTGTGAACGGAAAAAGGAGGACGAGAATGGAGTTTGTGTTAAAAAGAGGACAGCAGTGTATCATACGAATCGACAACAGGGAATCAGAGGCAGTAAAAATCGCAGCTTCAAACCTGGCTGCTGATCTGGGGCGGACGCTGGGCATATCGGCCAGGGTGCTGCAGGACTACAGCGGAATGGACGGAAAAAGTGACAGGGAATGGGACAAAAATGAGGCGGATGCAGAAATCTTAGTCGGTACATCCGGCGTGTCTGACATGATCAGCGAAAAGGCAGATCTTACCGTTTTATGTGATGATGCGTCAGGCAGTCTGCGCAAAGAGGCGTATCTGCACAGGATTGTTGACGGCAGGCTGGTCATAGCGGGCAGCGACAGGCGCGGTACTGTCTATGGGATCTACGAGCTGAGTGAAATGCTGGGCGTGTCGCCGTGGCATTTCTGGGCGGATGTACCTGTGAAAAAAAGGACGAATTCACCCTGCCTGCGGATTATACAAAGGCGGATCATCCGTCGGTGGAATACCGGGGGATCTTTATCAATGATGAGGAGGAGCTGGAGGCGTGGGTGCAGAATTACATGAAAGAGCCGACCATTGGCGTGCGGACATATGAGAAAGTGTTTGAACTGCTGCTCCGCCTGAAAGCAAATTATATCTGGCCTGCCATGCATGTCAACTCCTTTAATTTAAAGCCGGAAAACGGTGCGCTTGCAGACCGCATGGGCATTGTCGTGGGCACTTCGCACTGTGATATGCTGATGCGTTCCAACAACCGGGAGTGGAAACCCTGGATACAGAAAAAGGGTTATGCGGATGCGGTTTACGACTATTCGATCGAAGGCAGGAACAGAGAGATCCTAAAGGAATACTGGCAGGAGAGCGTGGAGCAGAACCGGGATTTCGAGGTGTGCTATACACTTGGCATGCGCGGTATTCATGATTCTGGATTTGAGACGAAGGATCTGGCGGGGAAGACGGAGGAGGAAATCAGGACTGCCAAGGTGGAACTGCTGGAAAAAATCATTGCGGATCAGCGCGAAATCCTGCAGGGTACACTCGGGCGGGAGACCATGATGACATTCATTCCGTACAAAGAAGTGCTGGAGCTGTATGATAACGGTCTGGAGATACCGGAGGACATGACGCTTGTGTGGGCGAATGACAATTACGGCTATATCCGCCGCTATCCGTCCGAAAAGGAGAAAACACGCAGGGGCGGAAATGGAATTTATTACCACAATTCCTACTGGGCGCCGCCAAGCATGTCCTATGTGTTTCTCTGTTCCATTCCGCTGGCACACACTAGAAATGAGCTGCAGAAGGCGTGGAACGAGGGGATCCGTAAGCTGTGGGTGCTCAACAGCGGCGCCATGAAGCCGCTTGAGCAGGAGATTACCTTTTTTCTGAGACTGGCGTGGGAGATCGGGAAACTGGGCGCTTTCACAGAAAACGTGGACGCTTTTGTGGAGGACTGGATTGACAGGACATTCACAGGGAAGATCGGAAAGCGGGCGGCGAAGCTGCTGGGAGACTTTGCGCAGGTGACAAATGTGCGGAAAGTGGAGAACATGGATCATGACGCGTTCTCGCAGACAGCATATGGCGACGAGGCGGCGCTGCGGATCCACTGGTACGAGGAGATGTTTGCGGAGGGAAATGCGTTGTATGAGAGTCTGCCGGCGGAGGAGCAGGATGCTTTTTTCCAGCTGGTGCTGATGCGGGTCCATGCTGCGTATTTCACGAATCTGGCCTATTATTACGGGGACAGGAGCACACTGATGTACGATCGCGGAAACATGCAGGCGGCAGCCCTGTACACGGAACAATCAAGGGAGGCGGAGGATGCGCGCAGACGGCTTCTGTACTATTACAATCATGTGATGTGCGGCGGGAAGTGGAACGGCATTCTGAACCCGGAGGGCTTCCCGCCGCCGCGTGCGGCGATGATGCCGGTTTGTACGCCGCCTTTGAAAATCGAAGGAAAGCCGTCCATGCGCGTCGATGTGTGGAATGACGGGAAAGCGCTTTGTTTTGTGACACCCGGGGAGAAATGGATCGATATCGGCAACACGGGCAGCGGCGAATTTGCGGTGACGATAGAGGCGCCTGCGTGGGTGGCGGTTTCAGAAAATCAGACAGTGGTAAAGGAGGAAAAGAGAATTCTTGTCCGCGTGTCGGACGTGTCTGAGGACCGCACAGGAGAGATCCTGATACAAAATGCGGGTGACGGCAGGGCGCAGCGGATTCCGGTCAGGACGTTGAAAACAGAGTGCGCAGGATTGTCGTGTGCGGATTCGGATATCACAGAAGGAGCCGGTTCATATTGCGCACTGGAGGAGGACGGACTGATTGTTCTGGACAGACCCATGCAGTGGAATGATGGCACAGGGACAACGCATAGACCGCGCGTGGGCGGGGAAGATTCCTTCCGTGTCTGTTCAGGGGACAGGGAGTCAGATGTTCCGGATATTCATGCTGAAAAGCATAAAGCGGGTGATTTTAAGTTTATCCGCAGGCTTGGACGTATGCAGGGCGGTCTGCTGGAGGCGTGCGTGCAGAGGGAGCCGGAGGATCTGTTGAAAGACAGAACAGAGGCGGAACCGTTGACCTTCGTATTTCACACACACAGTACAGGAGAGGTTTTACTGGAGATCCACCGTTTTCCGTCGCTCAATTCCGTCGGCAGGCTCCGTGTCGGTATTTCGCTTGACGGGGGACCGGTACAGATCGTGGAATCTGTCTCCAATGATGAGTGGCGTGGAAACTGGAAGGAGAATGTGCTTAATAATGTAGACAGGCTGTATTTCAAGCTTGTTATTCCGGTGTCATCGGATGCGGCGGGAGAGCGGCAGGCAGGCGGGCAATGGAAGGCAGAATCAGAACAGCAGCATACAGCAGAACAGAACCAGGCAGGAATGCATCGGCTCCATGTGTGGGCGATCGACAGGTATTTTGCTTTTTCGCGTATGGTGATCTATACAAAACCGCGGAAGGAAAACAGCCTGGCAGGCATCAGGGGAGCACAGGCTTTGCCCAAAGAGCAGGATCTGACCATGTGGTGCAATGCTTTTTATGCACAGGGAAACCAGGAGGATATATGTCCGATACCGCCCAGACCTGTATTCTATGCTGTCCGCGGAAACGACAGGGATTCCCTCACAGTGACGTGCAGGGAAGAACAGGTGGAATCCTTTGGCAGGACAGTAACCCCGGACTGGTATCTTGAACAGGGAAACCATATATTTGCAGAGACAGACGGTGCGATACGGATTGACGCGGCGTCCGTGCTTGCACAGAGTAATGATGCGTGGACACAGGAGACAGAAAAGTCAGAACAGGCAGGGCAGCAGGCGCGCGGACTCTGGCGGCACTGCAGCAGTGAATCTTTCGGGCGCAGCGGACTTGCCATGTATATAAGGACATGTCATTCCGATCATCTTACGGAAAAGACGCCGGAGCTTTGCTGGAAACCTGAAACTGCCCCGAGCCTGAATTACCGCATTCATTGCTCGGGCGGAACGTATACGCTCTGGATGCTGTCCAAGTTCAATGTGCGCGAGGAGGGATTCTTTGGCATAGGAATTGACGGGAAACAGATACCGGCGGAAAAACTTTATGGAAACGGCGGGCTTTGGCGTTATGAGGCGGAGCAGGTTTACCGCTGGGTTCCCGCGGCGACGATACCGCTTGCCAGAGGAGAGCATACGCTGCATATTTACGCGCTGGCCTCCGGTATGCGGTACGACAGGTTTTATCTGACAAAAGGTGAAGAACAGCCGCCGATGGATACGGCGTGGTGAGTGACTGTATTGAAAGACCACACAAAAGGAAGCTGACAGCTTCCTTTTGTGTGGTCTGTTTACAGTTCCGTATCATTGACGTTTTAACTGTTCCATAAGTTGAGCAATCTGAGCGTCTTTTTCCGCCAAAAGCAGATTCTGCCTTGCAAGAGCCGAATCCTTTTCTGCAAGAGCTGAATCCCTTTCTGCAAGAGCCAAATCCTTTTCTGCGAGCTTTTCCAGGCTCTGCTCATATCCCATCCGCACCAAAGCATCCGCAACTTCACACACAGCTGTTCCCTCCTTCTTTTCCGTACTGATCTCCAGATACCGTTTATCCCCGGTGATGGCCGCGAGGGTAAACAGGGTGTCCCTTGGGTGAATCAGTATCTGCCTGTTTTCTTTCAATGCAAGGATCTGTTCCTTTTTATTATACGACTTTGCAAGAAATTTAGCAATACATGCAAAGTCGGACTGGAAAAGTTCAGCCTGTTCCATGGTCAGCTCCCGCAGGCGGATCAGGTTGAGCCGATAATCCTGTATGTACTTTTTTATGGTATCGTCCTCCGGCATCTGCATCATGGAATGGATGCTTTCTGGAATTTCTTCTTTACCATAATAGAGTACCAGCGTGATAACGGGTTTTACCTTCTGTTCCGGCAGAATCCTGCCCGTATAGACTTTGATGCCGTTCTTTTCATTCTGTGCCGCAAGTTCTTCAATCTGTCTGTCATACAAAGTATAGTCATAGCCCATCTTTTCCCTGTAAGTCCCAAGAATTTTCCTGTTCTGAAAAGGCGGTGGGAGTAACCTTGAGCGGCTTGAAATATGAAGAGGTAAAGGAGAAGATTATACCATGAAAAAAGTATTGAGCATTGCTGGGTCTGACTGTAGCGGCGGTGCAGGCATACGGGCAGATTTAAAGACATTTTCCGCACATGGCGTATATGGCATGAGTGTCAGATATGTTGGAGATGTGGTATTTATATGATGCATAGTGGAAAGTTACACCCTTTGATTGATTATGCAGAAGAAATACTTTAGAACTGGATTATTCCCCGGATGCATCTGACCATTATTTGTAACAGTTCAGCCTTTGGCTTCCTGTTACAAGCATCAAGCATGCAAAATCGCTTCGCGATGTCAAAGCCATGTACC
>VSNO01000120.1 GCA_009774375.1 Lachnospiraceae bacterium
TTGCTGTGCATCTACTTCACGGCAGCTTCTTTGATGCTGGTATTCGCTCTTCTGATCTTTCCTCTGTGTTTCTGACACTGCTGTTTTCTGACATAGCCTGCCGCCTCCTGTAGTCTACTATATGATTATTTTATCATGAGGAGAAGGTGATGGCAAGTGTTATAGCTGTTTACATATATTATTTCTCCTCGACTATACACTTATCCAAAGCATACGCAAGAAAAGTTCCTATAAGCTCATTCCTGCTGTGACCTGTTCTGACAGAAATATCATCGATCTGCGCGACGATTTCTTCTTTGATCCTGATCGAGAAAACTTTGTACCCGTCCTCCCCTTTTGCTTTTTTAGGCTTTATCACCAATTTTTCATTTGTCATACAGCACCTCCGTATAATGATATTTTATGTTTAGATCCAGGTGCAATATATGCTAAGATTTATGTTATAAATTTATGCTCAAAAATGTAGTGATAAGTGTCTTTGCCTGTTAGAAACAAACTTTTCGTGGCAAAATTCCCCAAACCGCTTGATTCTTTTCCGGTACAGACCGATATAACATATAGAAAATCATACTGTCGTGTGATCAGTGTGAAATCAGAGATTTCATCATCCTGGTCTGAGAGTCCGGTGAATCGGGCGAAAGGGAGATATAGAAACTTGTTTCAGTTGCAAAACGGAAAATGATAGGGGTTAATTATGAATATTTCAATGGCAAACAGTCCGCTTTCAGTTCTCACACAGCACTATGGCAAGGGGCTGAAGAGCACGGAGGAGAAGGTCGAGAGATTCCAGAAGACACAGTCGCAGATCGACTTTTATGAGGGAAAGAAGGCAGATCTCAAGAACATGCACTGTGGGACGCTGGAGGAGATCGCGCAGAAGCTGGAGTTGTTCAACAATTATAATGACCAGATCGCTGCAGTGAAGAAGCAGTTCAATAACGAGCAGATGATGCACTGCATGGATGAGGCGCAGGAGCTCGGAGAGAAGATCGCCGAGGCTGCCGAGAAGCTTGAACCCAAGACTGCAGAGGAGCGGCGTGAGGAACTCGTCAAAGAGGCACTCGGCATTGAGGACGAGGGCGGTATTCTCGATGAGCTGCTCGAGGAGATGCCGGAGGAGGCGCTGCAGGAGACACTTGAGGAGATGCTCACGGATGATAAGGTGTTAAAAGAAGCGCTTGATGAAGAAATGCCGGAAATCGTGGAGCAGGAGAAGATTACCCAGATGTATCTCGAACAACAGTACATACCTGTGGACATTAAGGCATAGGGCGAGTTGGTTGCATGCTGAAAGAGGATCAGAAAGATTCAGAGGTCAGATACAAAAATCCATCGGTGTATGAGAGATATGTCAGAAAACATTTTGAGTGTATGCGGGCAGACGAATATCAGGTAAAGATCAGTGAGCGGCTGTATTACAGGGCGACGAAGGATAAGAAGATCGAACAGTGGCTTGAGATGAACCTGGCCATGCTGCCTTGTTGTATGAAGAGTCTGAGCGATATGATCACAGTTACGGGAGGACATATCGTGAGCTGTGTCTGCCATATGGACAACTATAACAATATCAGCACCGAGATCTGTGCGGCGGACCGGCTCAGCGGGAGCGGACGGCCGGGCAGTGACAGGACAAATCGCTCTGTCATCAGGACGACGACTGTCGGAGAGATCGAGGAGCAGGTGAGGTATAACAGTATATTTTGGACACCCGAGGCGGAGAGCGCAGGCTTTAAGGCGAAGGCGTAAAAATATAGAGATAAGCGGTACAGGCTGAAACGGAGTTCAGCCGCATTAAGGATCAGGGAGGGATGAACTATGAGTACCATTTCTGCGGGTACGCCCGCTGTTGCAGAGAGCGTTTCTGCTCACTACAACACATCAAAGACAAACAGGAAGACAGATGAGAAGAGGGAAGACATCGCGATCACAAAATCAGATGGTTCCACGGAAACTGTCAAAAAGACAAAAGTCAGTGGCAGGACGGTTGGGAGTCCTGAGTTGACGGAGAAGGCTGCAAAATATTACGAGGAATTGAAAAAGAAATATGGAAATCTGGATTTTATTCTCGTGAGCAAAGACCAGAAGGAATACGCGAAGGCAAACGCCTCAAGATATTCCAATCCGAACAAGATGGTCGTTCTGATCGACGAGGAAAAGATCGAACGCATGGCGGAGGATGAAAAATTCCGCAGCCAGTATGAGAGCATTATCTCACAGGGAGCAAACGGCCTGACGCAGTTAAAGAGCAAGCTTGCCAATATGGGACTGAATGTAAAGAGCTGTGGCATGAATGTGTATGATAATGGCGCGACATCGTTCTTTGCGACGATGGACCAGTCCTTCAAGGCGCAGAACAAGACCGCGCAGGAGCGTCTCGCCAGGAAGAAGGCTGCGAAAAAGGCGGAGGAGAAGAAGGCCGCCAGGAAAGCGGAGGAGAAGAAACAGCAGGAGAAGCTGGAGGCCGGACGGGCGGAGAAAAAGGAGATCCGGGAAGAATTCTTCGAGAGTGATGAAGATGGCGAAGTGACTTTTACGGCAGACTCGATCGAGGATCTGATCAGTCAGATCGAGAATGCAGACTATCTCATACGAAAGGATATCCGGTCGAGTTTTGAGAGACAGGTCGGACAGCGGTTTGATTCTACGATCTGAGATCAGGAATGCGGATGGTTACTGGGAACGGAGTGAACAGTAATTGCGGATGTTGTCTGATATGGAGAAATACCGCACGAAAAAGTGACAGGAGTATAAAATTATGATACAATGTATGTAACCATATGGGGTGGTAAGCTCTGGGTGGTTACATACATTTTTTATGCAAAGGAGGAGAAGAGGATGACAGGAGTAGTAGTTGCAGTAGTGGTGATAATCGTTTTGGTCGCATTGCTGTGCATGGGATACGTGAAGGCACCGCCTGATATGGCGTTCATCATATCAGGCATCAAGAAAAAGTCGAAGGTGGTGATCGGAAAGGCGAGTATCAGGATCCCTTTTTTTGAGAGGCTTGATAAGCTGAACCTGCGGCTGATCCCGATCGATGTCAAGACCAGCAACGCAGTCCCTACAGCGGATTATATCAATATCAATGTGGATGCCACAGTCAATGTGAAGATCAGCAATCAGCCGGACAAGCTGAGGCTTGCGGCGGAAAATTTCCTGAACAAGAACACAGAGTATATCGCAGGGGTGGCGAGGGAAGTGCTCGAGGGCAATGTGCGTGAGATCGTGGGGCGTATGCGCCTTGAGGAGATGGTGTCAGACCGTCAGAAATTTGCCGAGCTCGTCAAGGAGAATGCGGAGCCGGATCTGGCGGCGATGGGATTGGATATCATCAGTTTCAATGTGCAGAATTTTGTTGACGGGAATGATGTCATAGAGAATCTTGGTATTGACAATATCGTTAAGATCAAGAAGGCTGCGGCGATCGCGAGAGCCGAGAGCGAGCGTGATATCAAGGTGGCGCAGGCTGCGGCGGACAAAGACTCAAATGATGCGGCAGTGGCGGCGCAGACTGAGATCGCCAAGAAACAGAATGAGCTTGCCATCAAGAAGTCGGAGCTGCAGATGGAGGCGGACACCAAGAAGGCGATGGCGGATGCAGCCTATGCGATTCAGAAGGAAGAGCAGCGCAAGACGATCGAGATCACCACTGCGAATGCGGATATCGCGAAGCAGGAGCGCGAGATCGAGTTGAAGCAGAAGCAGGTCGCGGTCAAGGAACGCGCACTCGAGGCAGAGGTGAAGAAACAGGCGGAGGCGGAAAAGTACGCGGCGCAGCAGAAAGCGGATGCAGCGTTGTACCAGCGGCAGAAGGAAGCTGAGGCACAGCAGTTTGAGGCACAGAGAGAGGCGGAAGCGAAAAAGGCGCAGGCGGAGGCTGACCGCTATTCCAGGGAGCAGGAGGCTCAGGGTATCAGGGCATTCGGCGAGGCAGAGGCCGCTGCAGTGCGGGCAAAGGGTATCGCGGAGGCGGAGGCGATCCAGGCAAAGGGGCTGGCGGAGGCGGAAGCCATGGAGAAAAAAGCGGAAGCTTACGCGAAATATAATAAGGCGGCTGTGGCCGAGATGATGATCAAGGTACTTCCGGACATTGCAGGAAAGATCGCAGAGCCGCTGGCGCAGATCGACAAGATCACGATCATCGGCGGGGACGGCGGTGCTGGCGGGGTTGACCAGGTGGCGGGGAATGTTCCTGCGGTGATGACAAAGCTGTTTGAGTCCATGAAGGAGACGACAGGGATCGACCTTGCGAACATCATCAACGCGGAGTCGTATGACGCCAAAGTCAACAGAAATATCACAGTGACCGGACTTGACGGTGTGAATCTGTCGGTGAAGCAGGATCCGGAGGAATTTTCAGAAAATTGACCGCAATTTACGGGAATTTTCATAAACTGTATTAACATTTCCAATGTTGGTGCCGATATATATTACGTAAACGAGGATGGAACCTGACCTTACAAGAATAGCATGATACAGGCGGATAGGAAAGGATAGGAATACAGTATGAATATCAACAGTTCAAGAAATGCGCTCTTAAGATCGAGAAATTTACGCAGTGCCAGAAGAAGCCGTGCAGGCAAGATCATCAGCAGCAGGACTTCCGGGACGCAGAGCAGTTCAAAGTCAAGCTCAACGAAGAGAACAACCTCGAGGACTACTGCCCTGATGCAGACCAGACAGATCGTGATGTATGAGAAGATGGAAAAGTCTGCGAACAGCCTTCAGGGTAATGTGGAGAAGATGCTCAAACTTGACGGCATGACCTATACAGAGGATGAGACTGGCAAGAAGGCACAGGAGAATGATAAGAATAACCTGATCAAATATATCAAGGACTTTGTAGCGAATTACAATGAGGTATACAGCAACCTGTCAGATATAGGCGGAACGACGAACAATGCGCATAAGAAGACGCTGGACAGTATCGTGTCCGCGAACAAGGCTGATCTGGAAGCTTTGGGTATCACTGTATCAAAGACTGGAGAACTGACAATTGATGAAAAGACGCTGGAGAGTGTTGATTTCGACAAGCTCAAAAAAGTGTTTGCGAAGGATGGCGGATTTGCGGATAAAGTCAGCGGAAAGATGGGACTCATAGAGAACAATGCATCGAGCAGTCTGAATGCGCTGGATAAGCTGTACGGGACAACGTCCACTTACAACAAATTCGGGACGAGCAATTCCTACTTTAATGGACTGAACAATTACGGCAGCGGTTATTTCAATAATTCTTATAATTATGGCAATTATGGCAATAACAGCAGCTGGTATTTCTGATCAAACAAGCTCCTAAATAATCCTAAAATAATTTCCAAACAAAAGAAGCAGTTGTGGTATGGATACAGCTGCTTCTTTTGTTTACCGCTCAAATTTCTGTCTTTCTTTTTTCTCTTTCTTGTTGGTATACATGATCTTGTCGGCCCGGTTGTAAGTATCTTCCAGTTTTTGGTCTGTATCAGGGTCATAGACTGCATAACCATATGCGATCTGCATTTTTATTTTGGATTCGTTGTTTTCACGGTTTGAAGCGTCGACACTTGATTCGAGCATCGCGAGGTAGTGTGTCATGTCGACCGTGGATGCCTTTTCGATCAGTGTCACAAATTCATCGCCGCCGACTCTGTAACATCTTCCGATCCCGCCGAAGATCTCATGGATGATCGCGGCGCAGTTCTTTATATAGATATCGCCTGCGCTGTGGCCAAAGGTGTCATTGACATGCTTTAAATTGTTGAGGTCAAAGTCGAGCACCGCGATATCTGCCGGGTTTTCAGACAGTTCAGCAAAATCCTCATTAAAGCAGGTACGGTTTTTGAGGCTGGTCATCTGATCCGTGTAGGCGAGCGTCTGGTAGACGTTTGCCTCCTGTCCCATCTTCATGAGGGAGGTGGACTCCTTTGCTGAGGAGAGGCCGAGCGCGATGATATATATGAGGAATCCCAGGCGTCCAAACGCGTTTCCGTCCCATGAGCCGGAGTAAAATCCAAATATGTCCAGCATGAGGGTGATCACACAGACGATGACACATGCGATGTGGATCTTGACTGTGCATGAGTGTACATCGTTTTTGATAAGGATGCAGGACTGTACCAGGATGATCGCCGCAAGAATGACCATCATGGCATGCGTTGTCCAGATGGATTCCCTCAGATCTGCGATCCCGGTAACCGCGAATAACAGACAGAGGGCGATCTGCGCGAGATTTACACGACAGAACCAGTTCCAGATCCTGCTCTCGTCCTCATAGAAGGTCTGGACAAACATGGCAAACGGAAAGGAGAGCAGCATCAGCGACAGGAACGACAGGTATGAAGTTACCAGATTGTTCTTTAGAAGCAGCGTAGTCAGACTGCACTCATTGATGGACCATATGGATAAAAGTATGGAAAAAATCCCTAGTTTTAACAGTTTTCCGCTTGTATTGATATTACGCAAGATGAATATGTAGTACAATACCAGAACAATACCAAGGACGAACATGGCGATACAGAGCGTAAACGGAAGGATGTCCCTAGTTATGATATAGGCAGGAAGCGAAAATTCATTTCCCATATACATGTCAGGTACATTCTTCAGGCAGGATCTGTACGGGCTGGTGATGACGATCTCAAGATCGCTGGTGTCGTATGGCAGATCGATAATATTCCAGCAGTAGCCAGGGGAATCTGACAGCGGATTGTTGTTGGCTATGGGATATTCATAGATAAGGCGGCCGCCGGCATAAACCTCGATATTCTGATGAACTGAATAAAAAGCAAGGATATTACCGATAGAAGGATCGACTGTGACCGCGCCTGAGATCACAGTCTTTTTCATATGAAATGTCGTCCTGCGGTCTGTCCAGTGTGAAACTGCATGAACAGACCGCTGCTGCCGGGTATCGGTCGCCTTGTCATAAAAAAGGATGACGATCAGAAATATGAAAATGGCAGTACAAGCCAGAATGTATAAAATATTATTTTTTTTCACGCTGCTTTTATTCATTTGTAGTTGTACCCCTGCTTATAAGATACTATCATTATATCATAATCAGGGATATATGCCATTTGTTTTTTATAAAAATAGTAAAATCATCTAAAATCGTTCAAAAAATGGTTTATTAGTTCAACAGATAGATCATAAAGTTAAGATACCCGGCGTAAGTCACCCACAGAAAGTACGGGATCTGCAGGTAGGCAGCGGCGGTGTCAAGTCTGCTGAACTTGAATATCATTTTCAAAAGGCCGGTCCACAGTACCACGATCCAGATAAACGCGAACAGAAACGTGTGCATATTAAAGAAAATGACAGGCCACAGGAAGTTGAAGATCAATTGGAGCGTGTAGTTGAGCAGGGCATCAAAAACATCATCGGGGTAGGCAGCCCTCAGCAGATAGATGCGCGCGCAGCTGACGCCCATCAGGAGGTAGAGGGGTGTCCACACGATCGGAAACAGTATGGCGGGCGGCGCCAGCGGCGGTTTGCGCATCAGGGAATAGATATAGACGTTATCGCGGATGAGAAAGGCCGAGAGACCGCCGGTGCCGAGGGCGATCAGGATTGAAATGAAGTATGGTTTTAATTTAGCCCACATAAAATGATGAAACCTCTTCTATCGTCAAAGATTCTATAGTATAGTATGCGAAATAGATGTTTTTTATGTGAAGCGCTTGTGAAGTGTCTTCTGGTGTTCTACTTCCTGGGATACACGCAGTAGTGCAGGCTATGCAGCAGGGCGACAGCTTCATCCAGTGCGGTCTGGTCGTAAAATTCGACTCTGAGCACCCCTTCCTCGAATTCGCGGTTGTGGATGATACCGATATTCCTGATGGAAATATCCGCCTTGGCGAGCAGTGTGGCGAGCGAGGCGATGGATCCAGCCTCGTCTGGAATGTCCACATAGCACGCAAAGATCTTCTTGATCGGTCCTTTTGGCAGATCGGCAAAGGAATCCCGGTACTTCTTGGAGACGGTAAACAGATCGTAGGTAAATCCTGCCTGTTTCGAACGCACGGCTTTGCTGATTGTCTGCAGGGACAGAATGTAATCGTCTAACAGGTCAGCAATGTTTTCGGTGTTGGACATACAGATCGATTCCCACATCTCGGGGGAGGAGGAGGCGATGCGTGTGATGTCCTTGAACCCGCCGGCAGCGATCATCTTCATCGTCTCGTTTGCAGAGTCATGGTCATGCACCAGATTGGCGAGCGCGGCGGCGACAAGATGCGGCACATGGCTGATCGCCGCAGTCACGTAATCGTGCTCCTGGCAGCTTAGGATCATTGGGATCGAGCCCATCTTTTTGACGAGAGAATAGTACTCCGCGACGGCCTCCTGCCGCACCATTTCAGTGGGGGTGAGAATGTAGTAAGCGTTTTCAAGCAGGATCGGATTGGCGTTCGCGAACCCCGTTTTCTCGCTGCCTGCCATGGGGTGTCCGCCGATAAAGCAGCTGTCGAGTCCGAGCCGCGAGACCGCTTCGTGGATGGAGCCCTTGACGCTGCCGACATCGGTGATGATCGTCTTTTCGGACAGGAAGGGTTTGAGTTTCTCCAGAAATCTGTTATTAACGGCGACCGGAGCGCATAGAAATATCATATCACAGTCAGCAAAAAGATCGTTTATTTCCGTGGTGCCTGCATCGATCGCGCCGGCGGCAAGCGCTTCGTCCAGTGTGGACTGTCTGCGCGCACAGGCGATGATCTGTGCGTCAGGGCAGATCTGTCTGATCGCGAGCGCGATGGAACCGCCGATCAACCCGAGACTGATAAAACCGAATTTGTTCATGTTCATAAAGTACAAGATCCTTTCCGAGTTCTGCAGCAGTGTCCTGTACATATCTTAGCGGGGATCTGCATAGAGATATTCAGACACGGCTGCAGTTGACTCTGTCATGCTATTGATAATTATCGCACTTTAAAGCATTAAAGTCAACTGCTTAGGAACTGTTAAGACATTTGAGGTACTGGTTGCAGAAACTGTCAAGCATAAAGTTTTAGCAATTGTAACGAAATTTTGGCAAGGATTTTATGCAAAATAAAGTATGCAGTTTGCACAAAAATGATTGAATTGTCTGAAAAATTATAGTAAACTTGTATTAGAGCGTCATGCAGGTCAGCATGGTGAACTATCATTATATAACGAAGAGCGCTCTCACGGAAATAGGTGCGTTGGATTTATGAGTGCACTCGATAAATTAGGAGGTAGCTGTAATGAACATTTACACAACTGATAAGATTCGAAACGTAGTATTGCTGGGTCATGGCGGGGCCGGGAAGACGAGTCTCGTGGAATCGATGGCATACCTGTCGGGGATCACTTCACGTATGGGAAGGGTGGAGGACGGCAATACCGTCAGTGATTTTGGCAAGGAAGAACAGAAAAGAAAGATTTCCATAAGCACGTCAGTCGTGCCGGTAGAGTGGGAGGGTGTAAAGATCAATATCCTTGACACGCCCGGATATTTTGACTTCATAGGTGAAGTGGAGGAGGCTATCAGTGCGGCAGATGCAGCGATCATCGTGGTATCGGGCAAGTCTGGTGTCGAGGCTGGTACGGAGAAAGCCTGGGAGCTGTGTGAGAAATACAAGCTGCCGAGAATGATATATGTGACAGGGATGGATGCGGACAACGCGTCGTTCAAGAATGTCGTGGAGAAGCTCACCGAGATGTACGGCAAGAAGATCGCACCTTTTCATTTCCCGATCAGGGAGAATGAGAAGTTCGTGGGCTATGTCAATGTTGTGAGTGAGACGGCAAACCGCTGGAAGGGCAAGGACGTGGAAGAGTGCGAGATCCCCGACTACAGCAGGGACAATCTGAACCTGTACAGGGATACGCTGATGGAGGCGGTAGCTGAGACGAGCGAGGAATTTATGGACCGCTATTTCGGAGGGGAGACATTCACGGAAAATGAGATCCGTGCAGCGCTGCGGACGAATGTCATCGACAGTGCCATCGTACCGATCAGTATGGGTTCGAGCCTGTTGTGCCAGGGTACATACACGCTGCTTGACGATATCGTGAAATATATGCCGAGTCCTGAGAATAAGCAGATCGCCGGATTCAATATGAAGACAAACGAGGTATTTGAGGCGAATTATGATTTTGCAAAGGCGAAGTCAGCATATGTCTTCAAGACGATCGTGGATCCGTTTATCGGCAAGTATTCCCTGATCAAAGTCTGCTCTGGTGTATTTAAGTCGGATGATACGATATACAATAAAGATAAGGACGTCGAGGAGAAGGTGAACAAATTATATATCCTGCAGGGCAGCAAACCGATCGAGATCAGCGAGCTGCACGCGGGGGATATCGGGGCGATCGCGAAGCTCACGGCTGCAAGGACAGGAAATACGCTTTCGACCAAGGCGACCGTGATCGAGTACGGCAAGTTTGAACTCTCCAAGCCTTATACAGCAAAGCGCTATAAAGTGCCAAACAAGGGCGATATCGACAAAGTGTCGCAGGCATTGCAGAAGATGTCGCACGAAGATCAGACCTTAAAGGTGGTCAATGATGTGGAGAACAGGCAGACCCTGCTGTACGGCATCGGCGACCAGCAGCTCGAGATCATTCAGAGCCGTCTGGCGAATGAGTACAAATGTGTGATCGAGCTGAGCGATCCCAAGATCGCGTTCCGCGAGACGATCAAGAAGAAATCTGATGTGGAATACAAATACAAAAAGCAGTCCGGCGGACATGGGCAGTATGGTCATGTCAAGATGCGCTTCGAGCCGTCTGGCGATCTGGAGAAGCCGTATGTGTTTGAGCAGGAAGTCGTGGGCGGTGCGGTTCCGAAGAATTATTTCCCGGCTGTCGAGAAAGGTATGCAGGAATCTGTGATCAAGGGACCTCTGGCGGCTTATCCGGTCGTGGGCGTGAAGGGAATCCTGTATGACGGTTCTTACCACGCAGTAGACTCTTCTGAGATGGCGTTCAAGACAGCGGCGATCCAGGCGTTCAAGAAAGGCTTTATGGAGGCAGGCCCGGTGCTGCTCGAGCCGATCGTTTCATTGAAGGTGACGGCGCCTGAGCGTTATACAGGCGATATCATGGGCGATCTCAACAAGAGACGCGGCAGGGTGCTCGGCATGAATCCGATCGGAAACGGCAAGCAGGTGATCGAGGCGGATATCCCGATGATGGAGCTGACGGGGTATTGTACGGTGCTCCGCTCCATGACAGGAGGACGCGGCAGTTTCGAGTATGAGATCAACCGGTATGAGCAGACACCGAGTGATATCCAGGAAGCGCAGGTGAAGGCAAGGGCAAGCAAGGTTGCAGAGTCCAGCGAAGATTAAAGTGTGATGATGAATGTCGTACCGCCGCCGGGGGTATCGGCCACTGTGATCGACCCGTGGTGCGCAGATATGATATCGTAGGCTATAGACAGACCCAGCCCGAAGTGATCTTTATCGCTTCGGGCTTTTTCACTGCGGTAAAAGCGGTCAAAGATCTTTGCTTTTTCCGCGTCGCTGATTCCGACGCCTGTGTCAGCGACGCGGATCTCAAAGTGCCGGTTGGCCTGAAGACTCTCCCTGCCCGCACGCCGATATGTCTCCTTTGGGCGTCCCTGCGCATATGCAGCAGAAAGGCGGATCGAACCGCCTTGTGGTGTATAGCTGATGGCGTTGTGCAGGAGGATGGCGAGCACCTGCGTGATCCGTTCGCTGTCGCACACACAGTCAGGAAGGATATCCTCGGGAAGCGAGGCCATGATACGGATCTGTTTGGCGGCAGCTACATTTTCGAAGGTTTCGCATGCATTGAGGACGAGGGTGTCAAGCTGGGTGGCTGCCGGTTTGATATCAAGGTGTCCTGTATCACAGCTGAGCAGTGTGAGCATGTCGCCCAGAAGTCTTGACGTGCGCAGGGACTCATTTTTGATGGTCGATAATTCCGGAGAGCCGCCTCTGGTGAGTCCGGCTTCTGCGCATGACAGGATCACCGCGAGCGGTGTGCGCAGTTCATGGGAGGCGGCGGCGATGAACTGGTTCTGCCGAAGCCTGTTTGCCTCTATGGGATCCAGCAGTTTTCCGGTGAAGATCCATGCGAAGCTCCAGATGGCAATGAGCGCGAGTGTGATGATCCCCAGAAACAAAACGCGCTGTCTTGTGATCTGTTCCTGGAGGTCTTTCAGAGGCGCTGCCAGCAGGACTTCAAGCGTCGCATGATTCTTTTCGATCGTGACGACAAAACAATAGTATTTTGAGGAAATGTCCATGACATAGGAGGCATAGCTGCTTTTGAGAGACAGGGTATGCATGGTTTTGGGAACGCTGTCGTCGTGATAGAGTTCCCATGCGGTCCTGAGGATCTGCTGCCTGTCGTCGACAACATGTTCTTTGTTCACATTATAGAGAAATTCAGCCCCGTTGTCCATCAGCGATATATAATAGCGGTCGTTGGATTCGAGCTGTGACAGCCAGGTGCTGCTGATGATATCCTGCTGTTCGATATAGGAGGCGATCGAATAAATGTCCCTCGGGTAGGAGGATATCCTGCCCTGCATCATATTGCTCTCGGATATGAACAGGTAACCGAGTGTCATGATGACCAGGATGAGCGTGGTGATGCAGCCATTCAGCAGTGTGAGCTGGATGTGTACTTTTTTGATGGTGTTCATACAGGGTCACTCCTCCATCAGGCAGTAGCCGATACCTCTGATGGTTCTCAGGTTCAGGCGGCTTCCGACTGCTTTGAGCCGTCTTCGGACGAAATAGATATAGTTGTCCAGGTTTCCTTCTTCGACGTCGCTGTCAGGTCCCCAGATCTTTAGAAGGAGCATGTTTCGCGAGAGCGTCTGACCGCCGTTCTTGATCAGGACGTCGAGCATCGCGCCCTCGCGCTTGGAGCAGGAACAACTGCCGCCAGGGCCGGTGAGCGTGTTTGTCGCCTCGTTAAACTGGATATCACAGTAGCCCGGCAGATCGGTCTGGTTGATGACGGGAGAGCGCCTCGTGACGCACTGGATCCGCGCGAGCAGCTCCTCGAAGGCAAAGGGCTTTACCAGATAATCGTCCGCACCCAGGTTCAGTCCAGTCACCTTGTCGTTCAGTGTGCCGAGCGCTGTTATGAGAATGATGGGGATGCCGATGCCCTGCTGGCGGAGTTTTGTCAGCACGGAGGTGCCGTCCATGTGGGGAAGCATTCGATCGAGCAGGATCACATCGTGGATATTCTCTTCGGCGTAGTATAGGGCTTCCTCGCCGTCATAACAGGAATCCACGTCAAATCCTTTCGCGATGAGCTGGATTGTGAGAGATTCATTGAGTTTCTTATCATCTTCAGCAAGTAGTATGCGCATTTTCGATTCCTCCATGGACTTTTTGCAATACATTTTACTTTATTTTTCTCTAATTTATCTCTAAATATGGTTTATCGCTCAAAATCATCACTCCTGCAGATTCCAGCCGTCGTATGCGAGAAGATATACGTCATCCGGTGTCACCCTTCCGTCGGGCGTAAAAATGATCCAGTCCGTGATCTGGCTGTACGGAAAGGTCATAAGGGCTCCTTCGTGCAGGTCTTTTATATAATAGGGCTCCTGTGTCAGCTCTGCCAGAAAGGTATCTTCCTGTTTTTCTTTCAGGTCAAACCAGATATGTTCGGCGCCATTTCCCTGCTCCTGAAACGCTTCGTCCGTCTCGAGGCCGACCTTGACCAGAACCTTGATATTTTTCCTGCCGAACATTTTCAGCATGTACTCCAGCCGTTCCGCCGCAAGTCTTCTCATGCGTTCCGTTTCCTGGGTTGTCAGCATATAGATCGGGTTTTGGCTTAGGTATTCATCGTACAAATTTACTTCGCAGTACTGCTTTTTCCTGACTGCCTTCGGGCTTGGATAGCAGAAGATCGCGTCCGTGTTTGCATTGTGGTTCTCTTTTCTGTCCGATGTGCCGCCAAGGATACTGGCTGGATATTTACGTATGGCTTCCTTCCAGTTGACGACGGTTGCGATCAGCGGGATCCCGTCTGCGACCATCGCAAGGTACATGGGTTCTTTTTCCTTTGGCGGTTCACCGCTCTCGATCAGGCGCTTTGCCATGATCTCGATAATGTTGTAATGATCGTTAAACATATCCTTGGTAGAATTTAGAATTTCAAGCTCCGGGAGTCCGCACCGGTTCATTCCATGGCTGTGGAGCCATACCTCGTCGGTATCGCCGGACACGGCCTGTACGGTAAAGATATATCTTGGTGAGGGCGGTACGTTTGACTTTGCGGCGAGCTGGATCCATTTTCCGGAGAGGACTTTCTCGGAGCTGTGGTCCAGCGCCGCGAGACAGTTCGGGAGCAGTCCACTGATAATCTTCAGCTGCGTGTGGAACGACTCTAAGATGTGCTCGTCAAACAGCATTTCCACGATCAGTCCTTTCTTCTGCCGCTGGATCTCTTCTATATCAATGTCGCGGAAAAAGTGCTGTATACGGTACATTTCCGGGATTTCGACCGATATGGTGTCGAGGTGCACCCGATACTGCAGTTCGCCGGATGCGACGCGCAGTATGAGTCCGTTCTCTGGCGGGATTTCCTCTCGTCCCACAAGTTCCAGGTCTGTTTCCTGGAGCCGTAGCGCGAGGCGTTCCAGATCGTCAATGTCGGCTTCGTTTTTGGGAAGGACAACCATAAACGAAAGTTCTTTTTCCCATGTGTTTTCCGGCCGGTTTCCTTTGTTTTTTCCAAATAATGCCATCTTTTGATTCCTCCATATCTGG
>VSNO01000121.1 GCA_009774375.1 Lachnospiraceae bacterium
TCTAGATATACAAATAAAATCAAATAAACCAGAAAAAAAAAACAAAAAAAAAGAAAACCACACAATTCAGATTTTGCTCTTCAGGATGCCCCTTGCATGAATGTCCTCAATTCGTCGATCCCCGAAGAAAAATCGTTACTGTAAACTACTTTGAGGACAATTCTGATATCGCCGCTTTGCTAAATATCTGACACAACGTAAAAAGGCAGCCTCGACGGCTGCCCTTTCTCCTGTACCATTTCACATATAAGATCACTTTTTTCCGCCAAACAGGCTTGCCAGCTGCTCCATGCCTTCCATGTTCGCAGAAGCTTCCTTGTTTGCTTCCTGGATCTGGATATATACTTCCTTGCGGTATACTGGTACCTCCTTGGGGGCACTGATACCTATTTTAACCTGCTCTCCCTTGATGTCGAGCACGGTGATCTCGATGTCGTTGTTGATCATCAGGGCTTCACCTTTTTTTCTTGATAGTGCCAGCATATCTTTACCTGCCTCCTTTTATGGTCTTATGCCTGCGCTGATCTCTGTGCCATCAGCTGCTCATAGATCGCGTGCTTCACACTGTACGATTCATCATCACAGATCAGCTGTACTGCCTTGAGGTTCTCTATGCTGACAATTATCGGCGCTTTGAGGTTCACTGTGGTCTTGGTGATGTCCTTTGGCACAGTCACCGTGACGAACATCAGTATATTCTCACTGTCAAGATTGTCTCCGAGCGGTTTTAACAGCTCCTCCTCGAATTTCGGACTGTAGCCCTGTAGCACAAGGTCGGGATTCATGACCGGCAGGGCAAATCCCGGCTCCTGGAGGGACTGCAGCCATTTGATGCTGGAATCCGCGCCTTTCTCCTCGTTAAAGATCAGGGTGAAATCCCTCAGATCGGGAAAACCCAGTATACCATGGTCAAAGCGGATGATCTTATCGTCCTCGATCGCGATTCTGCCAAATATTCTAGTATTTACTTCTACCATTTTCCTGTTTTGCTCCTTTCAAAGTCTGCAACTCTATATCACTTTTATAAGGGTTTATGGATCAATATCTGTTCATCAGCGTATGAAGTCGAGCAATGAGGTCTGCATCGTGTAGCTGATGGAGGACAGCGCCGCCTGGTAGGTCATCTCGATACTCTTCATCTGAATGACAAGATCCGTGTAGTCCGCATCCTCATTCTCACTGACAAGTTCACCGAAGTTCGTCTGCTGCATCTCCAGACGGTTCTGCACCAGACGGAGCCTTGCAAGTCTGGCGCCGCAGTCGGTTCCTGCCAGCTGCGTCTCTGCAAAGTATCCGTCGCAGTCCTTGGCGAGTTCGTCGCAGCGCTTGTTGATCTTGTCGAGCACGCGCGTCATCGCCTCCCCGAGCAGTTCTTTCTGACGCGTGAGCTGTGACTTCAATTCTTCATCTCCGTCATATTTCTCGGAGTTGATCAGCTTCTCAACTTCCGCCAGACTACTCTGGTATCTGCCATACTCCTCCAGCATGGAGATGACCTCCTCGACATCCCTGCCCAGCGCATGCGAGAACGCCTCATCCGCGGTCGTGTTCACCTGGAGCGACTGGTTGTTTCCCACATCGTACTCTATGATCTGCTTCCCGTTCTTGCTGGGATCGTCAAGGAAATTATCATTGAACACGAGGATCTTATCTTTCCCCGACGCAGTCTTCCCCTCGCGCTCCGTATAAAAATAGTGTACCGGATCGAGATCCCCCTTCTTCCACTCGGACTTGTCATAGGTCACGCGCAGTTCGGTATCTGCCGGAAGGTGCTTGAAGCGCTCTGCGATCGCATCTCCAAATACCAGTTCGCCCGTCTCCGCGATGTAGGAGATCTTGTTCTTATTCGCATCGCCTACCACAGACATGTATGCGTCGTTGCTGCCGGATGCATATATATTCTCATCCTCGATCGTAAACGAGGTCTTGAATTTCTTGTCAAATTCTACGACATTCTTGCCCTTTGCGTCCTTGGTGACGCTGCTGCCGATGCTTGCGGTCTCCTTGGGCTCAAGATTGTTATTTGACATCTTGACGGTGCCATCGTCGCCGTAAGAGAACGTAATCTTATCTAAATCTGGTGGCAAAGCTGTTGTCACATTAGAATTATTATCATTATCAATCACAACAATAGACTGATCTGCCGGAAACATCCCGATATCTTTCCCTTTCGGAATTTTAATCGTATATGACTTGGTTTTGTCAGGATCCGTACTATCCGGCACTGTCACTATAAACTCTGCCTGATTCGGAATTGTGTCTGTGTTGATAGTAACAGCCGCTGAAACAGAAGTTGTAGAAATCTTTACACCCGTACCGTCAAATTTCGCATCCGACATATACCCGATATCGATATTGGACTCATACTCAATCGGATCTAATGGCTTCCCATCTGCATCGACCTTCTGCTTGAGATCCAGATCTCCGTACGCGAGCTGCTTCCGATAGATCTCGTTGGAGGAGATCTCGAGCTTCTCCACATCCACATCCTGGAAGTTGCCCTCATTGATCGTGCCAAGATCCCCCGCAAAGACAAAGGTCATCTTGTCGATCGTGTCATTCCTGAACTGCTCCGTGATCCTGTTGTACTCATTCTTCGCAGCTGTCAGGGACAGCGGCATATCGGTGCGGTAGCCCGTGAAGATGCTCCTGCCGCCGCTGTCAGCATTTCCTGTGGAATAGATCTCCTCGATCGCCTTCCTCAGGTGGGTGATGACCGCCTCCCTGTCCTCTGCAGTCTTATAACTGCTCTTTGCAGAGATGATATTGTTGCGGATATCCTTCGTCAGGATCTCGTTCACTGTGGAGAGTGCAGACTCAGTGAGTTCCAGCCAGCTCTCAGCATCCGACGCGTTCTTCTCATAATACTGGTCTATCTTATCCAGTGAAGAATTGAGCTTCAGCGAACGGATCGCGATGACCGGATCATCGGACGGCCTGGTGATCTTCTTGCCCGTCGACATCTGGTTTGTCAGCTTCTCCTGCAGCGCTTTATTGATATTCAGATTCCTAAGTGATGTTGCCTGCATCATCTTAGACGTGATTCTCATTGCCATATATAAAACCTCCTAAACTCCAGTCTGCGTGATCAGCCTATCGTAGCACTCATTCAATATGGATATCATCTTGCTTGCCAGGTTGTATGCATTCTGGAACTTGACCATGTTCGCAGCCTCCTCGTCGTTGTCCACTCCGCTGACCGAAAAACGGCTGTTTGCCACGGATTCCTCTATGTTCGCATAGATCTGCTGGAAGCTATTCGCGCTCTGCGCGTTCAGCCCCGAATCGCCCATCAGACAGATCAGGAAGCTCGCCGCGTTGTTTCCTCTGAATGTCATCTTGTCCTTGTTCGTCGACAGATCCTTGAGATTGTCGATGATGTCACACTTCGCCACGCCATCCACTTCGCCGGTATGTGTAGCGAGCGTGCTCGCATCATTCTGGATCGATTTCTCCACATTGAAATTTCCTGCCGTCAGCATGAAATACCCTGTACCTGTCGAAGTGTCATATCTCTCGTCGTGGAGCGACGCACCCTTGAGGTTGTACTGTCCGCCTGCCGCAACGTTATTTCCCGTATAGAAGATATCGCCCTCGTGCGTGTTGCCGTTGTAATCCGTAGCGTTCTCCACTCCGTAGATCTTGTTGAAATTATATGCATAATCGCGCACCCACTCGTTCATCTGCTCGAGATAGTAAGGGATGCCCTGATAGTTCACCTGCTCGCCGACCTTTGCGCTGTTCCCAACTGCCGAATTCCTCAGCGTATGAGGATTTTTGGACCTGTCCTCCGACAGTTTGAACGTATAGTATGTATTGCCGTCCGCGTCAGTCTCAAAAGAGAAACTATCATAATAATATTTCTCACCGCTCAGCGTGATCTGCCCGTTCGTAACCGGCAGGGTGCTCTTGGACATATCGTTCAGATAGCTCTCATTCGTCATGATCGTCACAGTGCTGTTCATCCTGTCGATCGATGAGATCGTTCCGTGAAACGCTTCATCGTTGTTTCCGTCGCGCATCTCGTACAGACCTTTGAGCTCTCCCCGCACGTTCGCGGCATTGAGTCCCACATCATATCCCGTGTCCTTCCAGACCACATCATACAGGCCGTCAACGTCGTTCTGGTTCGCTTTCTGCCACGGTTCTCTCTGCACACACTCGAGCTTTCTGTAGCTGTCCCCCTGGATGAGTGTCTGTCCGCCTGCGATGGACACGATATACTCTTTGAGGTTGCTGTCCTTCCCGCTGTCGTCCTTGATGATCTTCTCCTCACACTGCACATCCACCACAGCCGAGAGCTGGTCGATCAGCAGGTCACGCTTGTCGCGGAGGTCGTTTGCCACAACGGTTCCGTTTGCCTCCACCATGTTGATCTGCTTGTTCAAAAGGACGATCTGCTGTGACACATTGTTGATCTCATCAACCTTGATCCTGATCTCGTCGTTGATATCCGTCTGCATTTTCTGAAAATTATTGTACAATATATTAAAGTACTCGCAAAGATTCCCTGCTTTCCCGATAAATTCCAGTGCGTGATCCACCTCGTCCGTATGGTTTGAGAAAGAATCCATCGCAGAATGGTACTCGTTAAAGATCGTGGTGAACCCCTTTACCTCGTTCGTTCCTCTCTCATCCATCAGATACTGCTCTATGATCGAGCAGTAGTACTGCTTCTTGTCATACTCGCCGAGCTTGGAATTATTGTTCCAATATTTCTCGTCATAGTAGATATCCCTGACACGCTCCGCGCCGAGCGTATCCACACCGGCTCCGACACAGCCATAACTCGCAAACGTGCGCATCGCCTCGGATGCTGTCTGATTGACGACCTGTCTCGAATAGCCCTCTGTCTCAATATTCGCGATATTGTTCGCCGTTGTATTCAGCGCGGCATTCGAGGCCACCAACCCCGAATACGCGATGTTTAACCCCATAAATGCTGATGCCATCTATACTCTCCTCCATTATATACGAATACCTCTGAATCCCGGATCCACTGGCGGCTCCTTCTGACGCCTGTTGGATCACTTCACACATCAAACCTTAGAAGATCTTTATATTCTTTATGCACACATACCGAGCAGTGTATCAAGCATGGAATTGATCACGTTGATGTACCGGCTTGCCGCATTGTACGCGTTCTGATACATGATCATATGCTCCAGTTCCTCATCAGACGATACGCCGATGACGGTCTGCCGTTCATTGTCCGCCTGTTCCAGTGCAAGCTGCTCCAGATCATACAGCTGTCCAAACACATACCCCGACGATGTCGTCTGTGCGATCAGATCCTGATAACACTTCTCGAAGCTGCTGATGTCCGTCGCATAAGGATTCAGATAGATCCCTGCGTTGGCGAATGCATCCACAAACTTCTTGCCGATGTTGTAGTCCACCGAATTCTCGTCCCCTGTAAACTTGAGCAGGGAAGGGGACTGCAGGAGCGTCTGGTTGATCTTCATATTCTCGCAGTTGTACAAGGTATTCGGTTGGTTTGCGTCCTCCTCAACATATCTCCAGTACACGTTGGGAACCAGCTCCTCATCGTCGTTGTAGATCTGATAGAGCTTCACACCCTGCGCCTTCAGCATCTCCGCCTCGCCGCTGCTCAGCGTCACCTTCTCATATGCGGGGCTGTTCGACTTCTGGAACATCTGCATCGGAGAGCCGTCCGGATTGCACAGATACTTTGTCTTGGGGTCGCAGTTCTCCGCGAGCACCTCGTTGATCTTGGTCGCGATCGCGTGGACAATATTGTCGAACTCCGCCTGCATGTTCATGACAATGGATTTCGACACATTATCCTTGTAATATTTGAGTCCGTCATTTTCGTCATACTGATCTGCCCGGATACCGAGTTTATCGAGCTTCAGATCGGTACATGCACCGACCTCGAGATCCGTGTAGTCTGCCACATGGTCTCCTCTCGCCAGCAGCAGTGCCCTGAGCGATCCGACATCGGTCTTGGATGCCGTCGATATCTCCTCCTTCAGGTTAAAGACCTGGGCGCTCTCATAATCCGGCACCGTATTCCCATTCGCGTCTCTCTTGTAGGTGAGATTCTGTTTCCAGTACGGTGTCACAAAACCAGTGTCCTTGTCGGTGGCAAGCTCCATCTCAAACACACATGCCTCGTTGACGAAGCTCGAGCCGTTGAAGTTCACTGTCACCATCGTATTGTCCGACTCATAGTAAGTGATATTGCCGTAACCGGAAAGCATGTCAAGCAGCTGGTCTCGCTCATCCCGAAGGTCATTCGCGTGCTCAACGCCGCCGATCTCGACCCTCATGATCTCTTTATTCAATTCAAAAATTCTTTTTCCGATGGAATTGATCTCTTTGACGGAATCCTTGATCTGAGTGTTCAGATTGTTCTGGTACTCTTTCAGTGAATTGTACACAGCCGAAGCATTCTCGATGAAGGTTGCCGCTTTTGACACCAGCATGGACATGTTGACGGTGTTATTCGGATCCTTCGACAACTCCTGCATGGATGCCCACAATCCGGTGGTCCCCCACACAGACTCCTTAAATGCCGCTCCGTCAAGCTCCCCTATGATATCCTCGATCTGCAGGATCGCTGAGTAGGAGATCTCATAATAGGATGACCTGCCGTATTCCTCACGGTATGCCTTATCAAGATATTCGTCCCTGACATGTCTGCACTCAGCATATTTGGAGCCGGTCCCTACCTGCTGCTGCCATCCCCTGACGGAATAGCCTCCATGCGTGTATACTGTATCGGTATTTGCCACCTGCTGGCGGACATATCCGGGCGTATTCAGATTTGTTAAATTGTGCGCTACGGTATGGAGCGCACTCTGCGACGTGCGGATGCCGCTGTCGCCTAAATATAATGATCCAAACAAAGACATGGTATCTCACCTCGTGTTTCGTCGTTATTGTTTCGCGTCGAAACCACCATGTAAGATACCAAGCGATTGTCCGTTTGTATATGCATCTTTACTATAATTGGCTGTTTGCGGCGCAGACTTCATCGCCCGTATCATATCGAGGTTAAAGTTCACCATATCCAGCCGTTCTGAGAGGAGCAGCTGATTCTTGCCGTTCGTCTCTCTCAGTTTGTCTATGGTCTTCCTCAGATCTGTCTGCACGTCCTCAAGCTTCTGCTTTTGGTCGGGCATCGATTCGAGCATCTGAATCAGGTCTATGAGTTTCAATGATTCAACATCCCTGTTAACTACGTTGGCAATATCAGCCAGAAATTTATTTCTATTCTTCTCCATTCCTTGGATTCTGCCTACGATTTCCTGTTCTTCTTCCATGATCTTTCCCAGGTTTTCGATGTCTCCCGCCACGATGACGGAAGTCTTGCTCTCCGCGAGTGTCACAAGCCTCTCATACTGTGCATTCTCACTGTCGAGCACGTCAATCAAGTTTTCCAATAAGCTTGCCACCTGTACACCTCACTTAAAACAGGCCATTGTACTTTTCCAAAAGCTTTCCTGCAAAATCCTCCACATCTACCTCATAAGTGTCATTGTCTATGCGCTCCTTGATGGAACTAACAAGATTCTGTCGCACGTCAGGCGTTGCCGAGAGTGCCTTTTTTGCTGCGGAAGCATCCTGGGCCGTTGCTGAGAGCATAAGCTGATCCTGAAAGCTTGCTCCTGCTGCCTTCTTCTCAGTTTTGGTTAACTTTTTCGTTCCGTAAATCTGCTGTATTTGATTGTAGGCATCTATACGCATACCGGACTCCTCCTTCCCAACTAGTCAATTATTTATGTTATCAGTTCTTTTATATTTAATTTATCGGATCTTTTTTCATTTACTTTATACTTTTTTGCAAATTTCATGTTGAATGCCGCCGTCCGGCTCCGCCCTGCCCGCGGTGCGGTGCATCGCCATGATCCCCCGCACCGTGCGGAGAATGTAGGGTTTCAGCTCGTCGATCCCCACCGGCTCCTGATATAAGATCGCGCTGTAACAGGTGGAACCGACCAGCTCGATGATCATGAACACCATCACCTCCGGATTGTCAAACCGGCCCTCGTCGCTGAACATGGAGTGATAGATATCATAAAAATCAACATCGCTGTCATCCCCGGCGATGAGGACGTTCTTGAACACGCCCCAGCTGAGGTTCTTGGAGATAAATCCCAGCAGCGTCTGATCCTCCACGAGCTGGCCGATGATGTGGTCGACGAGAAAGACCACCCTGTCCTCAAGCCCTGTGATATCGGTCGCTTTAAGAGCGAGGTCCGCTCTTCTGAAGACCTCGCTCGATTTGTGGGCTATCAGTTTGTTCCTGATATCATATTTGTCCTTAAAATACAGATAGAAGGTTCCCTTCGCCACACCCGCATCCTCGACGATTTCCGATATGGATGTCTTCTGGATCCCCTTGCTGGTAAAAAGCCGGAATGCTGTCTCCAGCAGGGACTCCCTCTTGATCTGCTTATTTTTATCTATTTTGCCCATTGATCATCCTGTTTCCTATTTAATGACCTGCGACCAGTCGCTGATGCCGATAAACGCCTTTGCCCATGCATCATAAACGGCTTCCTGCGCTGTGCCGAGGCTGTTGTACACAAGCTGTGACTGACCGGAAAGTCTGGTGTCCACCTGCGGCTCGCTGTAGCTCAGCAGGTAGATGATCTCCTCTACATAGGGATTGGATTTGGCTGCCACATAGGACGCATAGAGCGCCGCTGCCTGCACTTCCACGCCCTGCGCATTGGTCAGTCCGATCTCGCTGAGGATCACGTGGCGGACTGCACCTGTCGGACTCAGCATCTGCGGCGTCTGCAGGTAGTTCGTGAGCAGTGAGAGGTTCTGGAAGGTCATCATCTTGCCTGAGGACACCTGCGCTGCCATGTAACCGCCGCTCGGGCATCCCGACATATCCCAGAATTTCGCATAGGTGAGCGGTACCGGATACGGATGCTGCGCCACGCCCCAGTCGATGTTTCCCTCGGCTGCGACCATCGCGTTGAACTTCTCAAGGAAATCCTTTCCATCAATATATTCATAGTACTCCGCATGTCCGGCCGGGCGGTTCCTGTCCCAGTTCTGGTCGATGCAGACAAACACTCTCGCGTTCGCGTTCTGGCTCCTGATCGCATTGTACGCCACGCGGAAGGTCTGCATGTACTCCCTGATATAGCTGTCCCAGTCGGTCCAGATCATGTAGTTCCATGTGCGGACGTTGACTTCGTTTCCCACGATAAAATTCTCTATGGTAGAGTTTGCCGCGACCCTCGACAGCTCGGATGCGATCGCCGTGATGCCTGCCGGTTCGGACGCGTTGAGCATATAGTGCTGCGGCGCTACCGGGTGCGTGTCTGTCGGCATGATCGCCGCCCTTGAATACGGATTGGTGATCGCCTGGTTGCCGCCGTTGTTCATGATCTGCGCAGTCGTGTACCTTCCCGATATGACTCCGTTTGCATTTTCTGACATATACAGATTGCAGAACTCCTTGCCCTGTTCCGACTTGAGCGGTCTTGCCTGCCTTGCCTTCGTGTGCGTGGCGAGAAGCTCGGGGTTGGCGATGTACTGCGGGTTCGCGATCAGCACATTCTGACCGCCGGACTTCACCGCGAGACCGAGTTTGGTATAGAGCCTTGTCCCTGTGTAAGGCACTGTGAAAGCCGGCGTGAGCGATGCGGGCGCTGACGCCACCGGCACCGCTGTGGGCGCTACCGCGTACTCGTATGGCTGCATCTCAAACAGGTAGAGCACGCCGTCGTCACTCGCCGGGATCTCCGGCAGCGCCGCCGTATAGGATATGGTCGCCTTATCCAGCAGAATGCTGCTGGCCGAGGTCGCGAATGCCTGATTCAGCGCTTTTGCCGCATTTACCTGGATGCCGAGCACCATGACGAACAGCAATAGCAGAATGCCGCAGGCACGCTTTGTTGATTTTGTGATTCTCATCATATCTCCTCCGTTCAATTTATAAATATGTAACGATTTCAGTATACCATCTTTTGTACCAAACCGCAACGGATTTACATAACTATATTTTCCACTGTGAAGGAATTGCCAAGAAATAACATCCGCACTTTGAAAAGAGCCGCAGGGATCTTCGTGAACTGATACCCGCGGCTCTTTATTTCCATCAATTTTATATCATTTTTTATAAGAGATTGGCTGCCCCGATGATGCCGGCGTCATTGCCGAGGATCGCGCACCGCACTGGCGGCACGAACGCCCTGTCGCCGCCGAAGCACAGAAAACTCAGGTGCTCCTCCACCGGCTTTGTCAGACGGCTTCCCTGGTTGCAGATCCCGCCTGACAGGAGCACGGCATCCGGCCGGAAGATATTGACATAGTTTGCGATCGCCTCCGCAAGGTATGTATAATAATTCTCCACGACCTCCTTCGCCGCCTCGTCGCCCTCGAGCGCTGCATCAAAAGGGATCTTCCCATTCATATTCTCGATCTTTCCCCCGCACATCTGGTTCATGAGAGAGTTCCTGTCCGCCGCCGCTGCCCGCTTTGCATCCCGGATCAGCGCCGTGGCAGACGCGTACGCCTCCACACAGCCGCGGCGCCCGCAGGTGCACGGCTCACCGCCCATGATCATGCTGATATGTCCGAGCTCTGCACCGCCTGCGTTGCTTCCCTCAAAGACTTTTCCATTCAGGATGATGCCGCCGCCGACGCCTGTCCCGAGCGTGAGCAGGATCGCGTTTGACACATCCTTTGCCGCACCCGCCTTCACTTCCCCGAGCGCCGCACAGTTTGCATCGTTGGATATGCGGATCCCGCAGGAAAAGTATTTACCAAGCTCCTGCACGAGCGCCACATTCTCCCAGCTGATATTGTTGGAATACCGCACGATCCCCGCCTCCGCATCCACGAGCCCCGGACAGCCGACACCGATACCCGCGAGCGCACTCTCGTCTATCTTCAATTCCTCCATCAGCTGCTTCACGAGCCCGGCCATGTCGGCTATGACTTCCTCCGCCGAGCGCTCCGCCCCTGTCGGCGCGGACGTCTGCATGACGATCTTCTGGTTCTCGTCGACGATCCCCGCCTTGATATTGGTTCCGCCTAGATCAATTCCTGCTCTGTACATCTGTGTATATCCTCCCGTTTTTCAGTGTATATGTAATGTATATCAGCTTTTTGTATTTTTTGCAAGTGTTTCTCTGCGATTTTCATTTTTCCCAATGGTTATTGATATCATACCCTTTTCTTCCATTTTTTGCCACGATATCTTTTTGTGCCCTATCAAGCAAAAGATCAAGTTTATCTGCATTCATCTGTTTACCTCTTATGTACTTCAGAGCACTTTTTTTCCCAATATGAACCAGTATATTCTGCCTGCATTTTCAGAAAATAATCCGTGTAACCTTTTAATTTGCCAACAGGCATTTTCAGAAATGGAGGGTTTTATGAACAAATGCACATGTACTCCGGAATCCCTTGCCATGGGTTCGTTTCCGATCCAGGAATGGTGCGAGCCTTACGAGCTGGACTCCGCTCTATATAACGGCACGATCTTCCCGTGCCTCAACATGAACTTCCACGCCGCGGAGGATATTCCGTGTCCGTTCTGCGACAAGGCAGCCACTGCAAAAATGTCGGATCGTGAGAAGGCAATGAACGAGATCGCCGCGGTCGGCTTTGCGATCAACGACCTGACGCTCTATCTCGACACGCACCCTGACTGCCAGCACGGCATCAAACTGATGCGGGAACTGCTACAGAAGCGTCTGGACGCGCTTGCCGACTATGCTGCAAAATACAATGCGCTGACGCAGCTGTCCGTCATCACCGGCAAACCGGAATCTGACAAGTATGAGTGGGGCGAGGGTCCAATGCCATGGGAAGGAGGACTGATCTAATGTGGGCTTATGAAAAACGTTTACAATATCCTGTCAAGATCAAAAAGACCTGTCCGAAGACGGCACAGCTGATCATCAGCCAGTACGGCGGCCCGGACGGCGAACTATCCGCGTCGATGCGCTATCTGGCACAGCGCTACTCGATGCCTGTGAAAAAAGTGGGGGGACTGCTGACCGACATCGGTACGGAGGAGATCAACCATATGGAGATCATCTGCGCCATCGTCTACCAGCTGACCAGGAACCTGACACCGGAACAGGCAAAAACCGCCGGCTTTGACGCTTATTACATCGACCACACCGCCGGCTTATGGCCGCAGGCGGCAGCGGGCGTCCCCTTCACATCACTGGAATTCCAGTCAAAGGGCGATGCATTCGCGGACTTGTACGAGGATCTTGCTGCCGAGCAGAAGGCACGCACGGTCTACGAGAATCTGCTGCGCGTCATCGACGACCCTGATGTCAGGGCACCGTTAAAATTTCTCCGGGAGCGCGAGATCGTCCATTTTAACCGCTTCGGCGAAGCGATCGAGATGACGAAGGAGAAGCTGGATTCGAAGAACTTCTACTATTTTAATCCGGAGTTTGACAAGAAGATGTTTGACAATAAGCTATAGGAGATCGTGTCCAGAGTATTTTTCGATCACTTCGATCAGCAACCCTAACAATCAATAAACTGCTATAAGAGGATATTAAGGCTCTAAGCAGACTGAACAGTAAAAAGAAGCTTTATAAGAATCACGTAATGTCTGACAGACATTTATTCTTATAAGGCTTCTCTTTTCAAGGGAAGATGGCTCTTCCCTGCTCAATTCGCATCTAGCACACGCCCTGCGCGAGCATCGCGTTGACAACCTTCTCAAATCCGGCGATATTCGCGCCTGCCACGTAGTTGCCTTCCATGCCGTATCTCTTTGCCGCGTCATCGATATTGTGGTAGATGTTCACCATTATACCCTTTAACTTCGCGTCAACTTCTTCAAAGCTCCAGCTCAGCCTCTCGCTGTTCTGGGACATCTCCAGTGCGGAAGTCGCAACACCGCCTGCATTTGCCGCCTTGCCGCCGACAAACCACACGCCGTTCTGCTGTAAATACTCTGTAGCGTCGATCGTTGTAGGCATGTTCGCACCCTCGCACACACACTTACAGCCGTTTGCCACGAGCTGCTTCGCATCGTCGAGCAGAAGCTCGTTCTGTGTCGCACACGGAAGTGCGATATCACACTTGATCTGCCATACGCCGGCACCGCTCCTGTCAGCGGCGCTCACCTCGTGGTACTCTGCGCTCGGTCTTACCGCTGCGTACTCTGTCAGCCTCGCCCGTTTTACTTCCTTCACTTCCTTGAGAAGCGCCACGTCGATCCCTTCGGGATCATAAATCCAGCCTGTAGAGTCAGAGCAGGTGACAACCTTCGCGCCCATCTGCTGTGCCTTCTGTGTCGCGTAGATCGCAACGTTGCCGGCTCCGGACACCACGACAGTCTTTCCTTCCATAGACTCTCCATGACACTTCATCAGCTCCTCTGTCAGATAGAGCAGACCATATCCTGTCGCCTCTGTACGTGCCAGGGAACCGCCGTATGTAAGCCCCTTGCCTGTGAGAACACCCTCAAATGTGCCCCTGATCCTCTTGTACTGGCCAAACATGAAACCGATCTCTCTCGCACCTGTTCCGATATCGCCGGCAGGAACGTCAACATCCGCACCGATATATTTTGACAGCTCTGTCATGAAGCTCTGGCAGAACGCCATAATCTCCCTGTCTGATTTGCCCTTCGGGTCAAAGTCAGAACCGCCCTTGCCGCCGCCAATAGGAAGGCTTGTGAGCGAATTCTTAAAGATCTGCTCGAAACCCAAGAACTTGATAATGCCTAAGTTTACAGAAGGATGCAGACGAAGTCCTCCCTTGTAAGGCCCGATCGCATTGTTGAACTGTACACGGAAACCTCTGTTTACCTGCACCTGACCCTTGTCGTCCACCCACGGCACGCGGAACATGAACTGGCGATCCGGCTCCGTGATCCTCTCGAGGATCGCATTCTTTTTGTAAATCTCCTCGTTCGCCTCCACAACCGGTCTGAGCGAATTCAGAACCTCTGTTACAGCCTGGATAAATTCAGGCTCGCTCGCATTCTTTTTCTTGACAAGCTCCAATACCTCATCTACATAAGACATCTTTTATTCCTCCTTAGATTTGAAAAAATCTGTTTTTATGATCATTGTTTCAACACTGTAATGCGCTAAACTCAACGATTACAT
>VSNO01000122.1 GCA_009774375.1 Lachnospiraceae bacterium
CTTTGGTAAGTGTGCATTATAGAAAAGTAGTGGCGAAGAGTAACAGAATTCAGATTTTGTTATCAGATGGTGGAAAACACCCAAACCAATCTGTACGAGGCTCAAAGTTCTCAGAGGGATATAATGACAAAAATGAGATGGTTCAAAAACATGTATTTACTTATTTTCTTGCGACGGATTCATTGCACAAATCGGTAGTGCTTCTGGATAAGTGTGCTGTTACTATCCAGAATTTTTATAATGGAAATATTTCAAGTAATGATACCGAGCTTATTAATTCGGGTGTATATAATGACAGTATTATGAGTAAAAGTTCTTTTCTAAAAACACTCATAGATTGTTTTTTTGTGGAGAATTTTCGTATAGATCGTGCTCCTAAAACAGCGAATGAGCAGTCTATTGTGACCATATATAAAACGGGTGTTGACACGACGGAGTTGTTAAGTAAATTAGGCATAAATATGATAAATGCCAAAATGATAGATGAAACAACTATGAGGATGGAAAAAGAAGAGATAGATATTTTGTGTGATAAAGCACCATATTTGGTTGCGATGAGCGTTAAGAATTTCGCAGAAATTGTCTATGATATTACTGATAGCGAGGAATATGAAGAGCAAGTCTTGATAAAAAAGCCTGAGAATGAACCCGTTGTAGGTGTTATAGATACACAATTTGATAAGAGGGTATATTTTGGTGATTGGGTAGATTATCAAAAATGTATAAGTGATGACATTGAATTACATACTGAGGACTTTTTTCACGGGACAGCTGTAACATCAATTATTGTCGATGGACCAGCGTTTAACCCCAAATTGCAAGATGATTGTGGTAATTTTAGAGTTCGCCATTTTGGAGTGGCTACGGCAGGCAGATTTAGTTCGTTTGCAATATTGAAACAGATTCGTGAAATTGTTCGAGAAAATAGAGATATAAAGGTGTGGAATTTGTCATTGGGTTCTGCAATGGAAATTGATGCAAATTTCATATCTCCTGAAGCGGCTGAATTGGACAAAATTCAATATGAGTATGATGTGATTTTTGTAGTTGCGGGTACAAACAAAAAGAAAAATTCAAACATTAACAAAATAGGTGCTCCGGCAGATTCTCTCAATTCATTGGTTGTAAATGCAGTAGATTTTAGCGGCAAATCGGCATCCTATACTCGAAAAGGGCCAGTATTATCTTTCTTTTATAAGCCAGATGTGTGTTACTATGGTGGAGATGGACCGGACAAAATTGTTGTTTGTGAACCTTTAGGTAAAGCAACTGTAACAGGTACATCTTTTGCAGCACCTTGGGTAACTCGTAAAATGGCATATCTTATACATGTTATGGGATTAAGTCGTGAAGTAGCAAAAGCTTTAATAATTGATTCTGCAGCGGGATGGGATCGACAAGATACCATTAAATATGAAAAAGGGTATGGCATTGTACCGAAAAGGATTGAGGACATTTTGTATTCACGAGAGGATGAGATTAGATTTATTATATCTGGAAGTATTGATGAGTATGAAGTATATACTTATAATATTCCGGTTCCTCAGGATATGAATGCACATCCTTTCTTTGCAAAGGCTACACTTGCGTATTTTCCGCAAAGCGATCGTAATCAAGGTGTTGACTATACATCAACTGAGATGGATATTCACTTTGGAAGAATTGCTGAGCAGAAGGGAAAAGCAGTAATCAAAGCTATAGATTATAACAAACAGGCAGAAGAAGGTCTCAATACAATTTACGAGGAAGATGCACGCAAATTGTATCGTAAGTGGGATAATGTTAAGCATATTAGCGAGGCGTTGAAAGAAAATGGTCGTCCACGCAAAGCGTATCAATCAGGCATGTGGGGATTAAGTATTAAAACAAAAGAAAGACTTGATCCGAAAGCAGGCAGAGGTTTGCGATTTGGCGTTGTTGTAACTTTACGAGAAATGAATGGCGAAAACAGAATAGATGACTTCATAAAGATGTGCATGATGAGAGGATGGGTTGTTTCCAGACTTGATGTACATACGCAGGTTGATGTTTATGTTAAAGCCGAGGAAGAGATTACGTTTGAGTAGAGAAGATACGACCGTTGATTTTCAGTCAGTATATAAGGAAGAATTTTTTCCGCAAAATTTATTGAATGAGATTGGCAAAGCGAATATGCGCAAGAAAAGGCATGCGATGAATTTATACCAGACATTGCGGCTGATGATGCTTCGTTTCATAAAATGGAATTGCATTCGGCGGTAATAATGCTATACGGGATATAAGCAAGAAACACAGCAAGTTAGTTTCTGCACAATTAAGTATATGGGATTTATTTATATATGGTGGGATAAGGAGAAAATCAGTACTTTTTCATTGGCTCTATTCTATTCACAAATTAAAAGCAAGATATTGACAGCTTGCTTTTAATATGCTATGATACTTATTGAAAAGGGGAAGGAGGTGCTGAATTGAACGATAACCCCACCAGCGGGCAGCTCATAAAACAGCTCCATGATGCAATCGAAAGACAGGCAAATAATTCCCTGCGCCAGAACGACTTGACTATGGTTCAGGTATGGGTGCTGCTGTCATTGAACGAAAAAGACGAAAAGACCTATTCATTTAAAGAACTGGAACGCATTTTAGGGGTAGCGCAATCCACTTGCGCCGGAATCGTAAACAGGCTTGCATTGAAGAAACTGGTGGACTGTTTTACCGATCCAAACGACAAGCGAATGAAACTTGTCCGAATCACCCCGGCAGGTGAAAAATGCTGCCAGGACGCTACAGAAAATAGCAGAAAGCTGGAACAAACCATGTTTCACGGCTTATCCGAAGAAGAACAGACCCTGTTTCACAGTCTGCTCCAAAGGATATACGAGAACATGAAATAAATGCCCGCCCAGGCCTGCGGGCATTTATCCCGGACAAATCGATAGCTTGCTTTTAAAATGACTGATGGAGAAACAATCCAGCCGACCCGTCTTTTAAGCGGGTATTTATAAAAATCAATTCAATAGCTTGCTTTTGACAAGCATACAAGGAGGAAAATTTATGGAACAGAAATCACTGGAAGTATTTGAATCAATGCCCGTACCCAAAGCAGTATTCAAGAACGCGCTGCCCGCTATGGCGGCTATGCTCATGGTATTAGTCTACAATCTGGCTGATACATTCTTTATCGGTCAGACCCATGACGCATTGCAGGTTGCCGCAGTTACCCTTGCAACGCCTGTATTTCTGATATTTATGGCAGTAGGAACAGTGTTCGGAATGGGCGGCACTTCGGTTATCTCCCGTGCGTTGGGAGAGGGAAGAAAGGACTATGCAAAGAAAGTATGCTCTTTCTGCATGTGGGGCTGCGTGATTGTGGGTGTGGTTATGGCGGCGCTGTTCCTGATTTTTATGGAGCCGATACTTTCCCTTATCGGGGCAAGTTCCGATACATGGGATTTAGCGAAAACCTATCTGATGATCGTTGTATGCAGCGGGCCTTTTGTGCTGATCTCCAACTGTTACGCCAATGTAATCCGTACAGAGGGAGAATCGGGGCGGGCTTGTATGGGGCAGCTTTTAGGAAACCTGCTGAACGTAGTTCTTGACCCGATTATGATTTTAGGTTTTGGGTGGAATATCGCCGGGGCTGCTATCGCCACCGTGATCGGGAACGTGTTCGGGGCAGGATATTACATTTCCTATTTTCTCCGTGGAAAATCAAGCCTTAGTGTCCGGCTGAAAGATTTTACCTTAAGGGAAAAGGTTTGCAGCAGCGTGCTTGCCATTGGCGTACCCGCTGCATTAGGCTCTATGCTGATGAGCGTTTCACAGATCATTATCAACAGCCAAATGGCAGAATACGGCGATATGGCGATTGCCGGAATGGGCGTTGCGATGAAAGTTGTAACGATAACAGGCATGGTATGTATTGGGCTGGGGCAGGGCGTACAGCCTCTGCTGGGATATTGTGTAGGCGCAAAGCTATGGAAACGGTTCAGGGACGTGTTTAAGTTCTCTTTCATTTTTTCCTTTATTTTAGGCGTTGTTTTGACCGTTATCTGCTATCTGTTTACAAACCAAATCGTCAGTGCATTTTTAGCTGATGTGACAGCCTTTGATTACGCCGTCCAGTTTGCGAAAATCTTACTTACAACGAGTCCCATTTTCGGCGTGTTCTATGTCCTTACCAACGCTTTACAGGCTATGGGAGCAGCCACAGCTTCGCTGGCTATCAATTTGAGCCGACAGGGAATCATTTTCATTCCCGTTCTGTTCATTCTGAAAGCAGTCTTAGGACTTACCGGGTTAGTCTGGGCGCAGCCGGCAGCCGACATTCTTTCGATATTGCTTGCGGCTGTTTTGTATGTCAGCACATATAAACATATAAAAGGTTAAGCACGCAGAAGATCGATGCATTCTGCCGCGCTTCTGTACATGCGCGGCAGCTACAACATGCTCTTGGCGCGCTGACACAGCCTCCGGAACCAGGTATGATCACATTCATGTTCTGTCTGCCGCCGTCTTTTCATAAAATGTTAATGTAAGTCGTTCGTTAATGACCTCTGTTTTGCCTGTCTGCCGATACCCCATTTTTTCATATAGATGACAGTTTTTAGGCTCCTGCATAATGGTATCCAGCTCCCAATTTTCATTTCCATGCAGTTCTTCGCACAGCTGGATCGCTTTCTGTGCAATTCCTTTTCCTTGAAATTCCGGCAGTATAAATATTGGGGAAATTCTTTTGTTTTTTCCGTTTTCCTTTTTGTCAATAATACGGATCGCTCCTGCTTTTTGCTGCCCGATACAGATAAAATAGTAAAATGTAAAGTCCTGTTTCAAGCGTGCTTCTACTTTTTCCATGTTTTCATTTGCAGGACTGGTGTCAAAATCCTGATATTTCTCCAATAATTCCTTGAAAGCTTCAACCTGCATGGCGTGCAGCTCTTTTGCGTTGTTAATGTCTGCCCTTAACAATGTTACTTCCATAATATAGCCTCCGTGTTAGATCAGATCAATCCTTTGGAGCTGGTGTATATTTTTATTTCTATAAACCAAGTCATTCCTTACAGTGAATCCAACCTTTTCCCAGAAAGCATTGCCTGATACATTTTTCTCAAACGCCACCAATGCCACTTTGTGTATGCCCTCTGCCTCCAAAGCCTTCAGTGCGGAATCAACCAGTTTTTTTCCGACTCCCTGCCCCCTGTATTCTTTCCTGACAGTAGTGTGATAGATAAAGCCTCTGCGTCCGTCATGTCCACTCATAATAATACCTATGAGTTTTTCGTTGTCCTCAGCAACAAAGCATGTATTAGGATTCCGCAATAAATATTTGGCAATTCCATCCCTTGAATCATCGATGGTATTCAATCCCATTCCTTCCGTATGTATCCATAAATCATATATTTTTTCAAAATCCTCGATCTTCATTGTCCTGATTGTCATGATCGTTGTCCCTCCATTTGCGATTGCAGATAAAACGGAATTTATTTATGTCGTGGATATTCAGGCATCAGATCGATCAACCTTGTTGTCCGCCCTTCTTTATCCAATAGAATCACAATATTTTCCACATCTCCGCCTAAATGCATCATAAATTCTCTACAAATACCGCAAGATGGAATTATATTTCCATCTTTATATACTGAAACCACTTTTGTAATCTCACTTTCGCCATATGTAAGCATTGTTGATAAAGCATTTCTTTCCGCGCACATCCCTATAGAGCCATCCGTATCAATGCATATACCCGTATAAATATTACCTTTCTTGGTGAGTACGGCAGATGCCACACTCCCTACCCACATCTTATTTGATACATCATGGGGATTCAAAACGCTCATTGCTTCTTCATATAACCTTTTCCATTCGTTGTTCACGGGTTTGTCCTCCTTAATAAATCCCGATTTGTCGTTGCTTTATTATATATCCATTTTTTCAAAAAAGAAAGCAATTTCATATACTTCCTGCTCATCAAAACGAAACTTGAACAATGCAGCAACAAGCTGGGATCTTATGCTGTTCTCGGTATCTCTGTCAATATGCCCGTTTTCAATGGCGGCGATTCGGATTCGCTTGCTGTAATGCCGTAAAACCTCGTCCACGGCTTCCGGCTTTCCGCTGGTCGCTCAGACAATCGTTTCATAAGGCAAAAGATTTGGAATCCCCATGTGAAAGCACATCTATTTCTCTGTGCAGAAGCTGTAAAGTTCAGCGGATTTGATACCCGGCCGTACATTTCCCCAAGCTATTTATAGCTTTTTTCCCGCTACATGTAATGCTGAAAAAGTAAAGGAAAATGATTGCCCGGTTCTTCTCCGGTCGTGCCTATAGGTAAAACTTTTCTTCTGTGAGGTATTCAAGGAGCGGCAAAACTTTTGGATATCATTTGAATGCCGGCCTATGACCCAAAGTTATTTTAGTGAATAGATCTATCTGGATCTCAATATTCGAAACTGTATCTACAAGTAATACGGCAACGACGCTTTTTATCAATCCGTATGCAAACAATATAGAAAATACCTCTACTGACAGCGCAACAAAACATAAATAGTTTGACAAATATTCTGTTATAAGTTCACCGTAGATATAGTTCATTAAAAATTTCACATAGATAACTGGTCTTAATAAAATACGGATACAGATACAGGCGAATGGATATACAAAAATAAATTTCTTATCTGCAGCCGAAGTTACGAATCCGTTGTCCCATTGAACAGGAATCTTTGATGGCAATTTCGCATATGATAATATTCCGATTATCAAGCACAAGAATGTAATAACTGTCCATGTAATGAGGCTGCCCCAAATATACAGGAAGCTAACTGAATCGAGTTTGAAAACAGGTTTATGATCACTCCAATAAGTTTCCAGATCTGCTACATATTTCTCAACCTGTAATTCGTCAAAACTGATATTTCCAGATTCAAGCATTCTTTCACACATGGTTTTTGCCTGATTTAAACCTTCTATTTGTGTTTTGATTGTTGTCGTTTGTTTTTTTACAATTTCTGCCAATGATACTTTATCAGATATGATATTGCGGATATCTTCAATGGAAATTTCCAGTGTCCGCAAATAAGCGATTTTTTTAATGTTTTCAACATCTTTTTCAGAATAATTCCTGTATCCGTTTTTATCATTTCGTGACGGTTCTATAAGTTTTTCTTTTTCATAAAAACGTATATTGGAACGTGTCAAACCTGTTTGTTCCTCAACTTCTTTTATTGTCATGACGCTACCTCCTGCAATCTAAAAAAATATTCCTCTTTGGACCTCTTAAAACCGTGGTTTTCCACGCCCCAGCTCCATGCCGTATCTTCCGATTACAAATTATTATTTCCTTTGAATTATAAAGTATCAACAAGGTTTACAGTCAAGCTCTTTTTCAATTTATTTCAGATTATTTCGAATAAGTAAGTTAATGAGTGGGATTTTGCAGGCGCAGGGTATATCTTTTTTGATCTGTCTGCTTTCAAAAAGGGACGGACTGTGTTAAGATAAATAAAAATCGTGAGGGATCATAATACAGGGAGGATATCATGGAACGAAGAATAATGGGAAACTTTGGAGGGATCATACACGGAGGGGACTACAATCCGGATCAATGGCTCGACCGGCCGGAGATTCTCGAGGAGGACCTGCAGCTGATGAAAAGGGCAAACGTCAACTGCGTGACGCTCGGCATCTTTGCGTGGAGCCGTCTGGAGCCGGAGGAGGGGCGGTACGATCTCGAGTGGCTGACAGGGATCATACAGAGATTGTATGAGAATGGCATTTATACGATCCTTGCAACGCCTACCGGCGCGATGCCCCAATGGCTTACGGGCAAATATGAGGAAGTGCTGCAGGTGAACGAGTACGGTGTGCGCAATTTTCCCGGAAAACGGCATAATTACTGTCCGAGTTCTCCTGTCATGCGGGAGAAGGCACGGCAGATCGACACGCGGCTCGCGGAGCGGTTCAACAATCACCCCGGCGTGATCGGGTGGCATATCTCCAACGAGATCGGCGGCAATGGAGGCGACGGCGCCTGTCACTGTGAGCATTGCCAGAATGCTTTCCGTGAGTGGCTGCGGGAGAAGTATGGTTCCCTCGACAGGCTGAATGCGGCGTGGTGGACAAGCTTCTGGAGCCATACGTACACGGATTGGAGCCAGGTCAGGAGCGCTTCCGCGCGCGGGGAGGATCTGGTGCATGGGCAGAACCTGGACTGGAAACGTTTTGTGGACAGCAGGCAGCTCGATTTCTGCAGGGAGGAGATCAGGGCGGTCCGAAGCCACAGCACACTTCCGGTTACTGCCAATATGATGGAATTTTTCTATACTTTCAATTATTTCCGGTGGGCAAAGGAGCTGGATATCATTTCATGGGACAGCTATCCGGACTGGCACAGCGGTGCGGATGAACTGTGGACGGCAGCACGCACAGCGGCGGCGCACAGTCTGATGCGGAGCCTGAAAAAGAAGAGCTTCCTGCTGATGGAGAGCACGCCGTCTGTCGTGAACTGGCGGCAGATCAACCGGTTAAAACGGCCGGGAATGCATGCGTTGTCCTCGCTGCAGGCAGTGGCATGCGGCTCTGACAGCGTGCAGTATTTTCAGTGGCGAAAGAGCAGGGGATCCAGCGAGAAGTTCCATGGCGCGGTGGTCGACAACAGAAACGGCGCGGATACAAGGGTATTTCGCGAGGTGGCACGGCTGGGTGAGCGCCTGGAAAAGATCGCGCCAAAGGTGGTCGGCACCTGCAACCGCCCAAGGATCGCCATGGTATTTGACTGGGAGAACTGGTGGGCGGTGCAGAACGCCTATGCTGTGGATAATGATCTGGATTACCTGGAAACATTTCTGGATTTTTTCAGACCGTTGTGGGAGATGGGCATTGACGTTGACATGGTTGATATGGAGGGTGCACTCGACCCTTACAGTGTGGTGATCGCTCCGCTCAACTATATGTACAAAAAAGGTTATGCCGAGAGGGTCCGGGCGTTCGTAAGCCGGGGCGGGTGTTATATCACGACCTGCTGGAGCGGCGAGGTGGACGACTCTGACCTGACCTTTACGGGAGCGCACCCGCTGGAGGATGTGCTTGGGATCCGGACGGAGGAGATCGATGCGCCGGGAGGATACTGCGAAAACAGCGTGCGGTATCACGGCACAGATCACCGGATCACGGGGCTGTGCGGTCTGATCCATGCTAAAGGCGCAGAGGTGCTCGCCGAATACCAGAATGATTTCTATAAAGGATATCCGGCGCTCACAAGGAATGTCTATGGAGACGGGGAGGCATACTATATCGCGTCCATCAATGAAGGAAGCTTTCTGAAAGAGCTGTACGGCCAGGTGTTGTGGGAGCGGGGACTGGAGTGCGGACTGCAGGTCAGGCTGGCAGAGGGTGTCACGGTAAATGAGCGGAGCAGGGCTGCAGAGGACGGCGGCCAGTCGGAAAAGATCTGGTTCCTGCAAAACTTTAACAGGGAACCGGTGTCGGTGGAGCTGCTGGCGCGCTATGAGAATGTGGAGACCGGGGAGCTGCTGAACGGTACGATCGAGCTGCCGCCGTTTGCGTGTGTTGTGCTGATGGAAGGATGATGTTTTCATGAAGAACAGATCAGGTAAAAAATGGAAGGCGGCAGTGGATGTGACGAGTGAGGGGGGCGGCGTGCAGTGTCATCTCCGCGCTGGACGATGGGAACAGCCACGTCTGCGGCCGCAATTTTGACTGGGACGGGTCGGTTCCGATCATTGTAAAGTGTGTTCCAAAGGACGGCTGCGCGTCGATCGCCACATGCGATTTTAAAAATATTACGGGAAGCGCTGAAACTGTTCCGGACAATTTTGCGTATAAGATGCTGGCGATCGCCGCGATGATGACCGGAGGTGAAGATTGTGAAACAGCGTAAAATGATCGCGGTTTATAAGAGCAGTACGGGCTTTACAAAAAATATGCGGAGTTGATCGCGGAGCGGATGGACTGCACGCAGGTATGATCGACGGCTATCGGAAAGCGAAAAAGCTGTTTGAAAGGAGCGGGATCGGTACGCTGGTTCTTTTGCGGAGTATATCGAACCGCTGGTTTCGTATTTGAAGCCATAGCGAAGCGGGATCTGTAAATTGGGGAGTGTGATGTGAGGATGTGCGGCAGATGAAAAAGTTTCATAAAATGACAGCGACGGTCTTGTTTTTGTTATATCTTGCAGTTGTTCTGCGGATCACGGTATTCAGATCTTCCTTTACCCTGCAGAACCTGTGCCAGAATGGACAGGTCATTCTGACACTTTTTGAGGGATATATCGATCTGATCAGGCGCGGCGACTGGTTTTCGTTCACCTATCTGTTTGTCGGGAATATCGTCTGGTTTGTCCCGTTTGGCATGTATCTGCAGTATATGGGGATATCGAAAAGGCTTTTGCGGACGGCGCTTTATGGCTTTTTGTTTTCTCTCCTGATCGAAACGATGCAGTTTGTGTTCGGGACTGGTTTTTCGGAGCTGGACGATCTCGTCCTGAATACGATCGGCGCATGGATCGGGGGAGCGGTGGTGAAAGCGCTCAAATTAAAACATACTATTTAACAAGTTCGCTTAAGAGAGCAATAATGTCCCCGACTGTAGGTATGGAGGAAATAATACCTGCAATATTTGCAATAGAAGAAAGAATCCCTGAGATTGAGATTTTAAAGGATTCGCTATTATCATTTTCCAATGATTGGATTGCACGATCAATGTGTTTTAGTAGTTCATATTGTGAGCCTGGAATGGAACTGCGTAATGTTTGTAATCTGTATAGTAAAGCATGCTGTTCGTCTAATTCGCCAAATGTGAGTTCGGGATTATTGAGAATGTGTTTCAATATCATGGCAAATTCTAAGGGAGGGTATGCAAACTTGGATATAAAAGCAGACGAATTATCCTGGGAAAACCATGTTATTGCTTCGGGCGAATTGGAATGCGACAAAGCGATAATCTTAGTGCAGACACCGTCATTACGCAGCCTTTTGGCAACTACTAACCCTGTATAAAATCCGCCATGAGTTTCTATTTCATCGATATCCAGCTCTTCTTTGATACTGTTGTAGGGCATGGCAAGGTCAAGCACAATGGCGTCATAATCATCATTTTTTGCTTTTTCATAAAAAATATTAATATCGTTTTCAAAATCTACATTAAATCCATTTTCTTCCAGTTTGGTAATATAATCATCGGCCAAGAATCCATCATCTTCAATCATTAGTATTTTATACATGTGTAAACATCTCCTTCGTTTTCTAGTATAGCATGAATGAGAATGGTGTAAAAGAGATAATGTATTGATTGTTGCTGATTCTTCAATAAATAATGGGTGTAAATTGTAAGATGAAACGCCCGCGAACAATGTACAAAATCCTTGACACATTGATAACATGGTGTATAATATTATTTATCATAATAAAGGAATAACAGAGTACATCACAAAGGAAGGACGACAGATCATGAAAAAATGATCGATTTTTTTTATGCTCCTGCTCAGCGCACAATTATATGGCTGTTCAGATCGTGTGCCGGATAAAGATAAAGAAGTAGTCACTCTGCCAGCATCTGAATCGCATGTGGCAGAAGAGAGTGGCACAAGAGAGGCGGAAATGCCCGCTGAAGTACCACAGGCGGAGATTTCCGCGGTCATCACAGAGACAGCACATGATCCGGTATCTGCCAATAATGCTGCGGATACAGAGGACATGGCTGAAGGCTCAGAGAGCATTGCTTCACAGCCGGAGGAAGGAATGGGAGCGGACAGTGGTTTCTATCGTGCGGCGACCAGTATCACCGCTGCAGACGTTGAGCGTTATGCGGTGCAGGTCAGGCAGCAGTTTCTGGCACGTGACTGGCCGGCGGTCGCTTCGGAACTTTCGTATCCGATTACGATATCTGATGTTACGTACGACAACAGCGAAGCATTTTTAGAGGCGTCTGGCAGCTTCGATGACAATCTGGCGGACGATTTCTTTACGGCGCTTGAAGAGGAAGACTGCAAAGAGATGTTCTGCAATTATCAGGGCATCATGCTTGGGGAAACCGGACAGGTCTGTAAATGGGCTCTTAAATTAAAGGGCATTCGTTTTCACAATCCTGTATGAAATGAAAAATGCGGTATGCGCCGTTTGCACTTTGGACGTCCCCGATGCCGGTGAAGTATGCCACAAATAAGATCTCGATGCACTGCATCACGCAAAAGACCGCGTTTTTTTCTGCCTCGGTGAGTTTTGTGATACTTTCGTATCCGGTGATCACGGCATTGAGGATCCCGAGCCATTTAGCTTTGGTGATCGGCTCTGCGGTCTCTTCTGCCAGCAGCCCTGTCAGGAAATAGCAGATAACAAATATCCTGATATTTTTCTGGCTCAGATCGAAGTCAATGTATCCCGAAAAGTTTCCGTCCAGGAACAGAAAATTTCCAAAATGCACGTCTCTGTGGATCAGTTGCCGGGGTAACGGATCGTATAACTGTTCTAAATTCGACACTGCCGTAAGGTATGCTGCCTCACTCAGGGGCTGCCAGCCGCTGGTGCGCAGGTTTTCCTGTACCCAGCCTTTCATCTCTTCCAGGAAGCTGTTGTCCCAGAATGTGATCTCCTTTTCACATTGCAGAAATGCAAGGTGCAGCCGCGCGATCGCACAGCCCATTTTCCGGGCCATATTTTGGTCTTTCAGGTCAGTTATGTTGCTGCCGGGCAGCTTCTTTGACAGGAGAAAAAAGGCATTCTGGTGCGAAACGTATGTGCCGCCGTCTTCTGTGAGCCTGCCGTCTGTGATGCCCCACAGGGGCAGGAGCTGCCTGATCGTCTCTTTCATATTCTGATAATGGATCCTTTCTCTTGCGACAATCCTTCTGATACTGGACTCGGACAGATGATACAGCACTGCAAGCACACGGTTTGGCCGCCCTTCGAGGTGTTTCAGGTAAATGTGCTGGTTGCGTTTTTCCAACTCGATGCTGTATTCTGTCGTTGGGTGGTTCTTACGATGGTTTTCGCTGGGGATATACAGACAGCCGCCCTGATAGTATTGCTGGATCGCAGCGATCAGACTGGCGGGCAGGACTGTATTCGCGTTGACGTATCGCATAAAAATCCCTCCATTGGATCATTATAACACGCCGCATGTGCAGGCGGTGATCACATTTTATCTGAAACAAAATTGATCAGAATATAATCAGAGAAACAGGATCTCTCGCACGAGCTCCGTGTGCGGGTGCTGATCGTTTGCCTGATAGACCATGACGCCGTGGACATCGGCGCTGCGGTCTGTAAATGCCGGAAACAGAAAGCCGCACTCGGGAGGACCGGCTTCATAATCGCCGTGCAGCGGACAGAAGGTACATATGATAAACTTGTAGACCTCCTCCGATTCCCACAGACTTTCCTTGTCCTTTGCCTTGATGGGGATATCGTAGCTGCCGTGGAGGATCCTGACAGCATAGGGTTTTTGGGCATGGTATTTTTCCCCGATCAGTTCATAAAAAATTTCCAGCAGCGCATCATTTTTCAGCTCGCAGTCCTTTAATCCCATGAGAAGCTGCCAGGTATGCCCGGCTTTTTCATCGTCCGCAGAAAAGGGATAGTATGTCAGGTTTTTGTTGGTCTCCGAAAATGGTACGGTCTTTGCGAGCTGCAGATTCGTCTCGATATCTTTTTGGGACAATTTCAGAAAGTGCCGGTTAAAGGTGCCGTCAATGAATCCCTCCTCGTCAAAATATGCGCCTGCGATGCGCGAGAAGCAGTTTCGCTTCGGCGTCATGCGGCGGGTGAGTTCGAGCATGTCTTCCCTGTTGATCATTTTCATCGTTTTCACTCCTAGTATAATAATGATATAGCTACAAGAGCTATAGTTAATAAGTTACAAAGTCAAGTCAAATAGATAGCT
>VSNO01000123.1 GCA_009774375.1 Lachnospiraceae bacterium
TAAGAATACCGGGTAAATCCCCCCTGTATATTGACATATTTCTCGACGATTATATTGCTCGCTTCCTTTTCCACCTCTTTTTGCGTAACATTTCTCACCGTCATCTCTGTCTGATCGGCATGATCAAAATAAGTCGATTGTGTCGGCATTTCCAACGAAATTTTTTCCATAAATATATAGCAATTCAACGCCACCCGGTTAGACTCGATCGACAGATCAGTTACAAACACATCTAACAAATCAAAAAAATCATTGACAAACTCTTTTCCCATCTCCTCAACGCCAACCACATCTGAAATATCTTTATGAAAATTGATGCGTTTTGACGTTATCTCTATGACAGCCCCCGTTTCGCTCACAAACACAGGCATGACAAGCACATGCGCCTGACCATTCTGCTGCAATTGCATCTCGTTTGTTGTCGCAGGTTTATACCCTCTTTTTCCAAAAAAATCGATCAACCGCATATAATTGTCTAAGTTATTCGTACTAAACCGTTCATAATTTCCAAACAAAGAAAACCTGATCACATTCTGCATAATAATCGCACTCTACCCTCATACTTTCGCTTCATTCGTTTTGTTTACAGGATCTGTTCAATCTTCTCTTTTAATAATACGATCCATAGTATCATTATAACAAATATGCGCAAATTAACAACAACTTTTTTCTTCCCCCTCTCCTTGAATCTTCCCAAAGGTCAATAAAAAAATATACAAAAAGCCATCCGCTATGAACGGATGGCTTTTACCCACATTATATTTCGATTGATGATATCCTAAGACACTGCTTCCTCATCCGGTTCCAGGAGCGCTTTCTCATAGCTCTCCAGGATCGTCTTCTGGATCGTATCCCTTGTGTTAGAATTGATCGGATGAGCGATATCCCTGTACTCGCCGTCCGCCGATTTCTTGCTCGGCATCGCGATGAAAAGACCCTTCTCACCCTCGATCACCTTGATGTCATGGACCACAAACTCATCGTCAAGTGTGATCGATACTACTGCTTTCATTTTTCCCTCTTTTGTGATTTTTCGAACGCGAACATCTGTTATTCTCATTCTTTTGTCCCCCTTTTGCAAGTCGTTGATTCGTCTTGTTGATTTTTTGTTATAAAACATACCTCTCATTTTTCTCAACCACAACCTTGATGCCGGTCTCCCCGACGTGGTGCGAGTTCGCTCGAATAGTATCGCGGCTTTCTACAATACAATTTTCAATGTGGGTGTTATCGCCCAGATACACATCGTTTAAAATGATGGAGTTTTTGATAGTACAGTTGTTGCCGACAAAGACCTCCTTGAACAGGATCGAGTTTTCCACCGTTCCGTTCACGATACACCCGCTCGAGATCAGACTGTTGCGGACCTGTGCTCCCGGATTGTACTTTGCAGGCGGCAAATCGTCAACCTTGGAATATACGTCCGGATACTGTTTGAAGAAATAATCGCGGATCTCTTTCCTGAGGAAATCCATGTTCGTGCCATAGTAATCCTCGACCGTCGCGATATTTCTCCAGTAAGATTCGATCCTGTAGCCGTATATCCGCTTCACATCTTTATAGCGTATAAGGATGTCCTGCACGAGATCGTGCCGTCCCTCCTCGGCGCTCTTCTCAATCAGTTCGATGAGCTGTCTGCGTCTGATCACATAGATCCCGCACGACACGGTCTTTGACCGCGCCACCATGGGCTTCTCCTCGAACTCCTCGATCCGCCCGTCGTCGTTCATCCTGACGACGCCGTACCGGTCCACATCCGCATCCTCGGGCATCTCCTTCACCACGACGGTAATGTCCGCCTTCTTTGCGATGTGGTATTCCAACACTTTATTGTAATCCATCTTGTAGACACAGTCCCCTGTGGCAATGACTACATATGGCTCATGGCTTCTTTTTAAAAACAGGAGATTCTGGTAAATGCTGTCCGCAGTCCCCTGATACCAGTTGCTGTTGTCCGGCGTGACTGTCGGTGTGAATGTATACAGACCTCCCTGCTTGCGTCCGAAATCCCACCACTTCGATGAACTTAAGTGCTCATGAAGGCTCCTCGAATTATACTGCGTGATCACCGCAACCTTCTGAATGTGTGAGTTGGACATATTGCTCAATACAAAATCTATGCTTCTGTAACTGCCCGCGATCGGCATTGCTGAGATCGCTCTCTTGTGGGATAGCGCTCCCATCTTCCTGCTGTTTCCACCAGCTAATACAATTCCTAATGCTCTCATTCTCAATCCCCCACCTTTATCAATGTCCTGCCGCTGTCCAACACGCCATTTGGATAATCGGAAGCCACAGTCTCTCCAAAGACGACTGAGTTCTTTCCGATCTTAACATTGGCGGGAACGGTCGATTTCTCACCGACTGTGACAAGCCCGCTGTTGTAAATGTCAGGTCTTGTATCGTTTTCCTTCTCCGGGAATGCGCCGAGCTGTGTGCCGCTTCCCACCTGGGAGTACTCGTCTATGATCGCCTTCTCGATCGTACACTTGTCACCGATCTTTGTCTGGTTCATGATGATGGAGTTGCGCACCACCGTGCCCTCGCCGATGATCACGCCGCAGCCAATGACAGAATTGTAGACCTGTCCATAAATCTCCGAGCCCTCGCCGATGATGCTGCGCTCGACGACGCTGTCCTGTGCGATATACTGGGGTGGCAGGACCTCGCTCTTTGTGTAGATCTTCCAATATTCCTCATAGAGGTTAAATTCCGGCACGATGTCGATCAGCTCCATGTTGGCCTCCCAGTAGGAGCTCAGCGTACCCACATCCTTCCAGTACCCGTTAAACTCGTAGGAGTACATCGGGCAGCCCTTTTCATGGCAGTATGGAATTACATGCTTCCCAAAATCAAGCGCGGGCTGGTCTGCTTTGGCGATCAGCGCCTCTTTGAGTGTTTTCCAGTTAAATATATAAATACCCATGGAGCCAGATTGCTCCGCGGGTTCTCCGGTTTCTCTTCAAAGTCCAGGATCTTTTTATTCTCGTCTGTAATAACGATACCAAATCGCTTCGCCTCATCGATCGGTACCGGCATCGATGCGATCGTCACTTCCGATCCGCTCTCCTTGTGGAAATCGAGCATCACCTCGTAGTCCATCTTATAGATATGATCCCCTGACAGGATCAGCACATAGTCCGGATTGTAGTTCTCCATATACTCCAGATTCTGAAAGATAGCGTTGGCAGTCCCGGTGTACCACTCACTCTCACTGCTCTTCTCATAAGGCGGTAATACGGTCACACCACCGACATTCCGGTCCAGATCCCAGGGGATACCGATACCGATATGTGTGTTCAGCTTCAGCGGCTGATACTGTGTAAGCACTCCGACTGTGTCAATACCGGAATTAATACAGTTGCTCAGCGGAAAATCTATGATCCGGTATTTTCCTCCAAAAGCAACGGCCGGCTTTGCCATTTTCGATGTCAGGACACCCAGTCTAGAGCCCTGTCCACCTGCTAAAAGCATGGCAATCATCTCTTTTTTAATCATGTTGTCACCCCTACTTGCATAATAATAGGCTTCGCATATTTTTGCATATAGCAGACCCTGATTTATTATAGCATACATTTTCGTTAAAGGGAACAACTTTAACGTCATTCCCCTGAATATTTCCATACATTTTTTCCAAATCAGCGCGGAATATATGTTCTTTTTACCTTCCTGCCATGATCCGGCTCCCATTTTTGAATCTTATGTGCGGATTTTATTTTCTATAACTATGGAAAAGTTGCACTGTGAGGTGTATATTAATAGTAGCATCACAATAAAATGAAACAAGTACATACAGCTGTACTGGCAGCTTCAAGACAATATGTGTGATCTGCAATAAATAACAGGAAGGAATATCAAACCATGTATCAGATAAATTTCAACAACCCCATCCATGTACATTTTATCGGAATCGGAGGGATCAGCATGTCCGGCCTCGCCCAGATCCTGATCGAGGCAGGTTTTACCGTCAGCGGTTCGGACGCGAAGAGATCACCCCTCACGCAGCATCTCGTCTCCATGGGGGCAAAGATCAGCTATCCGCAGATGGCCAGCAGCATCAGCGCTTCCATCGACCTCGTCGTGTACACTGCAGCGATCGCGCACGACAATCCCGAGTTCGCCGCGGCGCAGGAGCTGCAGATCCCCCTCATGACACGCGCAGACCTGCTCGGGCAGATCATGAAAAACTACAGGATCCCCATCGCGGTCAGCGGCACGCACGGAAAGACAACCACCACTTCCATGATATCAGAAGTGCTTCTGGCTGCGGATGCCGACCCCACCCTGTCCATCGGCGGGATCCTGAAATCCATCGGGGGAAATATCCGCGTCGGCAGGTCCGACTATTTTGTGACGGAAGCCTGCGAGTACACCAACTCCTTTTTGAGCTTTTTTCCGCGCATCAGCATCATCCTCAACATCGAGGAGGATCATATGGACTTCTTCAAAGACATCGACGATATCCGCCATTCCTTCCGAAGATTTGCCGAGATCCTTCCCGCTGACGGCTTTCTGATCATCAACAGCGGGATCGATCATATCGAACAGCTTGTCGGGGGACTCGGCTGCAATATCGTCACCTTCGGCGCGGACGCCTCCGCCGACTACAGCTTTGCGGACGCTGTCTACGATGAGCTTGGGCGCGCCTCCTACACCCTTGTCAGAAAAGGCAGGAAATGCGGCACGATCAGACTCGGCGTCGTGGGCGAACACAATATCCTGAACTCCCTGTCCGTCATCGCCCTGATGGATATCCTTGGCTTTGACCCGGAGGTCGTGCGCAGCGCCCTGTCCGCCTTTGCCGGAACGGACAGACGCTTCGAACTCAAGGGCGAAGTCGCAGGCGTCAGGATCCTTGACGACTACGCGCACCACCCGACGGAGATCGCCGCCACGCTCAAAGCCGCTGCAAACTATCCCCATAAGACTCTGTGGTGCGTGTTCCAGCCGCACACTTACACGCGCACAAAAGCCTTTTTAAAAGATTTCGCCAGAGCGCTCTCACTCGCGGACAGGGTCGTCCTGACGGACATCTATGCCGCGCGGGAGAAAAATACGATCGGCATCAGTTCAAGGGACCTGTTGGCGGAGCTGGAAAAAACAGGGACGGAGTGCTGTTATATCCCGAGTTTTGACGAGATCGAAAATTTTTTATTAAAAAATTGTATCGACGGCGATTTGTTGATAACTATGGGCGCCGGGGATGTCGTAAAAATCGGTGAAAACCTGCTTGGGCTGTAGTTATCCACATTATCCACATTTTTTTGTGACCAAATCGTCATAAAAGGGTGTGGATATTTTTTGTTTTCATCCACATTCCTCCCGATTAAAATCCACATGTTACCTTTGCGGTCTGACAAGGGATCGGAACCCCGGCGCATGCGGATATCCACATTATCCACATTATCCACACTGCCCGTGAACCCAGTATTCACAAGGGGTTGAAGGGTGTGGCGGGCTTGCTTTTTTCCGCAGGTGTGCTACAATACACTTACCTTACAGATACCGGTGGCTCCCACGCCGGATCGATCCTAAGGAATCCATTACCGGACGGAGGTTTATTATGAATCGTGTCAATATTTACCGGGCTGTCACAAACGACCAGACAAGCATTTCCAATTTATTCATTGACGAGTATATGGCAGATGCCAACGACGCGCAGCTCAAGATCTATCTTTTTCTGATCCGCATGATGAACGCGAATCTCCCAACAAGCGTAACTGATATCGCGGACAAGTTCAATTATACGGAAAAGGATGTGCTCCGGTCGCTGACGTACTGGGAATCCAGACAGCTTCTGGCACTCGACTTTGACGCGGCTCACAACCTGTCCGGGATCAGGGTACTTTCCCTCGAAAACACGTACGAGGCGCCCAGAACGGCTCCCCGTATCACCCCGGTCTTATCCTTTATAAGGCCGGCCTCCATGCAGACGGGCATGACTGCCAGGGCCGTAACAGCCCCGATGGCCGCGGATCGTACTGCCGCCGCCGGCAGTCAGCCCGCAAATGGAAAATATGGCAGCAGTGATATCGTCAGACCGGATTACTCGCTCGACGAGCTCAAGCGCTTTAAGAGCAATGAGGATATCGAGCAGCTGCTGATGGTCACGGAACAGTACGTCGCAAGACCGCTGACGCGCAGCGATATGGAAACCATCCTCTTCCTGTACGACCGGCTCGGCTTCTCGACAGACCTGATCGACTATCTGGTGCAGCACTGTGTGGAACGCGGCAAAAAGGATTTCCGCTACATTGAAAAAGTAGCCCTGGCGTGGCACGAGCAGGGGATCACGTCCCCGACGGACGCCCAGAGCGCATCGCGCAAATATGACAAGGTCGTCTACACGATCATGAAATCACTGGGCAAAAATGCCAATCCTGCTCCCAAGGAGCTTGAATACATAAACAAATGGACAAAGGACTACGGTTTTCTGCTGGATGTGATCCAGGAGGCCTGCGACAAGACGGTCATGACAACGGACAGCCACCGCTTCGCCTACGCGGACGGGATCCTCACAAAATGGTATCAGGCCGGCGTCCATCACAAGGCTGACATTCCCGCGGCCGACGCCGCCTACAAGCGCACCGCCCAGAATGCGGACAAGCCGCGCAGGATACATAACAGAACTGACGCGGCCCCGGCCAGGAATAAATTTAACAATTTCGCACAAAATACCTACGACTTTGATGCGTTAGAGCAGAATATACTGAGCAATTAAATAAAGACCGCGAAAGCAAACGAGGTACAAACGATGGCACTGACAAACAGCCAGTACGATGCGATCATGCGCTCCTACGAGGAGAAGCAGCGCGCCGCCAGACATCGTCTGGAACACAATACAGAAACCGTATACCGGCAGATCCCGGATTATGAGGCTCTGGACCGTCAGGTCGCCTCCATCTCCATCGAGCAGGGCAGGAAACTCCTTGGCGGGAACGAAAATGCACTGCAGGAATTAAAACAACGCTTAAAGGAGCTCGCCGAAAAAAAGAGCGCCCTGCTGCGCACATACGGCTTCCCTGACGACTACCTGTCCCCGGTCTATGCCTGCGGCAAATGCCGCGACACTGGTTACATCGGCAGCCAGAAGTGCAGCTGTTTCCGCGCGGAGGAGATCAACCTGATCTACGAGCAGTCCCATATCCAGAACCTGCTCCTGACAGAAAATTTTGGTTCACTTTCGTATGATTATTATGCGGGAGAGGATCTTGAAAAATTTGCAAAAGCTGTACAAATATGCCAAAATTTCGTAAAAAGCTTCAATAAGGACTACCGAAACCTGTTTTTTTATGGTACAGTAGGAACGGGTAAATCTTTTCTGTCCTGCTGTATCGCAAAGGAACTGATCGACCAGGGAAACCTGGTGATCTACTTCAGCGCTTCCCAGCTTTTTGATATCCTGTCCAGGAGTACTTTTGACAGGGAGAGCGCGGAGGCGGCATCCGGTATCTCCGATGACATCTGTGACTGCGACCTGCTGATCATCGATGATCTGGGGACGGAACTCACAAACTCTTTTGTTTCCTCCCAGCTTTTTTCCTGTCTGAACAACAGACACCTGCGCAAAAAAGCGACCATAATCACAACTAATCTATCGCTTGGAGAACTGCGGGACCGCTATTCCGACAGGATCTTTTCCCGCATCACAAGCCATTATGACATTTGCAAACTGACAGGCCGGGACATCCGGATGTTGAAAAAGACAGCAGCTGTAAACAAATGAAAACAGGATTCATTACATCACTGTACATAAAACAATAGAAAGCGAGGGTTTTTCAATGCCAGTTCGTGAGGAAAAAAGAAATCTCAACTCAATACCTGTAGGTTCATTAGGCATCATTCCTTTAAGTGGCTGCAAGGAGCTCGGGGACATGGTTGACAAGTACCTTGTCAAATGGAGAGCAGAGCGTGAGAGTGAACACAAGGATTCTCTTGCATTTGCCGGATATCAGCGCGACTCCTATATCATCAATACCCGCGTTCCGCGCTTCGGGACCGGAGAGGCAAAAGGCGAGATCCTGGAGTCGGTGCGCGGCAACGACATTTATCTGCTGGTCGACGTCACGAACTACAGCCTGACTTATTCCCTCTGCGGGCAGGAAAACCATATGTCGCCCGACGACCATTATCAGGATCTGAAGCGCATCATCGCTGCGATCGGCGGCAAGTCACGGCGCATCACCGTGATCATGCCCTATTTATATGAGAGCCGCCAGCACAAGAGAAATTCACGGGAATCCCTCGACTGTGCGCTCGCACTTCAGGAGATGGTCAGGATGGGCGTCGACAATATCATCACTTTTGACGCACATGACCCGCGCGTGCAGAACGCGATCCCCCTGAACGGGTTCGAGACCGTATCGCCCACCTACCAGTTCATCAAAGGACTCTTAAACCATGTCCCTGACCTGACCATCGACGCGGACCACATGATGATCATCAGCCCCGACGAGGGCGGCATGGGGCGCGCCATCTACATGGCAAATGTGATGGGGCTCGACATGGGCATGTTCTACAAACGCCGCGACTACACGCGAGTCGTGAACGGGCGCAACCCGATCGTGGCGCACGAATTTCTCGGAAGCAGCGTGGAGGGAAAGGACGTCATCATCCTCGACGACATGATCTCCTCCGGCGAGAGCATGATCGAAGTAGCAACCAACCTGAAGCAGAGAAAGGCAAACAGGATCTTTGCCGCGTCCACGTTCGGCCTGTTCACTGCCGGTCTCGACAAGTTTGAGGAGGCATACGAGCAGGGGCTGATCAGCAGGGTGCTCACCACGAACCTGATCTACCAGAAACCGGAGCTGCTCGAGAAGGAATGGTATATCAGCTGTGATATGAGTAAATATATCGCATACATCATCGACACGCTGAATCACGATTCTTCCATCAGCGACCTGCTGAATCCAAACGACCGGATCCACAGCTATATCAACCGCTACAAAAATGGTGAGATACCGACAGTATAGAATTCTGAAATGCAGAAAATACCGCAGACCAATCTGCGGTATTTTCTGTATTTTATTTATTCATCATACCCGTTCGGATTGTTGGACTGCCATCTCCAGCTGTCCGCGCACATCTCCTTAATACCGTACTGCGCTGTCCAGCCAAGCTCGTCCCTTGCCTTTGCGGCATCTGCATAGCAGGTTGCGATGTCTCCTGCCCGCCGCGGTTTGATCTCATACGGGATCTTCACGCCTGTCGCTTCCTCAAAATTCTTGACGATGTCGAGCACGCTGTAGCCCACGCCTGTGCCGAGATTGTAGATGCAGAGTCCTGCCTTCTCCTCGATCTTCTTCAGCGCCTTCACATGTCCGACAGCGAGATCAACTACATGGATATAGTCCCTGACGCCGGTCCCATCGTGTGTGTCGTAATCATTGCCAAATACGCCGAGCTTCTCGAGCTTGCCCACCGCCACCTGCGTGATGTACGGCATCAGATTGTTGGGAATACCATTGGGGTTCTCGCCCATCGTACCGCTCTGATGCGCCCCGATCGGGTTAAAGTAACGAAGGAGGATCACGTTCCACTCCGGATCAGCCTTCTGCATATCTGATAAGATCTGCTCCAGCATGGATTTCGTCCAGCCGTACGGGTTGGTACACTGTCCCTTCGGGCACTCCTCCGTGATCGGAATGAATGCAGGATCGCCGTATACCGTAGCAGAGGATGAGAAGATGATGTTCTTGCAGCCATGCTTTCTCATCACATCCACGAGTGTCAGCGTGCCCGCTATATTATTGTTGTAATATTCCCATGGCTTTTGAACGGACTCGCCCACCGCTTTCAGACCCGCAAAGTGAATGCAGGAATCGATCTCTTCGTTCTCGAATATATTCTCCATCGCGTCCCTGTCAAGAATGTCCGCTTTGTAGAACGTGACCGGTTTCCCCGTGATCTTCTCCACACGCTGCAGAGATTTGACACTCGCGTTGGACAGGTTATCCACCACGACTACATCATAACCTGCATTCTGAAGTTCTACAACTGTGTGGCTGCCGATAAATCCGGCACCGCCCGTAACTAAAATTGCCATACTGTTTACCTCCGTTTTATTTTATTTCATGAACGATGTTCTATCACTCTCTATGATATCGCTTTTACTGACATAAAACAATATACTCATCAATATTTTTTGATGTAAAATTGACCATTGCGCCCCTGTTTTTTTCTTTAAGAAATTTACAATTTTTTCATTTTTTATACATTTTTAGATATTTACAAAGGATTCTTCCCCTCTGTTTTTGTGGATATTGTGCATAAACATGTGGATATTATCCAAAAAACTCATTATCATGGAAAGTTATCCACATCGTACAGTCCGCGCTGTCCTCCTGCCCAGGCCGGACTTCCCAGGCGATGCGGTATACCGTCCGGTGGTTCCCCGCATGGTCGCTGTGAGCACAGGGGATGATCCTGATCCTGTGATCCCTGCAGTTTTCTACCCGGATGCTGCACTGTCCGCGCTTCCCTCTGATCCATATCATTCCATCCTGTATCACCGGCTCATACTCCGTGACGATATTTTCCGTGATCGATCCGGTATTTTCACTGGGGATAAAAAGATCCTGCAGCCAGATCTGCTTCCCGCACATCCTGATATGGCGCACCAGCTTCTTTATGCTGCCTTCCGGATAGGCTCCTGCAAAGGATATCGTCAGCGTGCAGGTCTCCTCGTCCCACGCAAATCGGTCCGCCCTGTATCCTGCTCCTGCGCACTGCTCCTCCCCGTTGATCATCGGGACAGAATGCCCCATGGAACGGTTGCACAGGATCTCATACCGCTTATCGCTAAAATAATCCTTCGTGTACTCGCCTGCGCCCAGATCCGTGAGGAGCATCTCCCCGTGAAAGACGCACAGAAAATGTCCGATATCGTTGTGATTGTGGTTCTCGTCATTATTGCCGCCCTTTGCGGCAAACCCGTTTCCGTCGCCGTCCTGACAGATGAGCCACTGCGCCGCCGGAAGCAGATACACCGTGTTCCCGCCTGGTGTCCGGCTTTTGTCAGAACTATTGTTCTGAGCATGTGTCAGTTTTTCATCTGCAGGATCCGCCTCCGCACGCATGCCTGATCCGCTGTCGCCGTATCGGATGAGCCAGCTGATGTTGCGCTCGTTCGTGAGATAGCGGTAGCATGCATCCTCGTCAAACGGGCGCGCGAGCGCATAACCGGGTGTCTCCACCTGCGGATAACAGCGCTTCAGATACGCCGTCAGTCCCGGCAGAAAGGACTCATGGCTGCTGCCGTCAGAAAAGCTGATACTGACTCCGCCCCCATGGCGATCCATAAAATAGCATTTCTGCTGGAAGAGCGCGATCTGATCACACTTGTCGCGATACATCAGCCGTCCCGGCGCATCTCTGCCGCCCGCCTCGCACGCCTCCGCAAACGCCGCGTAGAAGGACATGCCGTAATTATAGTATCCCAGTCCCTCCGTGCAGGCGCCGTCCGCCTCCATACCGTCCAGGTAACACTGCAGCGCATCTCCGGCACGCCTCAGGCAGTCCGCTTTCCAGTTCTGCGGCAGCAGTCTGTACTGGTCGCGGTACAGCAGGATATCCGGCGGGAGCGGCGCATCCTTTTCCTGCTGATCCGGCGTGTACGCTTCCATGATCCTGCAGTTCAGCGCTTCGATCGAGACCGCCGCCATGCCGATCGAACCTGCGCATACCGCAGACCAGTTGCAGCGGTCAGTCTCCCACCAGCTGTACGGAAACGCTGACGCCGCAAACGGCTGCAGCACCCGCCGGATCACTTCCCGCGCCACGCAGGCCACCGTCTCACGCGAAAGCCTGTCATACAGCCGCAGCGCGATCTCCGACAGCGCCTGCGCGGTCTCTGCCGCAAACAGGTCAACCGTGTGAACTGTCTCCGGCAGGTCGATCCGGTCAAAATCCACATGCGCGGGCAGCGCCCAGAACCGCTCCTCGCGGCAGATGCTGACCAGGATCTCTTCCAGACGTCTTATATACAGATCCCCTGTCCGATCCCCGGCCTCTTCGTCGATGATCCCCGATCGCGACAGCTCCCCACTCCACAGCGCCAGTATGGCGTAGACTGTCAGGTACTTCCTCCGCCCGAAATAGGCATTCTCATACACAAGCCGGTTTCCCGTCTCATGAAACAGGAAGAAATCTTCCTTCGTGAGCGCGGGCATCGGCCTGTCCCGCATCTGCTCCTCCGCCTTTTTGATCTCCTGATACAATCCTCTGATATATGTCTTCTGTTCTTCTCTCATCGCACTTCCTCCCCCGCCATCGCCCAAAAACATCTTCCGTATCTTAAAACCATCCATTCATCGAGCAGTGAAAAGTCTTCTTCCCTACCCGCCGCGCACCCCATGCGCCATATTTCCTCTACATAGGGCTATTGCTCCATCCGGCCAGTAATAACACTTTCAGCACCGCCTATTTTGCCATCTGCTGCGTTGTCGTCAGTCAACGATGCCACCGCATCGCCTCCTTCCTCCGCCTTGCAGACTGACAAAATATTCGGCACTGGCAGTGCGATTACTGACCGGATAGAGCACTATACATAAAAATAACAAAAGCAAGGAAAATGTCCTCACCTTTGCTACTTTTTATCTTTATTAAACATTGCATTTACATTTATCACCGGAAGTATAAGAGGAGTAACATTCGAATTTGCTGTATATCCCGTAACCAGGGATCTTATATACGGATACATTATCGCCAACGCATTATTTCTATACCGGTTAATATCGCCATCACCTTCCAGCTTAAAATACCCTATCATCTTAACAAACAGCTCAAACGGATAATTATTAGCGACAGCATTCTTAAACACATCCACATCCAAAATCAACATTAAATCGCCATCTTCTTCTATGTACTCTGGCCTTATATCAAACTTTATCGACACTTCATCGGCCTCAAATTCTGGATTATTATAAAATTCAACACGATCTACTACATAATTAACAAATTTCAAGCTACTTACACTATTATTTGCCATACTTAAGCTACTCCTTGTCCAATACTGTCCAACTCAAAATTATTATACATATCACATACATCCGCTTTAAATACTGATCCGACAATATATTCCTTGTCTGTCTCCGAAAAAGTTTTTTTAAGGCAGCAAACATAATTTGAATCCACAGAAGGTTTAATTCGTTCAATCCCACAACGAATAAGCATATTGTCAAACTCTGTCACACTCATATGATTCAGTTTTTCTACGAATTCATCAAACCTGACGTTCAAATCTGTCATTTGATTTACCTCCTAACCCATACTTATTATCTGCTCTAAAATGTTTTTTATACATCCTCGCTTTATTAACTTTACTCTCTCTATTCTTCTGATTCAATATGGCTTTCGATTGATTATATTCGTTGATAAATATTTTATAATTATCAGGCACTTCTTCACCATTAAATTTTTGTATTGTATCTATTACGTCCAACCTGCGGACACACAATTGATCTTCGGGCAAATAATCCAATCTTGAATCCTCCTGAACAAATGTAATTGTAAAATCAGCTTCTATGGCATCATAATCCTTATCCAATCCCATATCTTCAAACATTACATTAAAAACAACGCCATCTACAATCCCTTTACTTTTTACCTGCTTTCTAAAGCTATCGGAATATTCTGCCACTTCTTTAAGTTTATTCTTGACTTTTATAAAATATAACCTATTCTTTATATCCTGCATTGAGAACACACGTATATTTTCTTTCATTTGAGCAGCTAATATTGTGTACTCACCAAATATATTTCCATAATCAGCGGCGTACTGGTTTTTAAAATTATTCGTATATTTCATCAAAATCCATCTAAAAGCATATTCTTC